>JAOZUO010000076.1:0-30538 GCA_029938605.1 Deltaproteobacteria bacterium | reverse complement strand
AGGGGTGGCCAGCAGGTAGATGGGCTTGCCCTGGCCCTCGTGGTAAATCCGCACCAGGAGCTCTCCGAGGAGCCCCAGAAAAACCAACAGCACCCCCACGATAAACAGAAACACCGCCAGCAGCAACAGCGGGTTGCGGTGGACCCACGCCCCCATGGTGTATTTCTGGACCAGGGTGACGCCTCCACAGATCATGCCGATGAAACACATCAGAAATCCCAACCCGCCGAAGAAGTACAGCGGCTTGGTGGAGTAATCACCCAGGAACTTCACCGTGATGAGATCCAGCAGCACCTTGAAGGTCCGGCCGAGGCCGTACTTGCTTCGCCCCTGCTCGCGCGCGTGGTGGCACACCTCCACCTCGGCCACCCGGGCCCCCGCCCACTTGGCGTGCAGGGGCAGGAACCGGTGCATCTCGCCGTAGAGCTTCACATGCTTCAGCACGTCGGCCCGGTAGGCCTTGAGAGTGCAACCGTAGTCGTGCAGACGCAGCCCACCGACGCGGCTGATGATCCGGTTGGCGAGGATGGAAGGCAACCGGCGGGTCAGCCAGAAGTCCTTCCGGAGCCGACGCCAACCCGAAACCACGTCGTACCCCTCGTCGAGCTTGGCCAACAGCAGGGGAATGTCCTCGGGGTCATTCTGCAAATCCGCGTCCATGGGCACCACGACCTCTCCCTGGGCGAGATCGAACCCCGCCGCCATGGCCGCGGTCTGTCCGAAGTTCCGCCGCAGGGGCACCAGCCGCAGGTACGGACGACTCCGGGCCAGGTCGGCCTCTATCTCCCGGGAACCGTCCGTGGATCCATCGTCCACCAGGAGCACCTCACACTGCCCGCCGTCTCGGACGAACCGAGCCACGAAACGATCCAGCGCCTCGGCGAGTCGAGGCAAGGTCTCGACCTCGTTGTAGCAGGGTATGACGATGGAGAGGTCCACGGGCGCCCGATTCTGTTGAGGAGAGGTGGTTAGGACCCGATCGGTAATTACTTGATCGTTCATGCCGCCGATCCATCCCGGCTCACTTCGTTACTTCTCGTTGCATATCAATAAGTATGCGCCTCGGCGTGCCTCGCGAGCCGGGCGCCTCGACGCCCTGCACTGGACAACCAATTTCCGAGCGGGCCCTTAGCCGTCAGAGGACTCGCCATAGTACGAGAGGTAGCGCCGCCGGTAGTAGTAGTAGTGGTAGTATCCGCCGTAGGTGCGACGCTCGGGGTCGATGTCGTTGAGCACCACGCCCAGGACGTTGGCGTTGACGTCCTCGAGCACCCGGCCGGTCTTGGCGAGCAACTGCCGGGCGGTGACGCCGGCCTTCACCACCAGGATCGTGCCGTCCACGGACTTGCTGAGGATCACCGGGTCGGTGACGGCTCCCACGGGGGGAGAGTCGAACACCACCTTGTCGTACCGCGTGAGCACTTCGGCTACGAACTCCTTGAAGCGCTTGGTGTGCAACAGCTCCGAGGGGTTGGGGGGCGTGGCTCCGCAGGGAATGCAATGCAGCCCTTCCACCGGCGTTTCGACCACCACGTCGTCGATGGTCTCCTCGCCCACGAGCACCGCCGAGACGCCCTTGCGCGCGGTGATCCCCAGGGCCTTGTGCACCCGCGGTCGCCGCATATCGGTGTCCACGATGAGCGTCTTCTCGCCGCTCTGGGCCATGGAGATGGCTACGTTCAACGCAACCGTGGTCTTCCCCTCCTGGGGCATGGAGCTGGTAACCAGCAGCGCCTTGAGGGGCTTGTCCGGGGACATGAACAGCAGATTCGTCCGGATGGAGCGGCAGTGCTCGGCGATCTGAGACTTGGGGTTCTGCCACTGGAACAGATCCGCCGTGGCGGGGATGGCGCCTCCCTCGGGCGCGGGCTTCGGCTCGCCCTTGCGCCGCTTACGCTTCTTCTCCGCGACGATGCTCGGCAGCAGCCCCAGATAGGGCAGCCCCACCAGCTGCTCGATGTCCTCCTGGGTCTTGACCGTGTTGTCCATGAAGTGCAACAGGAAGATCAGGCCCAGCCCCAGGATGAGCCCGATGGCGAAGGCGATGGCCAGGTTCACGTGCAGCCGCGGCGAGAAGGCCTCCTTGGGCAGCCGCGCCCGGTCCAGGATCCGAACGTTGTTGGCGTTGAGCTGCTTGGCCAGGCCACTCTCCACGTACCGCGACAGCACCAGCTCGTAGTACTTGGCCTTCTGCTTGGTCACCCGCTCCATGCGCCGGAACTTCAGCGACTTCTGACCCAGGGCCATGCCCTCGGTCTCGGCCTTGCGCAGGGCGGCCCTCACCTGCGACTCAGTGGACGCCACCACCCGGTACTTGGCCTGCATCACCAGCAGCGCCAGGGTGGCCTCCCGCTGCATCTCCTTACGAACGTTGGCCAGCACCGCCTCCTGGGCCTGGATCTTGGGATGCTTCTCCAGGTAGTCGCCGCGCAGCTCGATGAGCTTCTGATACTGGGTGGAGTAGCTCTGCTTGAGCCCCTCGACGATGGGGTTTTTGACCATGCCCACCGACGGGTCGTTCATGGGGTCTTTATTCTTGAGCCGCTTGAGCTGCGCGATCTCCGCGCCCTGGAAGATGCGCTTGACCTGCAGATCGTCAAGCTTGCGGTTGAAGCTGACGATGCGGATGGCGATGCCGTTCAGGGTGTCCTGCAACGACGCCGACAGCAGGTTGTTCTTGCGCTTGAAGTCCTGCAGCTTCTGCTCGGACGTCTTGAGCTCGTCCTCGAGCTGCTCGAGCCGGGCCGAGAGCCAGGACTGCGCGCCCACCGACGAGTCCCGCTTACGGGCCAAGCTGTAGTCTAAGAATGCGTCCACCAGGGCGTTGGCCACGGCCTTGGCGATGGCCGGATCCGTGTGTACCGCCGACACGGTGAACTTGCGGCTGTCCTTATCGGGCTTGACCTCCCGCATGCCTCTGATGCGATTGCCCGCCTCGATGAGATCTCCCTCGCCCAGGGCCGCGTTCTTGGCCTTGCCCAAAAGTCGAGCTCGATCCTCGGGCTTCATCTTCTCCGCCGCCAGCAGGGCGATGCGGTTGGACTTGAGCACCTGCTCCTGGGTCTTAAGGAACGTCGTCCCGTGCCACCACCCCGCGCTCTCGTTGTCGAAACCCTGGACTTTCTGGCCCAGGATCTGGGCCGCACGGAGATCCACCACCACCGTGGCGTCCGCCCGATACTTGTTGGGCATACGGCTCGTCAGAAAGACGGCCAGGCCCAAACCGATGGCGACCACCGCCAGCAGCACCCAGAGCCGTCGCTGTATAATATGGAGGTAGAGGCGGATATCGACCCGCGACTCTTCGCTTCCAGACCCTTCAGGGCCCGTTTCCTCTATTGAGGCCTTCGACTTGATCACAGCAGTCCTTATGGAAACCAAAACCTAACGGAGCACCCATCGTGCACGGGGTCCGGCCACGTCATGAATGTTACAGGGATTTTCGCGCTCGTCCAGTAGAAATTCCGGACCCATTGGATCCGGAGTCTGGATCCACTCCACCGCGGGTCCACCGCGGGCGGATCGCCACCTTGCGAAAATGAGGAGGTTGCCTCGCGAAACGAAAGAGTTGGCGAGTCCCCTCCGTGGACTATAAGCTATAGGACTGCTAGGGTGGACCGACCATCGAGGTCTCCGGATTCGGGCAGGAATATGGTCGGGTGACCGGGCGTAACATGAGACAGAACCAAACGGGTAGCTCAGGCGTCTAAGTTGCAGTCCGGTATGGTTTAAGCTCCCGTGGCGGCTATGGACCTGTCAGAGGTTTCGCAATGAAAGATCTGCAACAACTACAATCCCTTTTGAGACGCACCAAGCTGCGCATTCGTCTCCAGCTCATGCTCGAGCGCGCCACCACCACCGCCGTAGTGGCCCTGGCGCTGGTTGTCGTAGCTCTTTTCTTCTATAAATCCAGAAGTCTGGATATCGACACGATGATCCTGTTGTCGGTGGTGTCCGGGCTCATGATCCTGGTGGGCGCCGTGTGGGGACTGGTCACCCCGGTCAAGCCCCGCTACGTGCTCAAGCGATTGGATCTGGCCAACCATACCCAGGATGCCCTGGGTTCGGCCTTCGACTTCGTGCAGCGGCTACCCAAAACGCCGGACCAGGACCAAAAGCCCTTCATGGAGGCGCAGATCCGTCAGGCCTCGTCCCTGCTCGGCAACATCAACCATCGCGCGGCCTCCCGCTTCCGCACCCCGAGAGATCTTTCCGCCGTGGGGGTGCTCGTCCTCGCCTGCGTGGGGTTTCTGGCCATGGCGCTGCCCACCGGCTCGAGCCACGCGTCCATCCCGCCGCCCGAAAAACCCGCGGCGAAGCTGCAGATCGACAATGACCTCTTCAATGAAGCCCTCGACGACATGCACGCCGTGGAGGACATGGCCCGACACCTCAAAGACAAGGCCATGCTGGAGTTCCTCGCCGAGTACAAAAAGCTGCTGGAGCAGCTCAAGCGAGGCGAGCTGACCCGGGAGGAGTTCGAGCGCAAGTACCAGACCCTCAAGAACAAGTACTTCACCGGCCTGAAGCAGCAGATGGCCAACGCCGAGAAGATCAAGCAGCAGCTTCACGAGGCGGGGAAACAGCTGGCCAAGAACAAGCTGACCAAGAAGCTCGGCGAGGCCCTCAAAAAACACGACCTGGAGGAGGCCCGAAAGGAGCTCGCCCGACTGCAGAAGCTCCTGGAAAAGGGCAAGCTCAGCGCCATGCAGCGCAAGAAGCTGGCCAAGGCCCTCAAGAAGGCGGCCAAGCTCCTGAAGAACAAGGATGCCAAGCAACTCGAGCAGGCCATCAAAAAACAGCTGGCCGAGCTCAAAAAGAAGCTGGATCCCAAGAAGAAGCAAGTCGCCAAGACGCAGCGCAAGATGCAGGAGCTCAAAAAGCAGATCGAGAAGCTCAGCAAGCAGATCAAAAAGACCCGCGACCCCCAGAAGCGACGACGGCTCATGCGGCGGCTGGCCAACAAGAAGCAATCCATGCGTCGCATGAAGCGCCAGTTCCGCAAGAACAAGCGGCAGCTCGACCAGCTCTCCCGGCAGCAGAAGCGGCTCCAGCGACAGAAGCGGACCCTGGATAAGCTCTCCCGCGCCATGAAGGAAGCGGCCAAGAAGTTGAACCAACGAAAGCTGGACAAAAAGTCCAAGGCCGCCTTGCAAAAGCTCATGCAGGAGCTGAAAAAATACCAGCGGCAGGCCGCGCGGGGCTCCAACCGCAAGGGCGCCCAGATGACCCTCAAGCAGCTCAAGGAGCTGCTCAAGCGGCTGCGTAACCGCAAGGGGCGACAGAAGGGCCGTCTGTCGGACTACCTCAAACGCGCGCGCAAGGGCAACAAGAGCGGCGGCAAGGGCTGCTCCTCGTGCAAGGGGTCGGGCAAAAAGAAAAACGGCAAGGGGCCCTGCCCCTCCTGTGGAGGCTCCGGACGCACGGGCGGCCTCAAGCCAGGCGGCATAGGCAGCTCACGCCGCACCGGCGGGCTCACCCGCAGCAAACCGGGCGGCAAAGGCAAGGGCAAGGGCGGCAAGAAATGGGGCACCGGCCACGACCCCGGCTCGGTCAAGGGAAGAGCCACGGGCCTGGACGCCAAGCATGTGGATAAGCGCGTCAAGGGCAAGCACGGCAAGGGCCCCTCGGAGGCCCAGGTTTTCAAGGGCAGCGCCGACAAGGGCTTCTCGTCGAGCAACTACCGCAAGGTCTACGTGGCGTACAAAAAGATCTGGCAGAAGGTTCTCAACCAGGAGGAGATCCCCCCTGGCTACCGCTACCTGATTCAGCGCTACTTCCGACTGATCAAACCGCGATAATCAACAGACCGAATTCGTGATAGGTTCGGGGTCTGTTAGTGTCGAAAACCCCGAGGCTCGATCGAGGCGAGCCGCAAGGAGCACACGCGATGAGCGAAGAGGCCGCATCCAAACCGGACGTGGAAGCACAAGTGAGCAAATTCGTGGCCGAGATCGCTGGGCTGCGGGAAGAGGTCGCCAAAATGATCGTCGGTCAGACCGAGATCGTGGAGGGCGTGATCACCTGCCTGCTGGCCAACGGACACGCACTGTTGGAAGGCGTCCCCGGGCTGGGCAAGACCATGCTCGTGCGCACCATGGCCGAGGCCGTCAGCCTGAACTACTCCCGCATCCAGTTCACGCCAGACCTCATGCCGGCCGACATCCTGGGCACCAACATGATCCAGGAGGACGAGACCGGCACCAAGAAGTACGTGTTCCAGCAGGGGCCGGTGTTCTGCAACATCCTGCTCGCCGACGAGATCAACCGCGCCACGCCCAAGACCCAGTCGGCGCTGCTCGAGGCCATGCAGGAGCAGTCCATCACGGTGGCCAATGACACCTTCCACCTACCGCCGCCCTTCATTGTGCTGGCCACCCAGAACCCCCTCGAGATGGAGGGGACCTATCCGTTGCCCGAAGCCCAGCTCGACCGGTTCATGTTCAAGTTGATGGTCACCTTCCCCTCGCGCAAGGACATGCACGATATCCTGGACCGCACCACCCGTTCCGAACACCCCAAGGTGGAGCCGGTCATTGACGGTCCGAAGATCCTGGAGCTGCGCGAGCTGGTGCGCCAAGTGCCCGTGGCCCAGCAGGTTCAGGACTATGCCATCCGTGTGCTGGAGGCCACCCACCTGGACACGGCGGAGTCCCTGCCCGTCACCAAGAAGTACCTGCGCTTTGGCGCCAGCCCACGTGGCGCCCAGTCCATGCTGCTGGGGGCAAAGATCAAGGCCCTGCTCAACGGTCGGTTCAGCGCCTCCTGCGAAGACATCCGCGCCGTGGCCCCGGCCTGCCTGCGTCACCGCCTCATCCTGAATTTCGAAGGAGAGGCCGAAGGCGTCGGCACCGACGACATCATCGGCGAGCTGCTCCACCTGGTGCCCGAGCACAAGGAGTAGGTGTGGATTTGGCTCCCCCAGCACGAGGCGCCCCATGGCGGTGAAGAAGGACTCCAAGCGGGAGACCGCCGCTACCCGTATGGCGCGGCTTCAGGGCCAGGTGTCCGACGTCTTCAACGAGGAGTTTCTCACCGAGATCGAGAAGCTATACATCATCTCCAAGAAGGTCTTCGCCGGGCGGCTTCGGGCCGATCGCCGCACCAAAAAGCTCGGCAGCGGTGTGGAGTTCGCCGAGCACCGGGAGTACTCCCCTGGAGACGACTTCCGCTACATCGACTGGAACATTTACGGCCGCTTGGACAAGCTCGTTCTGCGGCTGTTCGAGGAGGAGGAAGACCTACACGTCTACATCCTGCTGGACGTGTCGAACTCCATGACCATGGGCAACCCGCCCAAGTACACCTACGCCATGCAGATCGGCGCGGCCCTGGCCTACATCGCCCTGTCCAACCTGGACCGGGTGGGCGTGGTGCCCTTCGCCGATCGCACCCTGGGCCGGCTGCCGCCCACCCGCGGCGTAGGACGGATCTTCAAGATCTTCCAGTTTCTCAAGCAGACCCCCGTGGGCGGCCCCACGCGCCTTGAGCCCAGCCTGCGAACCTTCATCCACCAGAACCGTCGGCGTGGCGTGGCCGTATTGATCTCGGATTTCTACGATCCGGACGGCTACCAGGAAGCCATCAACACCCTGCGCTACAACAAGTACGAGACCTACGTAGTGCAGGTGTACGACCTCAAGGAGGTGCGGCCTGACCTCATGGGCGATCTCCACCTGGTGGACTGCGAGACCGGCGAGGAAAAAGAGGTCACCATCAGCCCGAAGCTCCTGGCCGAATATGCCAAGGAGCACGATAAGTTCTGCAGCGAGATAGACGCCTTCTGCACGGAGCGGGCGGTGCCCTTCTTCCGGACGCATACGGGCATCCCATTCCAGGATCTGATCCTCGAGATTTTCCGCATGGGGGGCTTCGTCAAATGACCGCCTTCGCGCTGCTGGAGCGGTTCACCTGGAGCGGACTGGCCAAGATGCCCCCCGTGTGGGCCATCGCCGCCGCCGGTGGATTCGTCCTGCTGCTGTATATCCTACGGCTTCGGCGCCGGCAGGTGGAGGTGCCCTTCTCGCAACTCTGGGCCCGGGTGCTGCAGGATCGCGAGCCCACCAGCTTTTGGCGGCGGCTCAAACGGATCCTGTCCATGCTGCTGCAGGTGGCGATCCTGTCGCTGCTGTTGGGCGCCATCGCTGACCCCCGAGACAAGACCGAGCTCAAACGCGGGCGACACATCCTGATCCTGCTCGACACCTCGGCCTCCATGCAGGCCGTGGACGCCTCCCCCAAGAAGGGCGAGGAGGCCAAGGGTCCCCGGAGCCGCATCAAGGCTGCCAAGCAAGAGATCCGCGAGCTCATCAACAAGAAGCGGCGCAACGACTACGTGATGCTGGTGCGCATGGACGGCCAGGTCACGCCGGTGTCTCCCTGGACGCGGGACAAGGCCGAGCTGCAGGAATCCCTGGACGCCATCGAGCCCGCCGAGACGGCCGCCGACATCGGACGGGGGCTGCGTTTTGCCGCCGATACCCTACGGGGACTCAAGGACCCCATGCTGGTGCTCGTGGGGGACGGCCAGTACGACGCCGAGCACCTGCGGTGTGTGTTCTGGGGAACAAAGCCACCGGCGAAATTCAACTGCGAGACCCCTGAGGACGCCCCCAAAACCGCAGCCAAGCGTCCGGCGCCCATGCGAGCGGCGCCCATGCGACCGGCGCCCATGCGGCCACTGGGTCGTCGACGTAGGCACCCGTCGCGCTCCAAACCCCCTAAAACAATGGAGCAACCGCGCCCCATGGCGCCCCGACCCGAGGTGGTGGCGGCGGAGCGGTTCATCGACGCCATCGCCATGGGCAAGATCGATGCCTACGCCATCATGGTGGGCAAGTCTTCCAACAATGTGGGCATCATCGCCTTCAACGCCCGTAGAAACCCCGCGGACAAGTTCAGCCACCAGCTCTTCGTGAAAGTGAAGAACTACCGCAAGACCGCGGTGCGGGTGAACCTGGCGGTGTCTACCGGGGCCGTGCTGCCCGAGATCGTACCCCTGGAGATCGGCCCCGGCGAGACGAAACAGTACATCAAAAAGGGGCTGCCCGCGGCGGGCAAGCGGCTCACCGGCAAGCTCGAGCCCACCGGCGGCGGAAAAAAACTGGACGACTTTCCCCTGGACGACAGGGCCTTCGCCCTTTTGCCGAAGCGGCGCAAGTCCAAGGTACTGCTGGTGTCAGCGGGCAACCTCTACATCGAGGGCACCCTGCTGCTGGACGAGGAGAACATCAACTACCAACGCATCACGCCCGCGGCCTGGACCTCGTCGTTGGCCAAAAAGTACGACACGGTGATCTTCGACGACTTCACGCCGCCCAAGCTACCTCGCACGGGTAACTTCCTGCTGTTCGATCCCCGGGGCAAGGCTTCTCCCGTGGAGATCGAAAAACGGGTCAAGGACCCGGAGATCTGGTGGCCTTCGTCCGACAAGGACAAGCGCCATCAGATCATGGACTACATCCGCGTCAAGGACGTGCGCGCCTTGGAGAGCTCCATCTTCAAGACCCGAAAGAAGGACATCCCCCTCATCCGCTTAGACGAGCGTGGTCCGGTCTACGCCCTGCTCCGCAAGGAGCAAGGAAGAAAGATCGTGGTCGTCGGTTTCTCCAGCCAACAGACCAACTGGGTGATGCGCATCGGCTTCCCTGTCTTCCTTCTGAACACCGTCGCCTACTTCGCTGGGGAGAACACCCGGCTCATCCACACCTACCGTACGGGGGAGACCTGGGAAATTCCGCTGGAGGTGGTGCAGGACCTGGTGGAGGTGGTGGATCCAAAGAAGAAAAAATTCAAGGCCCCCATGAAGGACGGCAAGGTCACCTTCTACGGGCGCCACATGGGCTTTCACACCATCTATGCCGGAAAACACTCCGTGCAGATCGCCGCCAACCTGGCCAACCTCACCGAGTCGGACATCACGCCCCGCACCAAGATCGTACTGGGGTACGACCGGTATAAGAAACACCTGGCCCGCCCCAACCTCAAAGAGGAGGTCCGTGACCGGCGGATCTCCACCCGTACGGTGCTGCTCACCGTGCTGCTGGCCGGCATCGGCCTGGTGCTGCTGGGGTTCGGACTCTTCGGCGGGCGGACCGGGGTCCTGTGGGTGGTTTTGGGTATCGGACTGCTGGCGACGTCCGTAATCATCGTCGCCTTCGCCGCCGAGATGCGGCCCTGGACCGGAATACTACTGGCGGTGACGGCCATGCTGGTCGCCGAATGGGTAACCTATAACCGTCGGGTGACGGTGTGATGAGACAACCCCAGGAACAGGCGTAAGCGATGGATCGATCGACGCGCTGGAAAATACGGATCCTGGTCTGGCTGGTGCTCACCGGAGTCGTCGTGGCGACCCTGGCGAACTACGTGGGCTTCGGCGATCTCCTGCCCTGGCGGTTTACCTACGATGGCAAGCAGTGGGAGCTGGCCGCCCCTGCCTGGCTCTGGCTCACGGCGCTGGCGCCGGTATTTTACCTGATTCAGGGTTTCTCATTGTCGGACATGAGCCGGCCCCAGCAGGGGATCACCCTGCTGTTACGCGTCCTGATCATCGCCGTCATCGCGCTGGCCCTCACCCGGCCTCGCACGGTAACCGAGCACCGGCAGGTGTGTACGGTGTTCCTGGTGGACGTGTCAGACTCCGTGTCCCCAAAGCAGTTGGCCGAGGCGCGCAAATATATCAAAACAGTGCACGCCAAGCGGGGCAAGAACCTGGTGCGACTGCTCACCTTTGCCCAACGACCCCGGGTGGTGGACCTACCCGACGACAACGCCAAGTTCCCTCGCATCGAGCGGCACAAGGGAGGCCAGGGCGCAGCCAGTGACCCGCAAGCTGCGGTGCAGCTCGCCTACGGCCTCTACCCGGCGGGCTACATCCGCCGCATGGTGATCCTCTCCGACGGCATCGAGACCAAGGGAGATCTCCTCGCCGAGGCCTACAAGGCGGCGGACTACGGGGTTCGCATCCACCACCGGGTCTTCACCTCCATGGCCCGGGAAGAGGTGCTGATCCGGGACATCTCGCTTCCCAAGAAAGTGGACGTCGGCAAGCCATTCAAGCTCCAGGCCAACGTCTACTCGAGCCACACCACGAAGGCCACCTTCACGCTCAAGTACGGCGTCTCGCCCAACGAGATGTACTGGAATGAGCGGGAGCGCAGAAAGACGGTCACCCTCAAGCCCGGCGTCAACGCAGTGGTCTTCACCGCCCAGGTACACGAACCGGGGCTCATCGCCTACGTACTGAACATGAAGCTGCCCAAGGAGCGAGGGCGCACCCGGGATCACATCCGCGACAACAACCGGGCCGTGGCCATCATGACGGTCAAGGACAAGCCCAAGGTGCTTTTGCTTGAGGGTCACGGACGGTCCAAGGTGGCTCCCTTCGTACGCATGATGGCCCAGGAGGACATCAAGGTGGAGGTGCGATCCGCCTGGGGGATGCCCTCGAGGGTGTGGGGCCTGAAGAAATACGATTGCGTGATCATGTCCGACGTGCGCGCCAGCTACGTGGGACTGCAGAAGATGGCCGCCCTCGACAGCTATGTACGCAACCACGGCGGCTGCTTCATCATGGTCGGCGGCGACGACAGCTTCGGCTCCGGTGGCTACTACCGCACGCGCATCGAGCGCATGCTCCCGGTGCGCATGGACACCGAGAAGTCACGGAACCAACCATCGGTGGCGCTGGTGCTGGTCATCGATCGCTCCGGGTCCATGGGCGGCCAGAAGATCGAAATGGCCAAGGAGGCAGCGAAGGCGTCGTCCATGATGCTGTCGTCCTCGGACCAGATCGGCATCATCGCCCACGACAGCGGGGCCATCCCCATCATCCCCCTGACCCGGGCCTCCAACCGCATGCGCATTCAGAACGCCATCGCCACCATCACCGCCGGCGGCGGCACTGACATCTTCCCGGCCTACAAGATGGCCGGGGACTGGCTCAAGGCCTCGAGCGCCCGCATCAAGCACATCATCGTACTGTCCGACGGGCAGTCACCCAATCGCGAACGCATCTGGGCCATGGCCGAAGAGCTGCGCACCAGCCGGATCACCTCCACCGCCGTAGGCATCGGCCACGGCGCCGATCGATCACTTTTGCAGAACATCGCCAGAAACGGCGGCGGGCGCTACTACTTCACCGACAACCCCAACAACGTGCCGAAGATCTTCACCAAGGAGACCTCCATCGCCTCGCGATCGGGCATCGTAGACGCCGCGGTGAAAGCCAAACAGATCAAGACCGCCTCCTTTTTGCGGGGCGTCAACATCGCCAACGCGCCCCTGCTGCGGGGCTACAACCCCACCAAGGTCAAGTACGGCGCCGATCTGTTCTTCATTACCAATCCCTACGGCGAGCCTCTCCTGGCGCGTTGGCGCCTGGGGCTCGGCAAGACGGTGGCCTTCACCTCGGACATCAAGGGGCGCTGGGCTTACGCCTGGCTGACGCGCTGGATCCACGGATTCAAGCAGCTCTGGGCCCAGCTCCTGAGAGACACCATGCGCACGCGGACCTACCAACAGTTCCGCATGTACACCTCCGTGAAAAACGGCCAGATCAAGGTGGTGGTAGACGCGGTGGACAAAAAGGACACCTTCCAAAACGATCTGGACTCCACCCTCACGGTGTTCGACTGGTGGGCCCCCTCCCGCAAGCGCACAGTGAAGCTCAAGCAGACAGCGGCCGGACGGTACGAGGGCAAGTTCACCATGCACCGCTACGGCGCCTACGTGTTGCAGGCCAACCACCGCAAAAAGTACTCCCTCAAGCCCCGGACAAAGGGCGGCAAGCCACGGGTCTACCGGGAGACCATCGCCAAGTCCTTCGGCGCGGTGACCCTCTCCTATCCCCGGGAGTACCTGCAGCTCCAGCCCTCGGCGCGAGAATGCCGCTCAGACCCCGGCGCGTGCCCCGGGCTCCAACTGCTGGGTCGCACCTCCACCATCACCTCGGGCAAACTCCTGGGCAAGGCCATCACCAGCGTACGGACCATCTTCGACCCGGGCAAGGCCAAGGAGCTCCGCTACGAGGAGATGTGGCACTACCTGCTGTACCTCCTCATGGGCCTGATGCTGCTGGACATCTTCCTCCGTCGCATCCGCATCTTCGGCTACAAGCCTCTCCGCGCCGCCTAAACACCATTACATTATTTCGTGCGGCGTAGAAGCTCCAGGGTGCGACGGCACTGCTTGCGGATGGCCCGACGAATTCGCTGGATCACCGGGGAATCGCCGTAGTCCGCAACATAGCCCTGGACCACGTCTTCCCAGGCCGTTGGCATCTCGGTGGCGAGCTTCTCCACCTCCCGCAGGACCAGGTGCTTCCCCACGCCCACCTGTGCGGCGAGGTTCTCCCAGTGGCGCAAGCCCACGAGCCCCGGATCCTGCTGTCCACCAACGCGCATGGCGAGGAGGCGGTCGACGCGCTCGTACACCCGGGTACAGATCAAGTCATAGAAGGGAGCCAGACGCGCAACGCCGGGCCGGACGTACAGCAAAGAGAGGTTCTTACCGTGAGCGTCGGCGTTTCCCGCGAGCAGGACGAAGGGCAACCAACGCAGGAGCTGCACAGCATCCGCCAGGGGATCGGATGAGGTGGCCCGGATGAGACTCCAGACATCGCCGAAACCCGGTCCGCCCTCCTGCTCATACTTCCTACCCGGCATGAGCCCCAGTCCCTGGCACATGTCTTCCTGATGGAGACGGGCGATGACGCCGTCGGTCACCGTACGATCGTAGCGACGCACCACGGCAATCTCCAGTTCCTCGATACACAGCAGCTCGATCTCCACCGCCACCAGCGAGAGTCTACTGGCCAGCCGGGAGATCAGCACCTCGTTGGCGGGTAAATGCTTGAAGTCTCGAGACGGAACCTTGAGGATGTGCGTACTCGGCGCCCCCTCCAGGGGCAACCAAACAGAGCCATCGTCGTCGAGCTTGACCGGCAGCTTGTCCTGGGCGCCGGCCAAAGACAGCCGCGGGCGGTGCTGTCCTGTCACCTCGGCCAGTACCGAATAGCGACGGGCCATACGCGCGATGGTCCCGGGCTCCAATCGCTCGTAGTCCCCGATCTCCGGGTTGGGCGCAGTGTCGCAAGGTAGGATCGTCAGCGCCCCGGCGCACTCACCACCGATGGCCCGCAGCAACGCAAAGTCGTTTGAACCCGAGATCCCCAACCGCCTTGCCACCGCCTCCCGCAGATTACCCTCGGGCAAGAGGTTGGCAAAAAACGCATGCTCCGCACGGCCGGCGTCGAGGCCCGGCACCAGAGGCAGAGAGACCGAGATCGCGAAGGCGCGTTCGTCATCGAGCCACACCGGAGCATACGCAAATGCGATCCGGCCGTCGTACTCTTCGGTCAAGGTCCCGACCCGCCGGATGCCATGGTAGACGAGCAGCTGATCAGCCATCGGTCGGTGGCTCCGCTGAACGCTTCGGAGGCTCACCACCTCGAGGGAGAATCCAGACTTCGAGGCCCATACGGTCGAGCACCTGGAGTACCTTGCCCAGCTCCGCGGTCTCCTTGCCGCGCTCGAGCTCCGACAGAAATCGCGGACCCACACCGGCCAGAGCTGCAGCGTCGGCTTGGTGCACCCCGGCGCCTGACGTACGCCGCCGTCTCACCAGAGAGCCAACCTGCGCCGCTGTCGACACCTTCCCGTACGGGACTACACTCTTCTTAATCGCCATATTGCATCCATATATTCCCGTACAGGATAATACTCGCCAGAATCATCGAATGTCAAACAAATTATCCCGTACGGGAATAAGAATACGAAAAAAATATGATCCACGCCACAACAATCAGGCTGGCCAACTCGGAACGGCGACATATCATAGGAAACAGCTAAACTATTCGACTCACGTTTCCCACAGGAGCGTCATTAATGTCTCTATCCGTGATTCATCTGTACAAGGACGTGCTGCCCAAGACCAACTGCGGCGAATGTGGCGTGCCCACGTGCATGGCCTTCGCCACCAAGGTCATCCTCGAGAAGGAGCCCCTCGGGGGCTGTCCACATGTGGCCCCCCATGAGCTCGCCGAGACCCAGCCTCTGCTCGACGCCCAGCAGGCCGAGGGCATCGGTGTGCGCAAGGATCCCATCGCCGAAGCCCTGGCCTGGGCCCGGGAGCGCGCCACCTCCATGGTGCTCGAGGACCTGCCCGACCGCATCGATGGTCGCCTCGAACAATCTGATGAAGGGGATGTTGTCACCGTATCCTACTTCGACACCACCGTGGCCATTGGCGGCAGCGAGACCCTCACCATCGGGCGTACCGACGGCGAGGAGCTGGATCCCTGGGAGCAGGTGCTGCTGCTCAACCACCTCGCCCAGGGCGGCAGCGCTCCCCCCGTGGGCAAGTGGATCGGCCTGGAGCAGCTCCCCAACTCCACCTCCAAAACCGCCTCGCTCCGGGAGCATGTGGAGGAGCCCCTGGCAGCCCACTTCCAGGGCCGCCCCGACGACCTTCGCGCCGCCGCCGCGCCCTACACCGAGGTTGCCCCCGCGGACACGCCCTCGGACGATCTGCCCTCCGCCGACGTGGTCCTCATCTTTCGTCCCCTGCCCCGGGTCCCCCTGGCCCTGCTCTTCTGGGACGCCGACCCCGACGAAGGCTTCGAACCCCGCATCAAAATACTCTACGACGAGACCGTCAACGATCACCTGGACATCGAGTCCGTCGTCTTTTTAGCCGAGCAGCTCCGGGACCGGCTGAAGAAGAGCTAGACCCGTGAACAGGCTTTGGCAAATGAGTGCTGGATTGTTGGTCCTGGGTCTTTGGGCATGCCCCGCCGGCAACCGCCCCGCCAACCACCCCGCCAAGAAAAATAGCGCCACGACGAGGCCGGTACGCGCCGCTTCATCACAGCGCAAACCGCAGTGCGTCGCGGCGGACTACCTTCCCTCCTGGGCGTGTCTGCCAAGGACAACAAAATCCCTGCGCACAATTACGACCACTGGTGCCAAAGGGACCATGAACGTCTCAGGTCAAACCATCCCATTGGATGGGAAGGTACTTCAGCAAGAGCCCATTGTCTGGGTACCGGGAAAATCCACCCGGGTCGTGGTTGTGGCCCAGACCCACCAACAATGGATACGGGGCAAGGTCCTCGTCTCGCAGCTTCGCTTCGTACTGAAAAAAGGAACGCGACTGTATTCCGGACCCAAGGGTGCGCAGGTAGGGCTTCTGTTGGGGGATCTGGAGGTTACGCCCAAGGCCAGCCAGAACCATCGGGTCTCCTTTGAGTACGCAACGCCATTTCGGACGGATTCACCCACGCTGGTTCTGTGGGCCTCGACATCCGGCTTTCGCCATGATGCGACAACAAGCATCATCCCCAACCAGTGGAACGGCAAAGCCGGAACGTCCCTTCCACCGTTGATCCGCCGTCTGGCCGACTATTACTACCTGTTTGTGGAAGGCCGGGTGCAGGGCATGATCCCCATCACCAAGTGCGGCAACGCTCCGCATCAAGTGCGCCTTCTGGAAAAGAAAACGGACAAAATCAAGGTCACCCTTCGACTGGTAGACGGGATCACCCAGAAGCTGGGGCCGGTGTTGCTACGGGGCTGGATCTACTTTGCACCCAAGCCGAAACGAACCTGGGGCCACCCCCCTGTGCGACCCAATTTCTACTGTGCGTTTCTCCGCCGCGCCCCGCGACGCTACTGGCAGTATGCTGACGGTTCGAGTGTCACCACCCGCCCCCTTCCGCTGTACCTGAGCCCAGATGCCACCAGCACTCCGGTGGGCGTACTTTCCGAAGACGTGCGTGTCACGGTGAACGCCTCCACCCTGGTAAGCCGGGGACGTCATCGGTTCCTCAAGGTAAACCGCTCGACGCTGTTCTATGTGCCCTATCACCCACGGTTGTTTCGAAAAAGAGCAAAAGGGACCGGTCACAAATAAGTAGGTCAGATCAGGGAGGGACCGGATATGTGTGTCTGCTCAGGACGCCGCCGCCCGGCCCAAACTGGATCCAAGGACCCACCTTACGCCCCTTGATGTACTTTCCCCGCTCTCGGATCCTACCGTCGTCATACCAGCGTTCACAAAGGCCGTGGAGACGTCCGCGAAGATGACGGCGACGAAGGATGAGGATCCCCCGGTCGGTCCAGGTCTGGTCCAACCCCGTAGCGAGGTTCATATAAAAGGTGGTCTCCTTACGCAGCTTGCCGTTCTTGTGCCAGATACGCTCCACCCCGTGACGCTGGCCCCGTCGATGGGGCGTGACCCTCTTGATGCCCTGCCTCCGACTCCAGGCCAGTCCGTGAATCCTGTTATTGAGGTAGGGCGTCTTCTCCACCAGCGTACCGGTGGTGTCCCAGGCCTTGCGGAGCCCGTGTCGCAGACCCTTGCGGTACGGCAGGACCACACGCTTGGTGCCATTGGGGTGGTACCGGGTCCATACGCCCACCTTCTTGTTCTTGCTGTAGGACCCCAGGGACTTGAGCTTGTCGTTTTTGTGCCAGGTTTTCCAGACGCCATTCCTGTAGCCGTTGTGCCACTGACCCTCTTCCGCTTTCTTGCCACCGTAAGACCACCTGGTATAGGTACCGTGGCGTTTCCCCAACACATAGTGCACCCGACTGCGCCGCGTCCCTTGGTCATAGAAGTACGTAAAGCCCCCATGCCGTTGGCCGTTTTTGTAGTTTCCGCGTATGGAGATCACGCCGTTCAAACGCACAAACACGATGGGACCGTGCCAGACAGAGGTTCCGCGCCGAACACACCAGGATCGCGTCCCTCGACGCTTCTTGTAGTAGCGATTGTTGAACGTCTTGACGCGCTTCTGGGTGGACCGTGGACAGCGGATTCGGGCCTTGGGTACCCGCGCACCCTGCCGTACCCCACGGGGGCGACGCGGACGACGCGGACGACGCGGACAGATGCAGCGATAGGTGTTGACGTTGAGCCTACAGCCCCGACGACGACATGACTGGATGGTCTCCGCCCCGCTCGGGGGGGGTGCCCAAATAAGCACGGCCCCCACCAGAGCAACGGAAGCCACAAGCGGCCCGGTATTACGCCTCATGGTTGTCCCAATTCTGAAACCTGGTTACGCTTCTATCTTGGCATATGTCGCTCGGCATGTGTCGCTCTTAGGGCCCTTATTTGCTCAAGGCTTTTTTCAGGGCTTTGGCGTGAATGTGGCCGGCAAAGTGAATGGGGCTGGTGCCGTGGATGGGGTCCCAGCCCGAGGTGTCGGCCTTGCACAGGAGCTGAGCCGAGAGGCCCATGCGGGTGATGGCCTCTTCGGTGGGCAGGCCGATGACCTGGAGGGCGGCGTCCCAGGTGGCGCCGCAGGAGGCGCCCCGCAGGACCTCGATGCGGGTGACCCGGCCGTCGACGGTCTCGGTGCGGTAAGCCGGGGCACCGAACTGCTCACCGTAGGCTCCGAGGCAGACCTGCCTCCCGAGGCCGCATCACGTGGGCGGCGTGATGAGCCCCTCCACCGGTACGCGCTTGCCCGAGGCCACCACCGGAATGGACCACTTCAGACATCGAAGGGCGAGCTCGTACCGCAGGTCCGGGTGACGCAGAAAGTCGAGCACCAGATCCGCCTTCAGGGAGTCGGGCAGGTAGGGATCCGTGTCGTCGATGACCAGGGGCAGGTCGTCTTCAATGTCGATGACCCTGGCGATGCACAGGTCCCGGCCGTGATCCCGAATGCCGAGGATCTTGGCCTCTCCACTGCCACGCTGCTGGAAAACGACGATCTGCTGCTCGGGCTGCTTGGGCTGCTTTTCTGACTCACTCATGGGTCGCTCGTGGTTCGCTCAGTGATTGCGCTCAACGGCCTCGGCATCTTAGTAACCGGCCAGCGAAGAAACCAGGAGTTTGTCATGAAAGCCACCACCTGGGTACCGCTGATCGGGCTCACGGCCGAACCCCTGCTCAGGGCCCTGAGACCATTTTTCGGGCCATTGCGTTACACCTTCCGGAACGATCCCTGGTATGGTTCACGCCAGGAAGAGGAAGGAAAGGAAACCATCCCCCATGAAGACCACACACGTCGCGGTTATTGCTCTGTTGGCCACGTCTCTGGCGGCCTGCGCCCCGGCGCCCGCGCCCGCGCCCGGGCCCGTCACCCCTCGTCGCCAGGCGGAGTCACCGCCACCCCCGACGGCTCGCCGGGACCCGCCCCGCCGGGTCACCAAGCCTCCGGCCCAAAAGCCGCCCGAGTGTTTGCTACGCTCCAAGTCCAAGGACCTGTGTCTCAGGCTCGTCAGGACCACGACCCCCCGTTGCCGAAGTCGCTTCTGCCGCAACGTGGGCGAGTATCGGGTGGTCAAGCTCGATGGCTCCCTGGTGCAGAAGTTCCCCAGGTCGTACGCCAGCAAACCCGTCTACCTCACGGACAAAGGGACGGTGATCTTCGATCCACGTCACGCCATCACCGCGCCCAAGGCCACGGTCCTGGAGGTCCGCGCACCCAACAAGGGCTATATCCTCCGGGCATCGGACCTGCTCGCCCCGAGCCGGTTCATCACCGAAAAAATCCATCGCAAGACCCTCACCGAGGGAGCGGTGCGGATCGCGCTGCCCAGCGGTCAGGCCGCGAGCTTCGACTTCGAGACCCAGACCGTCAAACAGCCCGACGTACACTGCCAGGCCTTTGGTAAGCGGTACGTGGTGGTGTCCCGATCCGTCTTCCAGAAAATGGGCACCTTCACGGTGGCGCGGGGCACCTGCGTCAAACACAAGACGCTGTGGTCCATGCAAAGCCTCGAGGCGCCCGTGGCGCTCACGCGCAAGGGTCGGTACGTGATCACCCGCAATAGCCTGCTGGCGCGGGCAGGGCATAGCCACCTCGCCACGGTGTACCAGCGCAAGGGCAAGGGTAAGGTCGGCGTGGTCAAGGTCCGGATCGACCTGAGCGATCTCACTACGGTGAAAGAGCGCCTGGCCCCGGCGAACTGCAAGCGTGCCCTGTGCCGGGCTTCGGTAAACTACACCTTCATCAAGGGGGGCAAGCTACAGATCAGCTATCCCTGGGGTGGCGCGAAGACCGTGGACCTGACCCGTAGGGCGCTGCTGCGCAAAAAACGCGTCCCGTGGCGCTACGGCGTGGACAAGCGCTCCGGGCGCGCCTTCATGGGGGATCCCAGGGCCAAGGTGACCCTGCTGGTGTACGGCGGCTTTCAGTGCCTCTACACGGCGGTCTTTTTACGCACCGTGAAGGACCTGCTCATGGTCCAGCGGCGCGGCGTCAAGGTGGTGCTGGCCGACTACCCGATCCGCTACCATCGCCAGGGAATGCCCGCCGCCATGGCGGCGCGCTCAGTGTTCAAACAAAAGGGCGCGCGGGCCTACTGGCGCTTCGCGGATCTCGTCTTCGCCAACCAGCGCACCATCACCACGAAAAAGCTGCTCACCTGGGCCAAGGAGGTCGGCGCCGATCCCACGAAGGTCAAGGCCGATCTGGACGCCAAAAAGTACGAGGCCGCCATCAAAGCCGACATGGCTCAGGGCAAGCAGCTGGGCGTCCGCGGTACACCGTCGTTGTTCATCAATGGCAAAAAGGGCAACCACCGCGGCTTCTGGCGCCTACGCGCCCAGCTCAAACCCCTGCTGGGACGCCGCCTCAAGCCTGTGCGCTGATCCCCTCCTCTATTCTATCGGATCACCTACCAGCCGATCACCTACCAGCGATAACGTTTGATGGAGACCGAGGCCTTGCCCCGTGAGGTCTTGAGGAAGCGTTGTTGGATGAGACTTTGGGGGTTGTCGAAGGCCAGCCACACGGTGGTGGTGGCGTTCTGGCCGAAGCCCAGGGGTACGTTGACGAACAACAGGTCCTTGCCCTTACACCCGGCCGAGAGGTTCCGCCAGCCCAGGTTACCGAAGTGCAGGGGGCAGTGGGGTTTGCGACCGGCCGTGGCCTTGCAACCGGCGAGGGTACCGGCCTGAATGGCGCTCCTGTTGGACCGGGCCGCGACACCCCGACCGATGGCCATGCCGGGGATGTTGGCGAAGCGCAGCACCGTGTAGCTTTGCTGGGAGGCGGCGGTGATCCGCAACCGCACGAGGTAGCGCTTTTTGAGCAGGTACCACGGGTTCTTGAAGCCGTCCCGTTGGATCTTCCAATACAACTTGTTCCGGTTCACCAACTGATGGGAACCGGACCGCTTCTTCCAGGCGTGGCCGCCGCCCACGTGGGGTGTGGTGGTCGCCGATCCGAGCACGAACTTCTCGGCCGACACTGTACCAATGGAAACGCGGTGGGCCTGGTCGTCGACGGCCGGCTGGTAGGTGAGGGTCTGGGCTTGGTCATAGGCCAGCCACAGAATCTGGTTGCCGCGGCCCCGCCGCAGGGGCGCGGTGACGAACATCATCTCGGTGGATGTAAAGGCGGAGATCAAATTGCGCCAACCCAAGCCGTTATACTGCATGGGGCAGGCGTGCCACCGCATCGGACTGGTGCCGTGGTACGGATTGCGTGCCCGGGGCAGGGCCCGACAGGAGGTGCGGCTACCAAGCTGGGCGGCCCCACGCCGCCGGTGATCGCTCCAGGCCGTGCCCAGAGCCGCCCGGGGCCGATTACTCATTTTGACCACCACCTCCGAGCGTTTGCCCTGACCACCCCCGGCGCGGGTCAGTGACAACCGCACCAGGTACTTGTACTTGAGCAGGTAGGCCGGAGCGCGAACGCCGTCTCGGCGCATGCGACTGGTCAGACTCGCCCGGGAGGCCGCGCGATGGCTCGCGGCGCCCAACACCTTCCAACCACCGCTCGGGTTGGTCGAGGGGCCTGGGCGAGTCGGCGTGATCCCGGAACCGTCACTCACCGCAAAAAAGCCCAGGGCGAGCTTGCCCTTGCCAAAGGTGGGCAGGGAGGATCGCAGCACGAACTTGTGCGACAGGCCGCTCTGGGACTCGTTGAAGGCGAGCCAGAGCACTACGTTGCCCTGCCCGGGGTTGTTGGGATCGGTGATGATGCGCATATTCTTCGAGGTGAAGGCGCTAATCAGGTTGCGCCAGCCCAGCCCGTTGAAGTGCACCGGACAGCGTCGCCCCTCGGGGCCGCCTTGTCGGCGAGACAGGGTCCGGCAGCGCCCATTGGCGCCGATCTGCGCCCGCCTCATCTCCCGACGATCACCCCAGGCCTTGCCCAGGGCCTTTTTGGGCCGACTCTTGAGCCGAAGGAGCAGCTCGGCACGGGATTTCGAGCCCCCCCCGGCCTTGGTCAAGGCCACCCGCAGCAAGTACCGGTGCGCGAGCAGGTACCCGGGACTTTTCACGCCATCGGCCCGCATACGGCGTCTGAGCTGTGCCTTGCTCAGGGCCCGGTGCAGGTCTGTCACCGTGCTCCAACGATTCACGGGGCGACGGCGCACCTTCACCGGAGGATTGAGTGGAGGGTTGGGCCGCGGCCGCAGCACGGGGTTGCCCGGATCGGGCGGTGTCCCCGGCAGCCGCGCAGGCGGCGCCGCCTTGGGGACGAGGTACTTTTTAACCCGCACCCGGGGCGAGCCGTAGCTCGGCCAGGCGGTCTTGGGCACGACGTAGTACCACAGGTACTTCTGGGACCGCTCGGAGGAGAACCAGAGGATGGTGTTTCCGCTGCCCTTGCGCTTGGGATCGTGCACAAAAAGCATGTTCCGATCCGTAAACATCGCCGTGACATCTCGGAACCCGCGTCCGTTGTACTTCAACGGACAGGATCGCCCCACACCGTTGCGCTTGGTCTTACACTTGGACCAGGTACCGAGCTGCGCCGCGGTGCGCTGCCTCCCTCCGGGACTCCAGGCCTTGGCATGGACCCGTGCCGGTCGGCTGCGAAATCGCACCACCACCTCGCTGTGCTTGGCCGATCCGCCACCGGCGTTCCGGATCTCCATCCGCAGCAGATAACGATGCTTGAGCAATTTGGCCGGAGTGCGGACCCCGTCCCGCTTCATCTGCCGGACGAGCCCCTTGCGGCTGACATTTCCGTGCTTGCCGTACAGCTTCTTCCACGCCGGTGCTCCCAGGGCTGGAGAAGAGAAAAGGGCCAACCCGCAGGTGACGAACAGTGCCGTCAGGAAAGACGTCGCGCCTCTCATCATCATATTATTACCTTTCACCGGACCTAAGGACGGCCAAGACACGTGAGCCCGGTACACAGACTAAAGTCTACCAGGAAAAACCAGGTGCGGCCACCGGCCCTACGGGGCTGAAACAGTCTCGACAAAAAGCAGGTTGATCAAAAGGTAATCCTCGTCATAACATTTTGAAATAAGAGTGGAATTTGCCTACCATGACGATTTATCCAATCGGTTTTCTTGGTGTTACACAAAGAAGCACGGCTTTGGTGGCCGCTCTGCTGCTAACCAGCGGCTGCGTGGTGAACGGGGAGTGCTTCGGAAACGGGGACTGTACCGGAGGAAAAATCTGCGTCGCGGGGACCTGCGTGTACGACTGCACCACTGACGACGACTGCGCAGGGTGCCGACGCTGTGAAGATCGTCTCTGCACCGAGTGCTGTCTCGACAGCGACTGCGCCGATGACGAGCAGTGCGCCGACGAGGAGTGTGTACCGGCAGCGGGCTGCCTTGGCTGCGGCCAACTGGACCACGGCAGCGGGGTGTGCCTGCATGGGATCTGCATTGTCGAAGCCTGCGAGTACAACTACTACGATGTGAACGGGGACCACACCGACGGCTGCGAGTACTTCTGCCAGCCCGCGGGCGACGAAGAATGCAATGGCGTAGACGACGACTGCGACGGTCGCACGGACGAGGACTTCAACCTCGCCTTGGACGTGGACCACTGTGGCGCCTGCAACCACCCGTGCCAGACACCTCCCCACGCCCAGGCCGTCTGCGCCGGCGGAGACTGCTACTACCAGTGCGAGCCGGACTACTACGAGGTCAACGGCGACCCGTCCGATGGCTGCGAAGCCACCACCTGCGCACCCACCGCCGGCGGCGTGGAGATCTGCGATCTGTTCGACAACGACTGCAATGGGGAGGTGGACGAGGGGTTTGTCAAAGACACCATCGAAAGCTGCGGGCCCCTGTGCCACGTCTGCGACTTCGACCACGCCACGGCCGACTGCGTGGGCGGAGCCTGCGTGATGTTGGTCTGCGACGAGCACTACTACGACTGGGACCGGGATCCGGCCAACGGCTGCGAGGCCTACTGCCTGGACTCGGATCCGCCCCAGGAGGTGTGTGACGACGTGGACAACGACTGCGACGGCCAGGTGGACGAGGGGCTCGTCTGCTCCTGCCCCCCCGGCATGGTGGTGGTGGAGTCCGCCTTCTGCATCGACCGCTACGAGGCCTCCCGGCCGGACGCCACGGCCACCTCCACCGGCACCGCCACGGATATGGCCATGTCCCAACCCGGCGTGTTGCCGTGGCGAAACGCGAGCTTCGCGGGGGCCGCCGAGGCCTGCGCCAGGGCGGACAAGCGGTTGTGCGAACCCGCCGAGTGGGAGCAGGCCTGTCGGGGGCCGGATTCGACCACCTACAGCTACGGCGACACCTATGAGCCCGAGACCTGCAACGGCATCGACGCCTTCGAGTACCCGACCTTCCACATCGTGCCCACGGGCGCCTTCACCGGCTGCACCAACGCCTACGGCGTCTTCGATATCAACGGCAACATCTGGGAGCGCGTCCAGCCCCCCTCCGCGAGCCCGGCCATGGGAAGCGCGGGACGTGGAGGCGCCTTCAACTGCTCTGACTCGGCGGCCCTGCACAACTGCGGCTACGAGGCCTTCTGGGGGAACGACCCCGTGAGCAACTTCGGCTTCCGTTGCTGCCAATAGGTACCCCATGAACCTGTCTACCGACACCCGCAAGACCGCCTCGGACCTCGGACCGTTCGGTCTTGCGAAGAGAGGGTTTCGCCGGGGCACAATCGCCCTGGGCAAAGCCGTAGCCATGACCGCGGCCACGTCCCTCCTCGCCATCGGCTTCAACGCCGCGAGGTCCAAACACGGCATCGATCTGTTCGCTCGGGCACCCTACGACATCTACACGGACTGCCCGGAGATGGACACCAACATCCCCAAACTGAAGGTCTCCAGGATCAAAGCCGGCAACCGCGGACTGGTGGTCGTCGACGCCCGGCCCGCCGCGGTCTACCTGGCGGGTCATATCCAGGGCGCCCGATCCATGCCCATGTACGGCACCCGCCCCAACGCGCCCGGCGGTCTGAGCTACCTGCGCAAAATGCGGGGTCGGTTCATTGTGATATACGGCCAGGACCAGATGCAGAGCGCGGTGCACCTGGCCTCGTATCTGCGCCAACACAAGGTACGGGGGGTGTACCTCCTGGACGGAGATCTCGACGCCTGGAAAAAGGCGGGCCGCAAGCTCGTGGCAAAGGCCTTGGGGCAGGTCGACGCCTCGGACCTGGTGGGCAGCTCGGGGCCGCTGTACGTCGACGCCCGCCCACCGGAGCAGTACCGGGCCGGCCACATCCCCGGAGCACGAAACGTGCCCTGCGACGGGCTGATCCCGCCTGACCCCAAGCAGTTCGCCACGCTGTTGGCCTCGAAGCGCCCCATCGTGACCTACGGCGTCTCCGAGGTGGACGAGGAGCTGGCCGAGCCGGGCACCGACACCAAGCCCAAGGACGTGGGGCGGCTGTTGGCCGCCGAGCTCATCGCCCTGGACGCCAAGCACGTGCGCTGGCTGCGGGGGGGAACCGACGCCTGGAAAAAGGCCGGAGGCAAGGTGGTGCAGAGTCCGACGGGCGAGCCCAAGGGGGCCCAGCCATGAGTGAACGTACCCTCGCCGGGTGGGTGGACCGGCTCTGGAACCACAAGGTCCACAACGTGGTGGCCATCCCCCTGCGCCTCTGGGTGGGGGTGATCTTCCTCGCGGCTGCCTGGCACAAAATCCTCTACCCGGCCAAGTTCGCCCTCTCCATCGCCACCTACCAGATCCTCCCTCTGGAGTACATCAACCTGCTGGCCATCGTCCTGCCCTGGCTGGAGATCATCGCAGCGATTACGCTTATCTCCGGGCTGTGGACCCGGGCCAGCGCGCTGGTCATGGTGGGCATGAACGTGATGTTCATCGTGGCTCTATCGCTCGCCATCAAGAGCCAGACCCAGATGACCTCCTGCGGCTGTTTTTCAGCCGATGCCGAGGCGGCCATGAAGACTATTGGCTGGGATTACGTCTATCGGGACATACAGTACCTGGCCGCCATGGTCTACGTCGCCCTCTTCGACGACGGCTGGCTCGGAGCAGACGGCCTCATTGGACACCTGCGGAGAAGACATGCCTGACTTCCAGCTCAATGTGAACCGAACCCGACCCGAGAACCGAATCCATCGGACCCGTATCCATCGGACCCGAATCCACCGCGGCCTGATTCTCGCGCTCCCACTGCTATTGACTCTGGTCTGGGCGGGGGACGTCCAGGCCAGAGCTGTCCGCTGGGGCCGGGTGATCAACGCAAGCCCGTCCTCGCTCAGCGCCAAGGACAAGCGGCGGGCGGCCCGGCTCATGAACCAGATCACCGTCTACTACGGCTGCTCGGACACCGTGGCCAACTGCCTGGTCAGCGATCCACACTGCCAGACCGCCCGGCGCATCGCCGGCATCATCGTACGCATGGTGAAAAAAGGCCGCTCCGACGCACGCATCAAAAAACAGGTGAAGCTGCGCGGGGTCTCGGCCCACCCCTTCAAGAAGTACCGGTTCAACCTCAAGCACCGACCGCGTCTCGGAGCGAAGAACGCCAAGGTGACCCTCGTGGAGTTCGCCGAGTTCCAGTGCCCTTTTTGCAAGGTGCTCGCTCCGATCCTCAAGCGGCTGGTGAGCAAGCTGGCCTCCCAGGGAGTGGTCCTGGTCTTCAAACACTACACGGTCTCGTCGCACAACCACTCCATCCCCAGCTCCCGGGCTGCCTACGCGGCCCACAAGCAGGGAAAGTTCTGGCAACTCTATAGCCTGATGTACAAAAAGGCGCCCCGACTCTCCAAGTCCCAGGTGGAGGGCTACGCCCGATCCATCGGCCTGGACCTGGCGAAGTTCCGCGCCGTGCGGGACAGCCGCCGCAGCCGCCTGGTGGTTGCCGCCGACAAGAAGGCGGGGCTCAGGGCCGGCGTCAAGGGCACCCCCACCTTCTTTATCAACGGCAAGCCCTATAAGGCCCGCAAGGACTATATGGAGCTTCTGGACCGCCTGGAAGAGGAGATCAACCTGGTGAAGGGTGGAAGATGAGAGGCCGGGTCCTTCCACAGATCCTTCTGGGGGTCCTTCCGAGGGTCCCTCTGGTGGTCCCCTGCCTGGTGCTGTCCCTTGGACTGGCAATCTCCTCCCCAGCACACGCCGATGAGGCCGACGAGGAAGGAGACCCTGTACGCGCCCAGGTGGACTTCGCCCGGGCGCGGCTCGCCCATGGGGCCAAGCAGTATAAGAAGGCTGTGACCCTGCTCGACCGGGCCCTCACCGCAGATCCCTCCCATACGGCTGCCCGTCACCTACGCGGTATCTGCCTCTATCGGCTCGGCCTGCACAAGCGGGCGGAGCGGGATCTCATGTCCATCAGCTACCGTCGACCCAAGGATGTAGCTCTCCGACGCCTCCTCGCCCGGGTGCTACAGGCCCAGGGAAAACACATGTGGGCGGCCCGCCAGTACCAGCACCTCACCGGGCTGGCTCCGCGAGACGGGGACGTGTGGCTCGGCTACGGCTACTGTCTGTTCAAGCTGGGTGAAGCCACCGAGGCCCAAAAGGCCCTGCGGCGGGCAGCGAAGCTCGGGCCCCGACCCGTGACCAACCGCGCCCGGGTCCTGCTGGCCTTGCTGCTCCAAAAGACGGGAAAGCTCCGCCAGGCCCGACGGCTCCTGGGCGGGATCCGTGGCTCCGGGGAGCGGGCCGCGGACCGCCTCACAACGATGATCTTCGCCGCCGAGGGCCGCAAGGGACGAGGCTTGACCCTGAGCTTCCGACTGGGCGTGGGCGGCGACTCCAACATCTCCATGGATCCCGTGGACAGCCGGGGCTCCGGCTCGGCGGGGCTGCTTACCAACCTCGCCGCCAGCGCCACCTGGCAGGCCTACACCTGGGGGGCCCACGCCATAGGCGTGTCCGGCGTGGTGTCCCGGAGCTTCGCCATCAACACCTGGGAGGATGGCACCTGCGTACCCGACTACTCCATGATCATGGCCGGCGTCTCGCCTTTTTGGTCGGTACGCTTGTCCACCGGGGCCTACGATCACAGGTTTCGGCTAGGGTACCGCGGTCAGGTGATCACCCTGGACGGCGACTGCACCGAGGATGCCCGGATCTACGCCTTCTCCGAGTCCCACGGCGGCACGGCGACCTGGGTCACCGAGTGGTCCCACGCCTCCTCCACACACCTGATGCTGGACATGGGCTACTCGGTGTTCAACCAGCAGGTGCGCGACAACCTCGGCACGGTCTTGGAGCTGGGTCAGTCCATCTTCCTGGCCAAGCGCAGGGTTAAGCTCTACCCCGAGCTGCATCTGCGCTACGACCACGCCCGGGGGGCCTGGTGGAGCCATGTGGCCGTGCGGCCCTCGCTGGCCCTGTCGGCCCTGGTGTGGAAGATCGACGTTCTCGCGTCGTTCGGTTTGGAGTACCAGATCTACCCCGGCTCGGCGGATCCGGACAACATCAGTATCCGTCCCTGGCTGCTGCCGGCGGGCAAAAAACGCAGCGACCTCATCGTCCGGCTGGGGATCTCCGCGGGCACGGCGCTCACCAAGTGGCTGCGGTTCGACCTGGCCTACCGATATCGGCGCAACAAGTCCAACGCCGCGCCCTACGATTATGACCGACATACGGTGTTGGCCAGCCTGACCGCCACGGTGGAGCTGCTGGGCGAGGAAAAAAAAGGGGGACACAAATGACCCAGGTCGTGATCCTGTTACACTCCCTGGCGCTGGCCGCCACGGGGCCGCCGGCCGGCCAGGTGGCCCGAGGCAAGGTGGCCCGAGGCCAGGTGGTCTCGGGCCCGGGGCTTCGCGCAGGGCAAACAGTCCTGGGGGGCCGAATCGTCAAGGCACCAGCGGGTGGCGCGTCCGTGACGCTGCTGACCACCGGTGGCTGCCTGGTGCGTCTGTCGGCCGGCGCCGCCGTGAAGCTCGGTCCGCCCACCCAAAAAACCCGCTGCTCCACGGTCCGGGTGATCCGAGGCCGCGTGCGGCTCCTGGCTCCCGGCAAAAAGGTGGGACCACCGGCCATGGCGGTGGTCCTGGGCAACCACACGGTGACCCTCACCGGGGAGGGAGTCGCCCGCCACGACGGCGTCAGCGGACTGTGCGTAAACCGCGGCACGGCGCGCCGGCTCACGTACCCCGGGACCCCTCCGGTCTCCCCGGCCTCCCCAGCCTCCCCAGCCTCCCCGGCCTCCCCGGCCTCCCCGGTCCGCCCGACCTCCCCGGCCACCACGCCCACCGGTGCGGTGACGCCTGCTCCTGGGCCGAAGCCGCCGCCCTCGAGCGCCAGCGCGGATCAGTGCCTCTGGCTCTCCGCAAAGACCACCAGCCGCAGCGCCTACAAGGCCGCCGCCGCGGCCCGGGATCAGAAAGCCACCGCGACCACCTACGGCTTCGCGACCCCGTCCGCAGCCGTGACTGTTGATCTGGACAAGGAGCTGGCCTCCCTCTCGGCGGCCCTGCACAGCGGCTCCGGCGGGGGATCCGACGTGGAAGGCGGGGGCCAATCCATGTGCCTGGATACGGGCGGCGAGGGAAGTGCCGCTGACCTGGGCAGCTCCGCGGTGGAGGTCACCAAGCCGCCCCCACCCACCCAGCTCCGGCTGATCCTCACCCTGGAGCCGAGAAACCCATGAGCATCTTCCTCAGGCCCACTATGATCAGGCCCACCATGAATAGATCCACCATGATCCTGCCGGTACTGTTCTGGCTAATGGCCGGCTGCTTCGTGCAGGGTGAGGCCGAACGCGCGGTGGTGTCTATCCGCCTGGGCGTGGACGGCGACCTCAAGGGCAAGGTGGTAGAGCCCCACGAGACCATCGATCTCGCCGACCGTCCCTGCTTCGTGGGCGTGGAGGTGAACGCCGACGACATGCCTGAGCCCGTGGGTGCGGCCTGGGCTTGCGATCCGGGGGATGAGCCTACCCTATCGGCCCAGCTCGAGCTGACCGTGAACGCCGGCGCCGGCCGGGAAATCCGCACGGTGGCCTTTTTGAACATAGACGGCTGGATCACCACCTTCGCCGGCTATGACGCCACTGACCTCGCCCCTGGGCTCGTGGAGCTGAATCTGACCCTCCCCGAGTTGGAGGTAGGAGAGATAGACGGCTTCATCACCGGAGCACCCGCGGATGTGGTGCAGGTGATCCTGACCGACACAGAAAGCGGCGTGCGCATGCCGCCGGTGGACGCCACTGCCTCGGGGGCCGGCTTCCACTTCGAGGTCCCCTGGATCCCCCGGGGCCGCTTCTTCGGGCTCACCCTGATCCTGGTGGGTGGCGAGGCCCTGGAGATGCTCGACTGCCCCGTCTACGTCACACCGGGCAGCGTCCGAGTGCTAGACGTGGACGCCGCCAATGGGAGTTGTTGATCAGGGACGTACTTAAGTTGTTAAGT
>JAOZUO010000337.1 GCA_029938605.1 Deltaproteobacteria bacterium | reverse complement strand
CTGCGGCGAGGAGTGCGACGTCGGTGACACCGCCGACTGCGACGGCTGCTCCGCGGCCTGTCAGCTGGAGGAGTGTGGAAACGGGACCGTAGACTGCGGCGAGGTCTGCGAGGATGGCCAGGTGGTATCTGACTGTGTAAACGAGGGATTCGGGGGCGGCACGCTGGGATGCAACGGGACCTGCACCGGTTACGACACGTCTGCCTGCCTCCTGGCTACCGGCCAGGCCTGCACCAGCGACAGCCAGTGCGTGGGCAACATCTGCTTCGACGAGATCACATATGGCATGCCCGCGGGATACTGCTCCAGCGACTGCAGCTCGCTCCCGTGCTTGAACGGCAACGTGTGTACGCAACTGAACGATGGCCGCCAGCGATGCTACCCGCCGTGTACCGTCAGCACTGATTGCCGTCCCGAGTACTACTGCCGCATCGACCCGTATAGTACGGATCTGCTGGTGTGCCGGCCCATGTGCACCTCCGACGCCGACTGCCCGGATACCGGCAACTGCAATGTCTACACGCGCTATTGTAGGGTCGACTCATCCAACACCCTCGGCGACACCGGCGCAGGTTGTACCAGCTCCGGTCAGTGCCGTGGGCACTGCATGATAGAACAGCCTAACGGAGAACCGCCGAACGGCTACTGCTTCACCGAGTGCAACACCTCCGCCTCCGCCTCCAACCCGGTGTGTCCGGGCGACGGAGTCTGCCTCTCCACCCTCAGCCCTTCGGACGGCGACCTCGGTTTCTGCCTCGACGGCTGCCAAGGCAACCCAGACTGTACTCGCGGGCTATACGACTGCAGAAGCACCTCCAACGGAAACATCTGCTGGTTCGAGTAGAATATCGAGGCCACCGTGGACTACGACTACGTCATCATCGGCTCGGGTTTCGGCGGTAGCGTCTCGGCCTATCGGCTCGCCCAAAAGGGCTACAAGGTAGCGGTCCTCGAGGCGGGCAAGCGCATGGCCGACGAGGACTTCCCGAAGACCAACTGGAACGTCTTCAAGTACCTGTGGCTTCCGGCGGCGCGCTGTTTTGGAATCATGCGCATCACGCCCCTGGGCAACATGCTGATCCTCAGCGGCACCGGCGTGGGGGGCGGCAGCCTGGGCTACGCCTGTACTCTGCTCGAGCCCCCCGATCCCTTCTACCAGGATGCCCAGTGGGCGGACATGCGGGACTGGAAGACCGCCCTGGCCCCGCACTTCGCCACGGCCAAGGAGATGCTCGGCGTTACCCGGTGCACTAACGTCACCCCGGCGGACGAGACGCTCAAGGCAATCGCCGAAGACCAGGGACGCGGAGACACCTTCAAGATGCAGGACGTGGGCATCTACTTCGGCGAGCCGGAGGAGACCGTACCCGATCCCTACTTCGATGGGGAGGGACCAGAGCGCACGGGCTGTAAGCTCTGCGGCGGCTGCATGGTGGGCTGCCGAAACAACGCCAAGAACACCCTCCCCAAGAACTACCTGTACCTCGCCGAGAAGCTGGGCGTCGAAGTACACCCGGTCACCACGGCCAAGCTCCTCCGCGAGGTGGACGGCGGCTACGCCGTGGACACCTATCGAACCACCGCGCTGTTCAAGGGCGGCCGACGCACCTTCACGGCCAAAAAGATCGTACTGTCCGCGGGCGTACTTGGCACCCTCCCTCTGCTCTTCGAGTGTCAACAACGCGGGACGCTACCCAACCTCTCGGAGAGGCTGGGAATGAGAGTTCGTACCAACAGCGAGGCCCTCACCGCCATCACGGCCAAGAACGACGACGTCGACTATGCCAACGGTATCGCCATCACGTCGAGCTACTACCCAGACGACGTCACCCACGTGGAGCCCGTGCGCTACCCGCGCGGCTCGGATCTGATGAGCTTCTTCCTCTCGATGTTCGTGGTTGGCGGCGGCCGCCTCCTCCGTCCGCTCAAGTGGCTGTGGACCTTGATCCGCCACCCCATCTACTCGCTACGCATCAACTGGCCCTTTGGGTGGGCGAAGCGAAGCACCGTCCTGCTGGTAATGCAGACCCTGGACAACAGCCTGAGGCTCCTGTATCGCCGCCGCTGGTTCTGGCCATTTCGTAAGAGCCTCTCCACGGCCCAGGAAAATAAGCACGACTTCATCCCCATTGAGATGCCTCAAGCCCAGGAATCCACCCGACGGTTCGCGGACAAGACAGGCGGCATGCCCTCCAACAGCCTCGCCGAGGTGACGCTCAACATGGGCTCCACGGCGCACATCCTCGGCGGCTGCGCCATCGGCTCCGACGCCCAGCACGGGGTCATCGACGCCCAGAACCGCGTCTACGGCCACGAAGGCCTCTACATCGTCGACGGCTCCACCATGCCCGCCAACCTCGGCGTGAACCCCAGCCTCACCATCACCGCCATGGCCGAGCACGCCATGAGTCTGATCCCCTCCAAAGACGACGCCGACGCCTAACCGGTGATCGCCTAGTCCTCCACCACGTTGATCCCCAGCGCCGCCTGCATGTGGGCGCCAGTGGACCACGCCTTGGCGTAGTCCTGTCCGTCGAGGATTGAGTCGTCGTCGATGATCCGCAGAAACCGCATGCGGCCGTCGACGGGCCACGGGGAGTCGTCCGCCACCGATCGAAAAGTAGCCAGATCAAAGCGGTCTCCGCCCAGGTAGGGGTCGGCCGGATCGATGTCGCGGCACACCCGCTGCCCCTCCACGTCCACCCACCGCCCGTCCACCACCTCTTGTCCCTGCATGTCCTGATCCGGGTTGGCCCAGGTGGGATTGTTGCCATGGAGGCCCGAGACGTTCGCCCACACATACCCGTCGTTGTCCAGGGCAGGATCCGGGTTCACATCATAGACCTCGGCGCTGTTGTAGTACCAGGCGGACCCATCGGCCGACACCTGCACATGGGCAAGCTCATTGACCATCTGATCCACGTAACAGCTCCAGGCGAATCGCCCCTCGAAGGTGATGAAATCGTCCCCGGGCCCGTCGAAAATGGCCCACCCTTCGGCAAATCGGAAGGTAGCGCTGCCGTTGACGCCCACGGCCATCACATCGTAGGCGCCCTGGCCACATCCCGTGCCAAGGGGTGGCCCGAAAGCCCGGTCATTTAGCACCGGCCAGTGCTCATCATCGATGATGCCCGGATCCGAAGCCGCCGTACGCGCGCCCCCCGCCACCTGGGGATCGAAGGAAACCACCTCCACCAGATACACATTGGCCGGTCGCCCGGGATCCACACAATCCCCCGCGTCAGCGATGCCGG
>JAOZUO010000012.1:47337-78621 GCA_029938605.1 Deltaproteobacteria bacterium | reverse complement strand
GCGGCTCACAATTGTAATGCCCCCGGCTTTGCCGGGGGATATTTACTCCCTCGACTCGGAAGTCTGTTCCGGGTTTCGACGGCTCCGAACGCCGATGGCTTCGTTCCTCCTCGGTTGCGTACTCCCGGTACGCGCCCTCGTCGCGCCTTGCCCTCGTCGCCCGGCCCTCGCCGAAAACCCGGAACGCTTTTCCGGGTCGAGGAACTAGGAACCATTCAGGAGCTGGCGTAGGGATCGAATTGTCGGAGGCGTTCACCGGCCTCTTGGAGCTGGTCCACCGGTAGGTTTCCGAAGGAGAAGCGCACCCACCCGGCGCCCCGGGGACCGAAGGCCGAGCCGGGCACAGTCACCACCCCCGCGCGGATCACCAGGTCCCGGCACAGAGCCACGTCGTCCACCAGATCCTGGTGCAGGCGCGCCAGGGTGAAGGTGGCGCCTGCTGGCACGGTGGGGGTCACCCAGGGGAGGTGGTCGAGGATCTCCAGGAGCGCGTTCCGCCGCTGGAGCAGGACGGTCCGGGCGTGGCGGGCGAAGTCGTCCACCTGGCCCAGGGCACCCAGGGCGGCCAACTGGGCGGGCACGGGGGCGCAGACCACCACCGAGTCCTGGGCCTTGATGGCCTCTTCCACGAGCCAGGCCGGGCCGAGCAGGTAGCCGATGCGCCAGCCCGCCAGGCCGAACACCTTGGAGAAGCTGCCGATTACCACCACGTGGTCCTGGGCCTGGGCTTGGGCTTGGGGCAGGCTCGCCGGGCTGCGATGGTGGGCGCCGGGGAAGGTGAGCAGGTCGTAGGTTTCGTCGGACACGAGCCAGAGGCCGCGCTGGGCGCACAGGTCGGTCAGCCGCTCCAGGGAGGCGTCGTCGATGATCGCCCCGGTGGGGTTGCCCGGCGACACCAGCACCACCACGCGGGTGCGCGGGGTCACGGCGTCGGCCACGGCGTCGATGTCAAAGCGGAAGCGTTCTCCCGTCTGGGGCAGGCCCACCTCTACATTCACGCAGCCGGCCAGGCGGATGGCGAAGTCGTGATCGAAGTACCCCGGCCCGAAGGTGATCACCTCGTCCCCGGGGCGGGTGAGGGTCAGCATCGTGTTGACGAAGGCCTGGTTGGCGCCGCAGGTGAGCATCACATTGTCGGCCCGGGCGTGGTCGATCTCCTTGTGGTCGCGGCAGAATGCGGCCACGGCTTCCCGGACCTCGGGGAGACCGGGATCCGGGCTGTAGCCCTGGACACCACCGGCGTCCAGGTAGCGCCGCACCTGGTCCATGGCCGCCTCTGGGGGCTCCAGGCCGAGCACCGCCTGGCCCAGGTTGGTAAGCGCGTGACCCTGGGCTGTCCGCTCGTCGGCCAGGGCGTTGATGTCCGCGATGGGCGGGCGCTGAATGTCCCGGCTGCGGCCGGCGAAGTCGTTCCTGGGATCGTTGGTGGGCTTGGTGAGCATGGGATCGAGCTTTCGCACGGGGCGAGGCACGCGTCAACGCCGTCGGCGTGGTACTGTGCGGCCGAATCTTAAGAGGGAGCCAAAGCCCGTGACCGATGACATCGCCAAGGGAAAGCAGTGCACCGTGGTTCTGGACCGCTATGGGGCCGACGGTGTCGCCGTGGGGACCGGCCCCGACGGGGTGGAGGTGCACGTGGCCGGCGCCCTTCAGGGCGAGCGCGCGGTGGTGGAGATCGAGCATGTCAGTCAGCACCGTCGTCAGGCTTGGGGGCGGATCATCACACTCGCCGAGGTGTCGGCGCACCGGACCCGGGATCACGACGCTCCGGGGCACCGCTGTGGCGGCTGCTCTTGGGCCCACCTGGACGAGGTCGCCCAGCGCGAGGCCAAGGAGGCCCGGCTTCAAGAGGTGGTGGACGCGTGCGGCGGGCCGGCGCGCCCGATGACCTCGCCGCTGGTGGTGCCCTCCCCACGCATGGGTGGGTACCGCAACCGGGGCAAGTACGTGCTCGCGCGCAAGCATGGCCAGGTGGTGCTGGGCGCCTACCGTCCGCGCAGCCACGAGGTGGGCTCTACCCTGGGCTGCCCGGTGATCGCCCCCGCCGTGGACGAGACGGCCCGGGCGCTGGCGTCGCTGATGGCGCACCGCAAGTGGTCCATCTACGACGAGCGTCAGGGCCGGGGCCTGCTGCGCTATGCCGGGATCCGTGTGAACCACCGACGCGAGGTGCTGGTGACCCTGGTGGTGTCCCGTCTGGTGGACCGGCCCTGGAAGACCCTGGTCAAGGGGCTCCGCCGGCAGGTGGAGGGGCTCGTGGGACTGACCCTGGACGTGAACCCGGATCCAGGCAACGTGCTCTTTTCGGGGGAGACCGAGCAGATCTGGGGATCTTCCGAGCTCGTGGATCGGTATGGCTCCGCGGTGGTGCGCCTCACGGGTCAGGGCTTTGGCCAGGTGAACCGGGACGTGGCCACGGTGATGTACGAGCACGCCGCCAGGGCCACCCTGGCGCCCCTGCCCGGACGGGCGGGGTCTTCTGAGCCACCGGCTCTGGTGTGGGATCTCTTCTCCGGCGCCGGTGCCCTTACCCAGACCCTTGCCCGCCTTGCGTCAGAGTCCGGGGGATCTTCGGACATCCTCGGCGTGGAGCGGGACGGGGCCGCGGTGCACCTGGCCGACGGCGCGGCCCGGAGCGCGGGCCTGACGAACTGTCACTTCCAGGTCGGCGACGCCAACGACCTCCTCTTTGGTGACGACCAGGGCGACTTGCCCGAGGCGGTGGTGCTCAACCCGCCCCGTACGGGTTGCCGATCGGCGCTGCTCTCGGCCCTGGTGGCCCAGCGCATACCCAGGGTGGTCTACGTGAGCTGCTCGGCCGAGACCCTCATCCGGGATCTCGCCATCCTGCAGAAGGGCGGCTTACATCTCCAGACCCTCCAGGCCTTCGACATGCTCCCCATGACTCCGCACCTGGAATTCGTCGCGGTCCTGGAGCGCTGAGCCAGGGCCGCACCGCGCTGAGCCCCTTCAGTGATCGTAGGCGCCTGAGAGATTTGGTCGTCATTTTCCTGCTTGAAGCGGCGGCCCGTGCTTGCGTACTGTGCTCCACACCGATAGGACAACGACCTCGCTGGCCTCCTCCTTGACTCGGTAGTACACGTGATAGGGAGTCTTCTTCAATAGGAGGCGACGCACGCCTGGCACGGGTGTTCGCAGATATGGGCTGCCGATGTACGGCGTTTCTGCCAGCACGCCGAACATTCGCCGGAGCTCTTGCTTGACGAGGTCCGGGGCTGCCGGCCTGTTCGCACGCCACCACTCGGCGACTGCTCGTGCCTGCTCTTCAGCTTCGGGGAGAATGCGGATATGGAAGATCACAGCTCGTCGAGGAACTGCTCGGCGGGTCTGCCCTGACCTGCCTTTTCCTGGGACCAGGCGCGCTTTAAGGACGCGTGCAGCAGGGCACGACTTTCATCATCCAGATCGTCGCGGTCGGCGAGGACCAGCTCGACTACCTCGCCTTCGGGGAGGTCGGTCGGCTGATCGAGTGTCAATCGGCCGGATTTGACAACTGCCTTCAGTGTATTTTTTTCGGCCATGTTGATCCTCTGAATATCCTGTCACAAGTATACCCGCGACGGAGCGATCAGTCGAGACCCTCAACCCAGTCAAAACCCTCGAGACCCCGGGCGCATACCCAGCTGGCGATGGCGCACGCTACTGGTTAGCCCGAGCGTCGGGCGAAGTTGCGAATGCTCGGGCGTGCCTTCTTTTTTTCTTATCAATGAAAATCTAAAAAAAATGAAATTTCGGACGCCCCGACGTCAGCGGCCACCCATACCTCCAGCGCTACGCACCGAGCTCGCGGTCAACTTCGGGCGTCCGATTGTTGGTCCTCTGGGCTTTGAAAGAATCAGAATCTACGGAGGCGGGCGAGGCGGGTGTCGAAGGCGTCGAGGGCCCGGGGATCGGGATGGGCGGGGTAGTCGGTGAAGGCGGCTTGGAGGCGCAGAATGCGGGCGGCCGTGGGGGCCAGGCCCAGGGCCAGGCGTGGGTGGCGCAGGGCGCCGGCCGCTACGGTGATCAGGGATTGGAGATCGGCGTCGAAGGGCGTCTGTAACAGGCCCGCGGTCAGCATGGGGCCGCCCAACAGGCCCGAGTTCAAGAGGGAGGAGATCTCGTCTCGGGTCTGGGTTTGAGAGTAGCGCCGGAAGAGATCCGATCCGGCCAGGCGGCCCCCGTAGGTCCGTAGGAACCGGTGGGCGTAGTGGTGAAGAGTGTGGGCGTCGCCGGGATCTCGGGCCGAGGTGACGGCGTCGGCCAATACACGGGCGGCGATGAGCCCCATGCCCACGCCGCTGCCGTGTAGGGCGTAGACGTGGTTCGCCGCGTTGCCCACCAGGGCCACGCCCTCAGCGGTGATGTGGGTGTAGGGCTGGCCCAGGGGAATGGGCGCCTGGCCCCCGGCGAGCCGCTGCCCGAGCCACGGGGTCTGGGCGCAGAAGCGGTCCACGATGGCCTGGCCGGAGGGGACGCCGTCGGCGGGGATGGACCCGGACAGGACCCCGACCTCGGTGAGATCCTCGCTGACGTTGATCATGAGGATCGAATAGCCGCCCACCGGGCCCATGCGTGTGACGTTGTCTCCGGGCGAGGCTTTGTGGGCCGCCAGGAAGTCCTGGGCCCCGGCGGGATCGGTGATCCGGTGCTGGTACTGTGCGGCTAGGCAGATGTCGGTGGGCGTGGGCGTCGGGCAGGCGTCGGCCAGGGCGGGTACCCGCCGGCGCAGGGTGGCCGCGGCTCCGGAGGCGTCCACGGTGAGGCGCGGTCGGATCGTCGTAGCGGTGTGGGTCTTGGCCAGGGCCAGGGTGACCCCCTCGAGGCGCTCGCTTTGTGGGTCCAGGTCGATGTCGGCTACCCGGCCCTGCAGGAAAGTGACGCCCGCGTCCATGGCTCGCTGTTGGAGTCTTTGGGTGAGCAGGACCATGTCCACGTGTAGGCCGGGGTCGGACGCTACTACGGAAAAAAACCGGCCCTGATTATCGGTCAACACCGACGCGTGGGTATTGCCCGCGCGGACCCGCTCGGGGGGCGCGGGGCGGGCCACCGCCGCCTTGTCGAAGAGCCAGCCCGGCACTGCGTTGATCCAACGCGCCCCGGCCATGGCGGCGGGTCGGCGATCTGCCAGCACCACGGAGCAGCCGCCCTCGGCCAATCGGGCGGCAGCAGCGGCCCCGGCGGTGCCGGCGCCGATCACAAGTACGTCAGGGGACTGGATCGTCATGCAATCACCTATCTAATTTTGAGATGCACCATCACTCCGCGAGGGATCGCCTGCACCTGGCCCAGGCGGATGTCCATGCCGGGCCCGTGCAAGGGGGGCAGGGCGGCCTCCAAGGCCAGGTCCGGGCCGGCCAGCTTCGGAGAAAAGGCGAGCTCCATGCCCACATTCACCAGGGACTGGAACCGACGGGATTGGGACGCGCAGGCTCCGCCGGCCTCTTTCAGGCAGCGCACCCAGATCTCGGGCCGTCGCTGGCGGTCCACCACGAACCGCAAGCGTCCCTTGGCGTGGACCTGAACCCGCAGGGCGGTGCGTAGGTGGGCCGCGAAGAGCCGACCCGGCTCGCCCCGGGTCTGAAGATAGACCCACAGCTCTCCCACCTCGAGGCGCAGCAGCCCTCGGTGGGTGGTCACCACGGGGGCCAACCGGTAGCTCATCTGGCGCAAGTCGAAGCCGTTTTGCTTGAGGGCGGGCAGGCTCATGGGTACCCGGGACAGACCGCCGGAGGCCCAGACGGTGGACAGGTAGGCGTTGATCAGATCATGGGCGATGACCACCGCCGGCCCGTCGGGAACCCGGCGCAGGGGAGGCGGGCCCAGGAGCAGTCGGCGGAGGGGGTAGCGGCCACCCACGTCCAGGGATCGAACGGCCCGTGGATCGTCACAGCGCTGTCCGCCCATGGCGTAGCCCTTGATTCGGGCGGTCAGGTGAAAGCGTACGACCTTGGTTTTGGCCGACGTGGTGAGGTGGTCGAGCCGCAGGGACAGGCAGGTCGCCACCCGCTGGGGAGAGACGGCTTTGGGCAGTGGCGGCAGGAGGGCGGCCATGCGGCCCAGGCGCTGTTGCACCTGTTTGTAGATGCGGTCCATGTGGGACGCCAGCGTTTTGGCGCCCTGGATTGCGCGGTTGAGCTCGGCATGCAGTTTGCCCGAAAGGAGCGACAACATGGTGTTGGCCGCGTCGGCGAGGAAGGCCAACCCCAGGGCCTTTTTTAGCAGGCCCGTGGACAGGGGGCCCACCGAGAGGATGGGGCGTTGTCCAGGGGCCCAGCGAACCAGAAACCGCAGGGGCAGGGTGGTGCGCAGCTTGATCGTCTGCTGACCGGCGAGCAGGGCGCTGAGCATCCGCGCCCAGGTGGGCGCCCCACCTTTGTTAGACAGCCACTTGTCCGGGAGGTGTACGCCCACCGACACCTCTTGTAGGCCGAGGGTGACGGCCAGGCGGTTGTCCGCGGCGGCCTCTACGCCCAGGAGGGTGACGCTGCCCACGTGCACGGGTCCGAGTCGAAGATCACCGTAGCGAAACACCAGGCGTTGAGCGGCGGCCTTGAGGTACTGGGCGAGGGGACCCGAGACCAGGTTCGACAGTCCGTGCAACAGGCCCCCCTTGGCTTTGAGCTTGTCGAGCGGCAGCACCACCACTACCGCATCCGGAATGGGATCGGTGAGGTTGCGGGTTGCTCCTGCCAGCCGGGCGTAGGCAAAGGGGAAGCGTCGGCCCCGGCGGTTTTCGGCCTCGCATCGTACGACGTACATGCCCGCCCGGGTGGGCCCGGGTGCGTATAGATCAAAGCGTCCCTGGTCATCGGGGTAGGCGTCTCGTCCCTCGCAGCGGATCCGGCGCGCCCGCCGAGCCTTGCCGTGCACATGCAGGGGCGTGTCCAGGGGCAGGTAGCGCTGCTCGGCGGGGCCGGCCAGCTCGACGGTAGGCGTGGGTCCGGGCCACACCAGGCGCAGGGCCAACCAGGCCACCCCGACCCAGAGCCCGGCCACCCCGAGGGTGCCACCCAACCGCTGCATGGGGGACCACCGATGGCGGGCAGGTTTGGCGGTACCACCCTTCGCCGACCTGGGAGTCACCCGTGGGGTCACCCGCCGCCTCCCAGGGCCAGGAGTCCGGCGAACATCAGCTCCGTAAGAGCCACCACCACCGAGCAGACGATGATCACCCGGGTGATGCCCCGGGCCACGGACTCGCTCGTGGGCTTGGGCAGCAGGCCGATGTGCGTGGTCACCGTGGCCGCCACCACGGCGTATAGGGGGATCTTCATCAGCGCCTGGGTGGTGATCTGCGTGTTGCCGAATGGCTTGAGGTAGGGCAACGGGTCGCCGATGCCCACCTTCACGCGGCACAGGACGTAGGCTCCGACCCACATGGCACAGAAGAAGACGACGGAGCTCAGGGCGTAGGCGAGCACCATGCCCAGCCACACAGGGGCGCGCAGGTACTTATCCGGGGAGATGGCCAGGGTGCGCAGGGCGTCCACCTGGCGGGAGTACGTCATGCCGCCGAGCCAGGACGCCAGGGCGCTGCCCGAGCGGGCGGCAAAGAGGAAACCCACCAGGGGCGCGGTGATGGCGGTCAGGGGTACCGCTTGGACCTTGTCCAGGGTGATCCGCGCGGGCAGGATCGAGGCCCCCAGAATGATCATGATGAAGGTCGCCCCGAGGATGGCGCCGATGAGGGTGAAGAAAGGCACGCCCCCCAGGCCGGCGAGGCGGAAGCTGCGCCAGAAGATGGAGACGAAATCCCCCAGGTGTCGCACCGAGCCCGGCAGGGATCCCAGGGCGCGTAGCCCCTCCCGGGCGTAGTCGCCTACGGCCAGGGGGTTCAGGGCGTTGCCGAGGTGTGAGAGGGGGCCGGGGGCCGCTGTGTGCTCCCCCACCCGGGGTTTGAACCGGCCCAGGACTTCCCGGTCAAGGGTTTTGAGACGTTGTCGCTCCTCGTCGGCCGACAGCTTGTCCGGAGAGTCTGGCCACGCGACCAGCTCCTCGAGTCGGCCGTCGGTGAGCAGCAGCACCCGGTCGGCCACCAGGGCGGTGAGCAGGGAATCATGGGTCACCACCACCGACCCCTTGTCGCCCTGGCGTACGACGCCGCGGATGAGCCGTCCCTGTTGAACTACGTTGTCCAGGTCGAGTCCCGCGGAGGGCTCGTCGAAAAAGAGGAAGTCCGGATCGGCGCACAGGGCCCGGGCCAGGGCCAGGCGACGCTGCTCGCCGCCGCTCAGGGTGTCGGCGCGACGACCGGGCGGGTGGTGATCCAGCTTGACCTGGGCGAGGGCCTGCTCGATGGCCTCGGCGTCATGGGGCTTGCCGAAGCGCCGCAGCACCAGGGAGAGGTTTCCGCCGATGGAGAGGTGCTCGAAGACCGCGCCGGTCTGCAACAACAGAGCCGCCCGGTCGCGGTCCAGGCGCAGGTCACCCTCGTAGCAAAAGTCCGTTCGTAGCCCGAACAAGAGCTCCGCTAGGGTGGACTTGCCCGTGCCGCTGCCGCCCATGATCACTACGGTCTCTCCCGGGTCCACCCGTAGATCGATCCCTTCGAAAAGGGGCGTCTTCTGGCCCGGTAACGTGAACCGCAGCGCCGACACCTCCAACAGCGGCTTCGACGGTTCGGGGGGGGGCGCGTCGGTCATGATCTGTCCATGGTTGGTTCCCAGCAAGAGAAACAGACCATAGCACTGATCGCTGGTCGATTCATCGCTGGTCGGCTCACTGGTGGATTGACTCCGTGGGTCGGTGGCTGACAAGATGGCTTGAGTCATGGGAAACCAGATTGAGACCTTGATGACGTTGCGGCAGCGGACCCTCGACGAGGCCGAGTCCGGGTTGGCAGCGGCCATGGAGGAGCGGGAGCGACGGGTGGACGACCACGCCAGGGCCCAGGCCGCGCTGGAGGCCGCTCAGGAGATGGTATCGGCGCGGGTGGACCGGGAGCGGGACCGTCAGTCCCGGGGTTTTTCCGGGGGCCAGTGGGTGGACGAGCATCACTACCAGGCGCGGCTCCGCGAGCTCGGGGCGCAGGCGGAGGCGACGGTGCGCTCGGAGGCGACCCGGGTGGCCCAGGCGCAGGCCCTTGAGCAGAACGCCCGGCAGTCGGTGCTAGAGGCCCGGCGGCAGCTCCAGGTGCTGGAGAAGCACCAGGAGCGCCAGGCATCGCGGGATCGTCTGCGAGACCAGCGTCGCGCCGAAAAGGAGCAGGACGATCTCGCGCAAAGGACCCGCTCGAAAAACCCCTGAGGGTCCGTCCAGGAACAGGTCGGTCCGGTCAGGCCGTCACGAAATCGGTGATGGCGTGTCTCAAGCCGGATCCCGCGCCCCCGTAGAAGTGATCTCCCCCGGGCAGAACGATCCTGGTGAGGGCGTCGGTGTTCTGGTCTCTTAGCCAGTCGTCCAGCGAGGCCAGGCCGCAGGTTTCGTCTCGATCCCCCACCACCACCAGGCTGGGGCAGTCGGGAAGTCGCAGATCGTCGAAGGGCATGAAGTCCACGGGGGGCGAAAAGAGCATCAAGGACGCGGGCGCCACCAGCCTCTCGGTGGTGGCTCGAAGCGCGACCCAGGCTCCGAAGGAGTAGGCCGCCAGGTGTATTTGGCCGGGTTCCCGCTCGGCCAGGTTGGCGAGGAGAGGCTCCAGGTCTTCGGCCTCTCCCCGGCCGTCGGCGTAGCGACCGCCGCTGGCGCCCACGCCGCGGGAGTTGAATCGCAGGGTTCCGAACCCGGCGGCGGCCAGGGCGTCGAGGGCGGTCATCACCACGTTGTTGTCCATGTTGCCGCCGTAGCGCGGGTGGGGATGGCAGATCACCGCCGCCCGGGTGCCCGCTCCCTGCTGGTAGCGGGCTTCGAGCGTGTGGGAGCCCACCTGAATTGTCACTTGGGATTCGGACATTGCTAGTCGAGGCTAGTCCAGCAGATCTTTTTTGGTGCGGGGCGTAGGGGAGATGGAGCCGGTTGGGCGGCGCTTCTTTGGTTGCGGAGGCGGCGTGAGCCCAGGGCTTGGAGCCATGCGCGGAGGCGCGGTCCTCAACGTGGGCTCCTCGGGAAATCCGCGGGATCGAGGCGGTCGAGGAGGCGCGGTCTTAATGGTGGGCTCGTCGGGGAACCCGGGAGATTTAGGGGGTCGGGGCGGTGCCGGTCGTAGTGGCATCTTGCGTCCGACGGCCGGCGTGGGAGGTGGAGGGGGCGGGGGCTTGGTGGGCTGCGGCATGGGCACCTTGGGAAGAGCCGGAGGGGACGATCTGCCCCCCGGCGCCCCAACCGCCTGGGCTGCGCCGGCAGGGGACGCCCCCTGGTTGGATGTCAGGAGTTGCTCCAGCTCGGCGATGCGTTGCGTAGCCACCCGGACCTGTCCGGCGGCCTCCAGGGCCCGGGCAGCGAGCTCCTCCTTTTCCCGCTCCAGTCCCTCGAGTCGCGTTTGAAGCTGCTGGGTTCGCGCCGTGTTGGCGAGGCGGCTCTTAAGGGTGTTTACCTCTTCGTTCCGGCCGATGAGCTCTTGCCGGATCCTCCCCACTTCCTTCATCAGGCCGGAGGTGTCTGACTTCTCCAGTCCCCGTAGCAGCTTGTTCTGCTGGGCGATCTGGTTGCGGAGCTCGTCGGCCTCCTGCTGCAGCACGTCCACCAGCTCCAGGTTGCTGTTTGCGGGTTTGGGTTTGTGCGCGGGTGTGGCCAGGGCGCTCTCCAACTCCACGACCTTCTCGGCGAGGACCTGCTTTTCGGCGGTGAGATCATTAATGCGGCGGGCTTTGTTAAACAGCTCCTTCTTAAACAGGTCCAGATCCTGCTCCAGCTCCCCGGAGACCAGCGCTTCGCCTTGGGTTGCAGAGCCCGCGGTGGCTGCGGTGGAGCCTACGGACGATTGCACGGGCAGCCCCGCGACGTCTTCGGCACGGCCCAAACGCTCCTGGATCTTATGGAGCTGGTCCCCGATGACCGCCAGCTCTCCAAAGGGATCGGCGGGCTTTCTTTCAAGCTGGGCGCCTAGCTTTGCGGCCTGGCGACGCCGCGCCACCACCCGTCCCCGGAATCGCGCCACGGCCAAGGTGAACCCGCCGGCCATGAGTAGGACAGCACTGGCAACGGCCAGAATCCATACTACCGGCGTGCTCATGGAGTCACGGCTTCTCCACGCGGATCTCCACCCGACGCCATGAGGGCGCCTTGTCCGCTTTGGTGGGCTTGCGTTTCTTGGTCCGGAATACCGGCGGCCCGCAATCGATCCATCGCCGGCTGACTCCCTGTTTTCGGATCAACCGCGTGACCTTGCGACAGCGCCGACGGGCCAGCGCTCTATTGTGCTTGGGCCGCCGCCGCTCGGCGCCATACCCTGTCAGCTTGTAGCGCACATTTTTGTACCCGTGCGCCTTGACCAGTTTCCGAATGGCCCGGCGGTACTTCTTCGGCGGCCGAGTGGACCTGACTTTGAATTGAACAACCAGTGCGGGATCGGCCCCCGGATGTTTGGGCGGGCCGGTGGTCGCCACGGCCGCGTCCGGCTCGGCAGTCGGCTGCTGAGGAGTCTCGGCGTCGGCGGCTGGGGCTGCACCGGTGCCGGCATCGGAGGGCTTGGCCACCGCAGCATCGGGTTTGGCCAGGGGGCGCTGAGCGCCTGCGTCCAACGCCGCCGACGGTCTCATGGGCTGCGGGCGAGCACGGATCACCCCCGTTCCCATGGCCTTGTCGGCCAGTCCCTCCATGGAGGCGGCTGGCGGCGGGGCGCCCGATGGTTTGGAAGCGCCCGGCCGGTTCGCCTGGGACGCAATGAACACCACACCCCCGAGCCCCAGCCCGAGCATAGAGATCGCTAACAAATAAGCACGAATCACTTGAAGTTCCCGTCCTTGCCGGCCACCACTATAAACGATTCCCGAGCTAGAGTCATTTGTGGAGCGCGGGGTTTCATTCCCCTCCTTTCAGCCCTACACTGTGCGGTCATGAGCACCGAGCGATTCGTATTGGGCAGCGCTGGTCACATCGATCACGGGAAGACCGCGTTGGTACGTGCGCTCACCGGCGTAGACACCGATCGACTCAAGGAAGAGAAGGAGCGCGGCATTACCATCGAGCTTGGCTTCGCCTCCCTGCAGGAGGACGACACTACGGTGGGCATCGTGGATGTTCCCGGCCACGAGCGGTTCATCCGCGCCATGGCGGCGGGGGCCACGGGGGTGGATGCCGTCATGTTGGTGGTGGCCGCCGACGAGGGCGTCATGCCCCAGACCCGGGAGCACCTGGCGGTGTGCTCCCTGCTCGGAGTGCGCGTGGGCTTTGTGGCCTTGAACAAAGTAGACCTGGTGGACGATCCCGAGTGGCTGGAGCTGGTGGAGGCGGATCTTGCCACCTTCGTGGAGGGGACCTTCCTGGAGGACTGCCCTATCCTGCGCTGCTCTGCCACCACGGGCGAAGGCGTCGACGCCTTGCGTTCCGCCATCTTCGAGCTTACCGCCGCGGTGCCCGATCGCCAGTCCGACGGGCTGCTCCGGCTCCCCATGGATCGTGTGTTTTCCATGCACGGATTTGGCACGGTGGTTACCGGCACCCTCATCGCCGGCACCGTGAAGTTGGGGGACGACCTGGTGGCCTCCCCCCTGGACATCGGCGGCAAGGTGCGCGGGATCCAGGTGCATGGAGCCGAGGTGGAGGAGGCCATGGCCGGGCATCGCACGGCCGTAAACCTCAAGGGGCCGGATCGGGAAGATCTGGCCCGGGGCCTGGTGCTGGTGCGCCAGGGAGAGATCACGCCCACCCGGCGTTTCGACGCCCAGCTCCAGCTCCTGCAATGGGTGGACAAGCCCATTCGGCGCGGACAGCGTTTCATCGTCTTACAGGGCACCACCCAGGCCGTGGGCAAGATCATCCCCCTGGCCGAAAATACGATAGAGGCGGGGGAGACGGCTTGGGTCCAGGTGGATCTGGACCGGCCCCTGGTGCTTCTCCCCGGAGATCGCTTTGTGTTGCAGGGCTTCGCCCTGTCCAAGGATCACGGCTCCACCATCGGTGGCGGCCTGGTGGTGCGTTCCCATCCACCGCGCCGTCGCAAACGGGACGACGACTACGCCGCGCTCCTGGACGGCTTCGCCGAGGCCGAGCCGCCCGAGCGGTTGAGTCAGGAGATCCTTGCGGCGGGCATGGGCGGCATCACCGCCCAGCGTCTGATTGAGCGCGTTCCCTACGCCCCGGGCGATACCCGGCGGCTCCTGGGGAAGCTCATCGATCAGGGTGCGGTGAAGCGCTTCGACAAGGAGAGTCAAGCGGTGGTGCACACCGGCCCCTTCGAGCAGCTCGGCGACTGGATCCTACGTGTGGTGGAGGAGCTGGCCGAGGCCTCCCCCATGGCCGATGGGTTCGGGCGGCCCGAGGTGTACAGTCAGCTCGGCGCGGACATCCCCCAGCGGCTGTTTCGTATGGCCGTGGATCGGTTGGTCAAAAAAGGGCGCCTCGAGGGAGATCCGAGCTCCGTGGCGCCGGCGGGAAGCGCGGACCGCCAAGCCATCAAGGAGCTGGCCGAGAAGGTCCGGGTGGCCGTGGAGAAGGCCGGTTTGAAGCCCCTCAAGGCGGCGGGCCTGGCCGATCAGCTCGGGGTCGCGGTGACTGACGTAAAGGACATCCTCGCCGGCCACATCAAGGCCGGACGTCTCATGCGCGCCAAGGACGACCTGACCTTTGGTGCTCAGGTCGTGGCCGATCTCCAGGTGAAGCTCGTGGCCTATCTTAGGGAGCATAACGAGATCAGCCCTACGGAGTTCAAGGAGATGTGCGGGGTGTCCCGGAAGTTCCTGATCCCCCTGGCCGAGCTCTTTGACGAGCACAAGGTCACCTTGCGCATCGGAAACCTGAGGAAACTGCGCAGTCCGTAAGGACCCGGATCCTACGTGGATCGTACGTGAGGCTATCTGCGGCGTCCGCCGCCGCCTCTGCTGCCGCCGTCCTGATAGTCGGCGTAGTCGTTGTAGCGTCCACTGTCGCGTCCACTGACCTGTCTGCCGCTGGCGGGACGTCTGCCGCTCCCGGAGCGTCCGCCGCCGTCCTGATAGTCGGCGTAGTCGTTGTAGTCGCTGTAGCGCCTGCCCTCTGAGCGGTCCTCCCGATAGCGGGAGGGCGCTGGGCCGGAGGCGTGGTTCGCGGCTTTGGAGTAGTCCCCCGTGCGCGATCGGGAGCGGCCGGGTACATCCCGAGCGTCCAGACGATCCAGCTCGCGATCGTCGGACTGCCCGTCCGCTTCCTCCCAGTAGTCCACCTGCTTCACTGGCGCGTCCGGTGAATCCTTCGGCCGCTGACCCTTGCCGCTGCGGTCGATGATGGTGGCCGGATCCTCCTCGTCGTCCTCGGCGGCGGGCAGTCTCTCGTCGAGGGCGGCGGCGGTGTCAGCGAGATCCTCGGCCGTGGCTCGGGGCTTGTACGTACCCTTGCGGATCCGTCGCTGCATGAGGGCCCACTCGATCCACTTGCCGGTCAAGTAGCCTACCAGCATGAAGATCAGGGCCCAAAGAATGAAGGGAAGCTCAGGCTCCCAGACCAGCAACTTTGCCCGGGTGGGTCGCCAGTTGCCGAGCACCACGATGAGGCCCAGCAAGGTCGCCGCGGCGATGAGAACACCTCTGGGATGCTCCACCGTCAAGCGCCAGAGGCGGTAGGCCAGCGATGGCTTTACCCGGGCGTTGCCGGCAAGGCGATCGGCCCTGGACGATGGCTTGTCGCTTCGTCGACTCATGGCCCGGCATGATATCCGAAATCCGCGCGGAAACCCAGCCATACCCAGCGGCCTCAAACCCCTGGTTGACTCCCGCGGGGCTGGGGCTATGATGGGCGGCCAAGAAACAGAGCGCGAGGTTTCCGATGATGGGGCGAAATCTGTTCATTTCAGCCGGGTTGATACTCTGCTTAACCACGGGATCCCAGGCCTGGGCAGGCGGATCGAAGCTGAAGAAGGTAGGTCAGCTCAAGGTCAAATCCGGCTATATCGACGCTCACATCGCCGTGAGCGACAATGGGCGAACCCTGGCCTACGTACATGTGGGCGAGGGGAAAAAGGCCAGCTTCCTCAATCTGGTCTCCCTGGCGGGGGCCCCCAAGAGGATCGCCCGGGTGAACATCACCAAGACGACGGTGGCTCCTGTCCGGCTGCTCTTCTCGCCGGACTCCAAGCGGCTGGTGTTGGTGTATGAGACCGCGGGTCGGGCCTTGAATCCCCCTCGCCACGCGGAGGTGTACGACCTTTCGGGCAAGAGAGTGGGACGCATTAAGAACTTTCATCGTATCGCCTTTTCGCGGATCAAGGGCGGCTGGCAGCTGGTGGCCTACCTGCGCACCATTCGCGGGCAGCAGGTTACCCACTCGGTGACCCTGTACAACGCCACCACGTTTCGGCGGGGCAAGGTGGCCCGGCTGAGCTCCAAGCGTTCGGGCGAGGTGAAAAAGCCCAAGATGACCATCGCCTACTGGACCCCCGACTTCACCCGAGCCGTGACCAAAGTACAGGGTGAGTACAACCGCACCGCGGACGCCCGGGATCCCGACCGCGAGAAGATCTACGACCTGTTCACACGCAAGTTCGTGTCGGACCGGAAGATCGACCAGCTCGCCGAGTGGGCCAAGATCAAGAAGATTCGCGTCGCCAACGAGGCCATGATCAACCTCCTGCGGATCAAGGGCTCCCAGAAGAACCCCACCTGGGAGATGCTCGACAAGCGGAACGCGCGGGTGAAGCTGCCCAACACCTCGCCGCCCCTCAAGTGGTTTGACTTCCGGTCCTTCACGCAGCAGCCGACCTGGTCGGACAAAAAAGTGCTCTTCAGCTTTACGGTGGATCCCCAGTGGCCCACTCTCTTTGGCCAGAAGCGCAATGTGGCCGAGGTGTTCCACCTGTTCTCGCTGGACGTCTCCTCCCGTCGGACCAAGCTCCTGGGCACCATCGCCAGCCCCAAGCAGGTCTTCGCTTGGCGCGTGGGCGGCAGCCGGTTGGTGGTGGTTCGTCTGCATCGTTATTGGAAGCTGGGCCACCGGGCCATCGAGATCTATCGGATCCCGAAGTAGCCCAAATCCCTCTCAAAACAGTTCACCTATGAGGCCCCAAAGCATATTGATTCTGCTCGGTTGTGTACTTCTGCTCGCCGCCGCAGGCTGCAAGAAAAGCCAGCAGTATCCCACCGCGCCCGCGCCGCCAACCATCAAGGCGCCGCCGCCCGGGCCCATGAAGGTAGTCGCGGCCGACGACGACGATGACCTCGACGACGACGACGATGATGATGGAGAGGATGAGAACATCCGGAGGACCCCGATGGGTCGCCTCAACAATCTGGGGCGAGGTCAGGCGGCGCCGGCGATCACTGTGCCGCGTACGCGGGTGCTCACCATTAACGGGCACCCCGGTGGCCCCAAGGCCGAGGTTTTCAACGCGGTCACCACCAACGCCATGCCCAACGCGGCGCCCTGCTTTGCCAAGAGCGTGTCCGGCGGTCGCACCGTGTCGGTGGTGGTGCGTATGACGGTCGGCAACAGCGGCTCGGTGGAGGAGGCCAAGGCCGTTTCCGGGAACACGGATCCGGCCCTGCGTAAGTGCCTGTGTGATGTGGTCCGTCGACTGACCTTCCCGGCCTTCAAGGGCCCCAAGGTCACCAAGTCCGTTCCCTTCACCGCCGTGGGCGGCACATCCAAGTAGCCCCATGCGGGCGTCCTTGCCGCACTGGAGTGTTTGGCTGACGGGGCTGGCCGCCGCGGTGCTGGTGGGCGGAGGCCTGGTGGTGGAGCGCCAACAGACTCCATCTACACCCCCGCCGCTCAAAAGTACCCTGGAGGTGACGGTCCGTGGACGGGCGGACTTCGTCCTGCGGGTGGGTCAGAAGGAGCGGGGCGCCTCGAAGGACGGTGCCGGGGCTGTCGGGAGTCACTGGCTGGAGCGTCCGGTGGACGTTCGCGTGCAGCGGGGCCGGGTGCTGGTGGCGGCCGGCACGGTCATGGATCCCTTCCGTCGGCGGCTGCTGCGGGCGGCCTGGGCTGCCGGACCTCCTCCAAGCCGAGGCGACTTCGGGGTGCGGCTGGCCCTGATCCTTGGCGTCTTCGGGCTGATCCTATGGTTGGTCGGCCTGGTGGCAGGGACGAGGCGGCGCCAGGCGCTACTGATCCTGATGACCGCGGTGAGCGTCCTGGTGGGCCTGGGCTTCAAGCTCTACACCGATCTGCCCATGGCCTGTGCGCCCTTGGCCCTGGGAGCGCTGCTGGTGGCCCTCGCCCTGGGCCGGCGGGCGGCGGTGATTGTGGCCGTGGCGACGACGGCGTTGGCTGGGCTCATGGACCTGATGCCGGCCCCGGTGCTGGTGGGCGTGGCCTCCGGATGTGTGGCCGTGGCCCTGTTGACACTTCATCGGCGGATCCTGGCCCTGGTGGCCGCCGCGGCTCTGGCCGGGGGGATCCAGGCGGGAGTTCTGCTGCTGGTGGCGCCTTTGATTCCGCCCTTGGGTAGCGAATTCGAAGGGGCCTCCGACCTTGGCGTCGCCGTGCTGGGGGGAGCTGGTCCCTGGGTCGCGGGGCTGGCCAGCCTGGTGTTGGTCTGGCCGGTGTTGCGCTGGGCCCAGGTGGCGTCGGCGGGCCGACTCCGGCGGTTGGTGTCCGAGCACCACCCGCTGATTCGGGCGCTGCGGCGTAAGGCCCCCGGAACCTATCGTCATGCCCGCAATGTGGCCCACCTTGCCGAGGCCGGGAGGCGTGCCATCGGCGGGGATCGCCACCTGCTGCGCGCCGGCGCCTGGTATCACGACCTGGGCAAGCTGCTGGATTCCGAGGTCTTCTCGGAGAACCGTCCCCTGGGCTCGGGGCCCGAGTCCAGGCGAATGGACGATCCCCACGAGGCGCTCTCCCCCGAGAAGTCCGCTCGACGCATCGCCCGGCATGTGGACGACGGGCTCCGGCTGGCGCGTCGTTACCGGCTCGGGCCCGAGCTCGCGGCGCTCATTGCCGAGCACCACGGCACCAGCTCCATCCGCGGCCCGCTCCAACGGGCCCGCCGGGAGGGAAGGGACATTGATCCGGCTGTGTACTACTATCGGGGCCCGCTCCCCTCGACCCGGGAGGCGGCCATCCTGATGGTGAGTGACTCCGTAGAGGCGGCCTCCAGGCAGATCGACGACCCCTCCCTCGCCGCGTTGAGTGAGGTGGTCGAAGAGGTTGTAGATCGCTTGATGAGCGAGTATCAGTTCGAAGACTGTGACCTGACCCAGGTCGAATTGGTGGCGTTGGTTGAGACCATGGTGATGACCCTGCGGCACAAGCTCCACCGGCGTGTTGAGCCTGACTCGCCTGACTCGCCTGACTCGCCTGACTCGCCTGACTCGCCTGACTCGCCGGGCGCCCCAGACCTCATGGTCCAACAGGAGAGCCCTTGAGCAACACCCCTTTGAAGAACGGTCCACTCATCGCCCTGCGGCTGATCCTGGCCGCTGCCCTGGGCGTGGGGTCCGCGGGCCTGTGGCACGGCTGGCAGCGCGGCAACCGCCCGGAGCTGGTGGTGCCCGGGGTCCGGTTAGGGGGGCAGGATGTGGGCGGTAAGACCGCCGCCGCCATCCGCCAGCGGTATCAGACCTGGGAGCAGAAGCTGCTCGAGGGTGCGGTCACTCTGAGCTATCCGGGGGGCAAGATCCAGTCCACCTGGCACTCGCTGGGGGTCACCCCCAGGAGCGGCTCCCTGTGGCGTCAGCTTACGCGCATCGGCCGTCGAGGCGGGTTCTTCGAGCGGCTCATGGAGCGCAGCCGGGCGCGCCGCGGCCTCTTGCGGTTTGCGCCGGGGTTCGGTCTGGCTCCCCAGCGGGCCCTGACCGCCCTGGGGGGATTCAAGGAGCGGATCGACGTACGCTCCCGCTCGGCCCGGCTGGACCTGGTGAACCGGCGCATCCTGCCCGGCCGGGTGGGCTACGAGCTGGACGTCTATCGGAGCCAGGAGAGGATCCTGGCCGCTGCCCGTCAGGGGCGCCGGATCGTGAAGTTGGCCGTAAAGGAGGTGCGCCCGAAGATCTCGTCCATCCAGCTGCGGGATCTCTCCATCGGCACCGCCTTGGGTTGGTACGAGACGTCCTACTCGACCTCCAGTCGGTGGGCGAACCGGACCTACAACCTGCGGGTGGCCGCCCGCAAGCTCAACGGCACCATCCTCATGCCGGACGAGATCTTCGACTTCAACGAGACCCTGGGTCCGAGATCCCAGACCGAGGGCTACCGCATCGCGCCGGTCATCGCGCGCGGTGAGCTGGTGGACGGCATCGCCGGGGGCTTGTGTCAGATCTCCTCCACGCTCTTTGCTGCCTCGTTCTTCGCCGGCCTGGAGGTGCTCAAGGCGGACGTGCACTCCATGCCGTCGCACTACATCGGCCTGGGGCTGGACGCCACGGTGGTCTGGCCCGGTGTCACCTTGCGGCTCCGCAACCCCTACGACTTCCCCGTGGTCTTACATTACCAGGTCAACAGTGGGCGGGTTCGGGCGGAGATCCTCGGGGCCAAGCGACTGTATAAGATCGGCTTCGAGCGTCGCATCATCGGTGACCGCGCCTTCAAGGAGGAGATCCGGTCCGACGAGAACATGAAGCTGGGCGAGCGCAAAGTAGAGCAGCGAGGCCAGCGGGGTTACACCGTGCGGCGGCGACGTATCTTCTTTGATGACAAGGGCCACGAGGTCCGCTCCCAATACTGGACCGTGCTGTATCCGCCCACCACCATGATCGTCACCCTCGGCGCCAAGAAGACCGACGACGCCACCGAGGCCCCGGAGCTCAAGCCCTTGAACCCCGTCCCGGATCCTGCGACCTTCCACCGAATTGTGCAGTGAGAGAGTGAACGCGCCCTGAGCGTGAGCCCGCAGTGAGAGTGGGAGCTTAGGGCCCTACCTTCTTTTTGAAGACGGGCTTGGCCGAGGCGGTCTTCATGAGGGTGTCGTAGAGCGCTGCCCGGGGCGTGCCCTTGGCGACGATCTTTTTGGCGGCGGCGATCTCGTCGGTGATGCGTTTGGTGAGCACGTCCGGCGCGGGCAGCCCCATGATGAGGCGACCGTTGATGTATATGGCCGGGGTGCCGGGCACGCCCATGGTCTCGGCGAAGGTGCGATCCGCGTCCACCTGGGCCTTGTAGGTGTGAGCGTCCAACGCCTTTTTAAACCGCACCAGGTTCACGCCCATCTCGGTGGCCAGCTTCTCGAGTACCGGACGGCCCAGGTTGCGCATGTTGGCGTAGAGCTTGTCGTGGTACTCGAAATAGCCCTTGTCACCCTTTTGAGCCCGTACGGCCAGGGCGGCCTCGGCGGCCAGAGCGGCGTCAGGGTGGGAGGGCAGCGGGAAGTTCCGGAACACCAGCCGCACATCCTTGGGGAAGGTCTTGACGATCTTTTTGAGAGCCTGTCCGGCGGCACCGCAGGAGGGGCACTGGTAGTCGGCGAACTCCACGATGGTGACCAGGGCGTCTTTGGGGCCCATGGCCGGGTTGTTGCGGGTGACCGCCACCTGAAAGACCACCTTGTCATCCAGCTCGGGGGGGCCGCCGTGGTTGTGGCCGTCCCCAGGGCCGTGGCCAGCTCCAGGGCCGCCGGCTGCGCCTTTGATGAACTGTACCTTGTTGTGCCCCTTACCGGTGAGGTGCTGGTAAAGATCCGCGGGCTTGACGCCCGAGGCCAGCGCGGCTTGCGCCTTCTTCAGGGCGGCTTCCACCTCCTTCTTGAAGACGTCCATGGGCTGGGCGCCGGAGATCTTCTTGCCGTTGATGAAGAAGGCCGGGGTGCCGTCCACACCGAGGTTGGTGCCCAGGGTCATGTCGGCGGCCATGGGCTCACGCTGCTTGGGATCGGCCATACAGGCTTTCACCTGGGCGACGTTGGCGCCCACGGACTTGGCGGCGGCCAGCAGGGTCTTGTCGTCGAAACCGTCCATGGCCTGGTAGAACTTGTCGTGCAGCTTCCAGAAGGTCGCTACGCCGCTGGTCTTCATCACACAGAAGGCCGCCTCCGAGGCGCGTTTGCCACCGGTGTGGGAGGGCAGGGGGTAGTGCTTGTAGGCCATGCGGACCTTGCCCGGGTAGGCCTTGATCACCTGGTTCACCGTGGAGTTGCCGCGGCCGCAGTAGGGGCACTCGTAGTCAGCAAAGGTCACAATGGTGACCAGGGCGTTGGCCGGGCCCCGCACCGGGGAGGCCCCCGTGGGTACGTTGTAGATGGCGTTGGGATCCTCGACGGGTCGCCCCTGGGCGCCTCCACCTTGGAGCTTCTCCACCAGCTTCTTCATGCAGTCGCCGAACTGCACGCAGGTGTGGTTCACCGCGCAGGTCTTGATGCCGTCGAAGAAGGTCTTCATCTGGCCGGGTTCGGGCTTGGCACACTGCTCGGTGCAGCGGTCGGCCATCATCTTCTCATCCTTGGCCGAGGTCCACCGGGCGGATTGGCAATAGGTGAAGTACTCGCAGGCGGCCTTGCAGGTCGGATTTGTCTTGGGGGCCGTTTTCCCACCGGCCTTGGCAGTTCCGGCCGCCTCGGTGGTGCAGGGTTGGCTGGCCTGCTTGCGGGTACAGGAGGGGACCGTCCCCAGCAGCAGGGCGGTGAGCGCCGCCAGGGGCAGCAGATGGCGTTGGAACATTTGACGACTTCGCACTGGACTGTACTCCGTAGGTCTTAGATTGAGGGGTATGCCTTAACTCACCCTGGCTCCGTTGGCAAGGGGATCGACCCTGTCGGTCTGTGGGGTACGACGGGTCCATCGACTTGATCGGCCCCTTGGGCGTTGGCGGGCCCAACCCCTCGGGGCAAAAGCGATTTTCCGTGTTCCATTTCTTGATAGCCCTTCGGACCTTGTGCTACTCTTCGACTTCCCGACGGCCACATGGTTTGAGCCCCGGAGGCAAATGTCAGCGGCGAATTCGCCAACCATTTGCCAGAGGCGAACGCCATAGGCGAATGCCAGAGGCAAATGTCCGAAGAATTGGCACCAGACGAAATGCTCGAGCACTTCCGAGCTTTTGAATTGCTCGACGACGACACGTCCATGCGTGGATTCAAGCGCGTGGTGCGCTGTGTGGTGCGGGACTGGTCCAAGCTCTACGAGCACGTCGCCCTGGGCTTTGTTAAACCCTTCGATGTTCGCTTCGCCAAGGCGGTGGTCAAGACCCTGTCGCACATGGTGGGCACGGATCCGGATCTGGTCTTCGGCTACGCCGAGCACGGAGAGTTTTCCCTGCTGTTGGGCGGCGTTGAAGAGCAGCGCGGTGTCACCACCACCGGACGCGGGCTGCTCAGCCGCGTCGCCTCCAACGCAGGGGGCAAGTTGAGCCTGCTGCTGGGCGACCTGGCCCTCTTCGACGTGCGGCTGTACCAGTTTCCCAGCCCGGAGCTGGCGCGGATCTACTTCCAGTGGCGTCAGCGCACCCAGTTGCAGCTCACCTTGGACCGGTACGTGTGGCACGCTCTGGCCAAGGGCTCGGGCGACGAGTCCCACGCCCACACCATCGTGGAGACCCTCGCCAACCAGGACAAGCTTGAGATCCTGGAGCAGAACGAGATCGTCATTGAGGAGCTTCCCATCTGGCAGCGCCGGGGCGCAGGGGTGTACTGGAAGGCGGGCGTGGACGATGAGGATCCCGTGCTCATGGTGGACACGACCCTCCCGGACAGCGATGACTACGGCGAGTATTTGAAGAAGTTCTTGTAGCTACCGGTCACTCCTTCTTTTTCTTTTTTTTCTTCTTCTCGTCCTCATCCTCGTCGTCACCGCTCCCAAAGATGAAGAACAGCGCCGCGCCCGCCACGATGAGCCCTCCGCGGATGCCCCAGGCCGCGCCCTGACCCCAGGTGTCGATCCACATGAGGATGCGCAGGTTGTAGCCGATGAGATAGAGCACCGACGACACGACGCCGATGAGTGCCAGAAATCCACCAAGTCCAGATAGCTTTTGTCCCAAAATCCGCCTCCTTTGTTAGCTTTCCGAAGTTCAGAGGATGGACCATCGGGGATCCCGAGTCAAACCCGCGTTCCACGCTGAAAAACCCCGGGCTTGAGCTGGGAACCTCCTACGTGGTAGATCCGTCTCAACGCTGTGTAATCAGGCAACAAAGAACGTCATGCCCATGGTTTTTGTGGGCGATCACGCGGAGGCCAACAACCCATGTCCGAGGAAAAGAAGGTCGGGTGCGCGCGTCCCACGGGAGGTCCTGTGGGAGAGCCGGCACAACCAGCGCCGTCGGGGGATGACCACGGTGAGTCAGTCGCATCAGCAAAGGAGCAAGCAATGATCAAGGTCGGCAAGAAGGCACCGGATTTCGAAGCGCCCGCGTATCACCAGGGCAAGTTCACCTCTGTGAAGCTCTCCGATCATCTCGGCAAGTGGGTGCTGCTGTGCTTCTATCCGGGGGATTTCACCTTCGTCTGAGCGACGGAAGTCTCGGCGGTCGCCGAGAAACATGCCGACCTGCAGAAGCTGGGTGTCGAGGTCATGTCCATGAGCGTGGACAGCGTCTTCGTGCACAAAATGTGGAACGACCACGAGCTGAGCAAGATGGTCAAGGGCGGCGTTCCCTTCCCCATGCTCTCGGACGGCGGCGGCAAGGTGGGGACGGTCTTTGGCATCTATGATGAGGACGCGGGCGTGGAGACCCGGGGTCGCTTCATCATCGATCCCGACGGCGTGGTCCAGGGCTACGAGGTCCTGACGCCTCCAGTGGGCCGGAACGTCAGCGAGACCATGCGCCAGGTCCAGGCCTTCCAGCTCGTCCGCGAATCCAAGGGCAGCCAGGCCACCCCGGCCGGCTGGCGTCCCGGCAAGCAGACCCTCAAGCCCGGCCCCGACCTCGTGGGCAAGGTCTGGGAGACCTGGAAGACCAGCGAAGCCTTCGAGTAGTTGGTAGATCTCCGCATTGAAAACCCACCGGGTTCGGCGCATAACCGGATCCATGACCATCCACGACAGCAACACCCGTAGCGACAGTCCCAGTTCAAGTTCCAGCGCGAAAACCAGTCCCGAACTCACTGACCCCGACGAGCGCCCCTACGACATCGTGATCTGGGGCGCCACCGGCTACACCGGCCGGCTCACGGCCGAGCACCTCGCCCGGGTTCACGGCTGCGGCACCACCCCTGGAGGCCTCCGTTGGGCGGTGGCGGGGCGGGATCGCGCCAAGCTCCTTCGCCTGCGGGATTTTCTCGAGACCATCGCTCCCGGGGCGCGGGATCTGCCGTTGATCCTGGCCGACAGCCACGACGCCGATTCCCTGGACGCCCTGTGTCGCCAGACCCGGGTGGTCTGCGCCACGGTGGGCCCCTTCGCCCTGCACGGCGCCCATCTGGTGGCGGCCTGTGTGCGCCAACGCACCCACTATTGCGACACCACCGGCGAGGCGTCCTTCATCCGGAGCATGGTCGACGCCCACCATGAAGGGGCCCGGGACGCGGGTGTGCGTATCGTCCACTGCTGTGGCATCGACTCGGTGCCATCGGATCTGGGCGTGCTGCTTTTGCACGACCACGCCCAGCGCCACGACCTGGGCCGCCTCGCCGAGGTGCGGTGTTTCGTCACCCGCTTCGCGGGCGGCCTCAGCGGCGGCACCTTCGCCTCCATGCTCAACCTCTGGGAGGTGGCCGCCAAGGACAAGCAGGTGCGCCATGTCCTGGCAGATCCCTACGGCCTCAACGACGAGGGCCACCGCCAGGGCTCCGATCGCTCCGAGCGGCCCAACGTGTTTTACGACCCGGACGCCGACCAGTGGGCCGGCATGTTCCTCATGGCGCCCATCAACACCCGCGTCGTCCGCCGCAGCAACCAGGTGCAGGACTACGCCTACGGCCAGGACTTCCGCTACGGCGAGCACCGCGGCTTCGGCCCCGGAACGCGGGGCTGGCTACGGGCCCAAAAGGCCACCGCCAGCCTGGCCGGCTTCTTCCTCGGCGCCTCCACCCCGCCCACCCGCTGGCTCCTGCGCAAGCTCCTCCCTTCCCCGGGCCAGGGCCCCTCTGCCCAGGACCGCACCGCCGGCCGCTTCCGCTTCGAGCACTACGCCACCCTGGTTCCCTCCGCCCCCTCCGCCGGAACCAAGGGCACCGCCCCCCAGCGGCTGCGCGCCGTGGTGGCCGCCCAATGCGACGGCTACGAGGCCACGGGTATATTCGCCGCCGAGTCCGCCGTACTCCTCGCCCGTCCTCCCGCCGACCAGCCCGCCGACCCTCCCGCCGACCAGCTCGCCGACCAGCCCCCGCTGCCGGATCGATTCGGCGTCCTCACCCCGGCCTCGGGACTGGGCATGCCCCTCATCGAGCGCCTCCGCACCCAGGGCATCACCCTCTCGGTAGACCAATACCCAATGCAACAATAGTTGCAAACACTAAACGCTCATCTCTCTGAGGCTAACAACCAGTAGAGCTGCAGAGTAAAACAACAATAAAATCAGAATACAAAGCAACTTGCCTACATGGCACGACACTTGCTCTACTTGCTCACCATGAACCACACACGGCGAAGCACCCAGGACGAGGGAGTCGAGACCATGCAGATCATCCGCAAGACAGTGGGAACGATGGGAACGATGGGGACGATGGGGACGATGGGGACGATAGGGACGATGCTGGGAACGATGGTCTTCATGGTCGCGCTGGTGGCCTGCGCCCAGGGCGGTCAGGTCACCCAGACCACCGCAGCCGTGCAGTCGGCCGACGAAGCCGCCGCGCTGGCCTTTCTCAATGACCAGCAGCTCACCACCTTCGACCTGCTCGACACCGACTGCGGTCTGCGCAGCGACTCGGCCCAGCAGATCATCAAGTACCGGGACGGCCAGGACAAAACCCCCGGCACCGCTGACGACAACCTCTTTGACACCATCGCCGAGCTGGACACGGTGCACATGGTGGGCCAGTGGACCATCGACCAGGTGAAGGCCTGCGCCGACAGCTTCGGCTACACGCCCACGCCCTACGAGCTGACCGTGGTCAACTTCCTCAATGACGCCTCCACCGACCTGGCGCGGCTGGACCTCGACTGCGCCCTGCGCAGCGACGCGGCCGCCAACCTCATCGCCCACCGCGACGCCAACCCCTTCCATAGTCTGGAAGAGGTGGACAGCGTCTCCCAGGTGGGCCCGGTGACCCTGGACCTCATCGCCCAGTGCGCCTCGGCCTTCGGCTTCGCCGACAGCGAGCCTCTCCCCGATCCCCAGCAGTGCGACCCCGCCCCCTGGGACGGCACCTACGACCAGGAGAGCTACTACTGGGACGCCAGCCAGGTCAGCTCCGACGTCGCCGCGATCCTCCCCGACCTCCAGGCCGACGCCGAATCCAACCGCGACCCCAGCGTGACCTTTCCCGTACGCTTCGGCGAGGTCTACCAGTACAGCCTCAACGGCGAAGTCGTGCACACCCAGGTCAGCTTCGTCCAGACCATCGACCCCGAAGGCGGCATCCAACTCTGGTTCTACTACCAGCTAGACTCCTGCCTCAACCTCACCAACATCTGGATCGGCATCTAAGCCAAATCCCGTACCCCCCACGTTCGTCTCCGCCCCTCGCGTTCGTCTCCGCCCCTCGCGTTCGCCTCCGCCCCTCGCGTTCGTCTCCGCCCCTCGCGTTCGCCTCCGCCCCTCCGCCCCTCCGCCCCTCGCGTTCGCCTCCGCCCCTCCGCCCTTCCGCCCCTCCGCCTACCGGACTGCGCCGTAGACCGGGCGCGCAGGCGATGGTCCGGAGTGCCAGAACCCCACCTCGATGATTTATCATGCCCCACTTTTGGCACTGATTCCGGCTCAATTGGGCCCAATAGTGCCAGAACTCAAGCCCGATAGCTTATCTCCCCTTCCTTTTGGCACCTTATGGCACCTTGAAGGGTCCAATAGTGCCAGAACCCCACCTCGATGTTTTATCACCCCCCACTTTTGTCACTCCATACTTGATGGCTCCGTCGGGTACGCCGCGGGTGCTAGCGATGATCGAGTGTTAGCCGTAGCTTCCAGATTGGTTCACCATTCCTCACGTCCAAGCTCGGTCCCGAGTAGTTCACACTCGTTCTGCCGACGGGAATGCCTACAGGCTCGTGCGGGAGTTCCACCCCAATAATCAGGTCATCGTTGAATATCCCGTAGATGCTCAGGTTGATCCACGAGTATCCCATCCCCAGTAGCCCAGCGAACCGGCTGGAGTATTCTGTGGGTGACTGCAGCACGTTATCAGGAGCGTGCCAGCCTCCGCTCTCTTTGGCGACCCAGTGTACGTTCGGGTCACTGGTGTCCAAGATGAGCTGTTCCTGCCACGCTGGTATTTCGTGCTGCGACTCGAACCACTCAAACATCCGCTTGATGTGAGCTTCCAAGGTCAAGACTTCCAGCATCTCGAATTCTCCGTACGCGCCCGTCTTTCAGATTGTACAGCACGCATGCGTCGTACAGGGTCGTGAACGTCACCATGGATCAGTAGCCCGGATCAGTAGCCCAGGTTCATTTCCTGAGCGGTGTCTCCAGCTTCCAGGGTTTGCCCGAAACCGGGTCACACACCTGGCTTTCTTCTAATCCTCAGAACTTCCACCAAGGCTTCTTCTCTACTGAGGCGGTAGACTCCATGGGGTCGCCAGGTTCGGGCGCATCGTCTTCAGGATAGTCGAGTTTCCACACCACGAACTCGTCGCATTTCTCCAGCCGGTCGTAGTGTACTCCGAACTTTGCCAGGACAGCGAGCATATCTGGCTCGCTCACGGCCTGTTTGTCGATACCGTCTTCCTCGGGAAGGGGAGCCCCTGTGTCTTCGACAGTATCGCCATCCACGGCCAGGAATCCGCGAATCTGGTGGCCACTAGAAAAGACATTGAAGCCGTATGATGCCGACACTCCCTCAGATAGAACGCCAACAATCCGTGCGCTCATTTCAGCAGACAATGCCGCACAGGCAGCATCCTCGGTCATCATCACCAACTCGGGGTCCAGTATCACGGTCCAGCCGTCCAGGTAGCAGACGGCCTTGGTTTCTGGTGTCTCGCGTTTTGTTGCGGTCTCCCAGGTCGCCCCTTCCATCGGTTTGTCGCTTGGCTCATACTGGAAGCGACGCCAGATCGCAGGGAAGTCCGCGAGTCGGTTTCCTTCTATTGCAACAATGCTCATGTGAAGGCTCACTTCATGCCTCCTTGTGTCTTGGGCATATCCGCCCAATTCCCTCTCCCGGGTTGGCTTCGAATCTGCGCGACTATCAACCCGGGTGAGGGGATCGCCACTACTTCCCGACGATGGTTAGGGTATTGATGTGAAAGTGCCGACTCACGATGGCCTGTCCCTGTTTGTCACAATAACGTCCGAGGGCGATGATCGTCTTCCCCGCCAACCGACGGTGCTGCTCGGTCGCACCATAGGCCACCACAAGCGCTTCGCCGCCGGTGAGCACCAGCCGTGTGCCCCCAAAGCGCTTGCCGGTTTTCTGGCCCGGACGTGGAGCCGGCTCCGGCCGGAGCGTGCCCCGCAAATGCTGAATCTTCCCCTTCGTAACGCAGCCGATTTTCGGATCGGTCCAACGATCCCATCCCTGGGTGAATCGCACCGAGCCTTTCGGCGAAGCATGCACCGAGCCTTCCCGCGAAGCATGCACCGAGCTTTCCCGCGAAGCATGCACTGAGCCCCCTGTTGAGGAGGACGTTGGGCCACAGGCCAGCACCGACCAGGCCAGCACCGGCCAGGCCAGCACCGGCCAGGCCAGCATCAATAACCAAGCCCGAAAAAAGCCCATGCGCAGCTCCCTTTTTGTCACCAAGAACGCGTCAGTTTAGCACCAGTCCCACCTGTGTCGAGATCGCTTTGTTGGGAACTCCCCACCCGGGGAACTCGGAACTCCCCACCCGGGTTGCTTTCGAATCCGTTCGACCATCAACCCGTGTTCGCTTGTATTGACTGTGTATATACATTGGGATACACTTTCAGTATGCGGTTCGAGTGGGACGAAGATAAGAACCAGCAGAACCACGTGAAGCACGGCGTGTGGTTTGAAGAGGCACAAACCCTCTGGGTGGATCCGCTGTCGATCGAGTTCTTTGATCCTGACCACAGTGACGCCGAAGACCGCTTCATTCGCATCGGCCATTCAACCCTGAACCGGTTACTGCTCGTGGTTTTCTGCGAGAGGCGGAAGGGCACCACCGTCAGGATCATTTCGGCCCGAAATGCGACTCGCAGCGAAAGGCACGACTATGAGGAAGAACTACCAGCTCAATGAGCTCAAGAAGCGTCCGGGCAAGACGAAGACCGATGCCGCTGCGGCCAAGGTTCCGGTGAGTGTCCGAATCGATGCCGCAGACCTGGCCTTACTCAAAGATGAAGCGGCGCGGTTGGGCCTGCCCTATCAAACGCTGCTTGGAAGCATCGTTCATCAATACGTCACCGGCGAGCTCATCGAACAAAAGACCGTCGCTATGCTCAAAAAGCTGTCGGCTTGACCCGAGAAAATCGCGGACGCCCCGTACGTAACCTCACCCGACGTAACCTCATGGCTACGGAAACACGCTCTGAACGGGCTCTGACCTGCAAGAGTCCCGACCCCTGCCTCCACTATTTTCCGACGATGGTTAGGGTACGCTGCCTCCATCCTCACCGCCCCTCGGATTCGGGGGAAGATGTCGATAGGCGGCGTCGAGCATTCGCCGAGTTTCTGCCCAGCTCATACTGAGTCCTATAGTGCTCATTAACTCTCGAGTTCTCTGGTCGCGTCTATACGCTAACCGCGTTTCTTCCCATGCATTTCGCACGGTAGACTGAATCTCGTGCGGCGCCCAGCACCTGCGTCGGCTCAACCAGCGCCAGAGCACGATCTTTCAACAGACCCACCGATACAGTAACCCGTTCTCCAACCGGTGCTTCTTCATGAAAATGTTGGATACCCAATCCCACTACACCTGTTCTCAGGTCATCAGCGATGTGCTCACCTTCATGTTCTCCGTGGACCAACACAGCGAACTCGTCCCCACCGGTGCGGAACCACGATAAACTCTTCTCATGCGAGTAGTCGGCAACAAGCCTCTCTATTTTTTCCAGAAGTCGATCTCCTTCAATATGACCGAACGAGTCGTTGAAAGCCTGGAACCAATCTACGTCCAGCAGGATGAACGATTTGAGACGACCTTCAGTCGTCCACGTCGCAATCGCGCGCTCGCATTCTGTTCGGTCTATTGCTCTCATCGTTTGTTCCCTTTGGCGGAGACCGTCTCGGGGTTTCGCGATAACCCTCTCGCTTCTCGAGCAGGTTGGTCGTCCACTCGTCGTGAATCCGATCGGTCCATCGGGCGCGGAAGATGTCCGTGAGTGCGAGGTGCATGAGTAGATCCCGCAGCGGAGCGGGGTACAGCACGCATGCGTCGTACAGGGCAGTGAACGTCGATGTGATTCTAGTAACCCATGTCCAGTTCCTGGGCTTGGGCGGCGAGCTCGTCGAGGGTCTTCAGGCGTTTCTTGTCGATCTCCCGTTTGTACGACATCAGATCTTTGAACAGGACGCGTCGATGGGTCCCGACCTTTCGGAAAGGCATTTGGCCGTCTTCGAGCAACTTGACGAGAAATGGTCGCGACACGGCGAGAAAATCGGCTGCCTGTTGCGAGGTGAGCTCCGCATGAATCGGAATCAGCGTGACGGCATTTCCGTTCGACATTTCGGAAAGCAGGTCCATGAGCAGACGAACGGCCGCCGCGGGCAGAACCATCTCTTCATCGGACTCAAGGATTCGCACGCGCAAATCGTGCTTTGTATACCGAGAGAGCTGACGACTCGACTCGCGAGCGAGCGTCGCTTCCTGGTCAGTCGGTGCCACGGGTTCGTATTTTGCGTATGCAGTGGACATCGTCGATCTCCTAAACGTATCTTACTCAATAGTGATGCATAAACGAAATAAACGCAACGAACAAAATATACGAAAAGGAAATGCCCCTGCGTCATCGTTTGGGCAATACTAGGGTAACGCGTGCCCGCCCCCAAACGATAACGTGTTGATTTTTCAGCGAAAACTGAGATGGCTCCCCTGGGAGTCGAACCCAGAACCTCTCGATTTTGAGTCGAGCGCCTCTGCCGATTGGGCCACGGAGCCGGAAGGCCTTTCAATAGCACCAATCGGGAGTGATTTCCAGGGGCAGATCAGCGGCTGGTGCAGCCGCGGATGGAGGCGGGGTGGCCGGTCATTTGGAAGGTGCCCAGGGTTTTGTTTTCCAGGGCGGTGATCTGGGAGGGGATGGCGCCCTTGGCGGTGAGGGTCCAGCGGACTAGGCGGGCGCCCCAGGGTTTGGTGGAGCAGCTCATCTGGATGTAGCTGCGGCGCACGGCTTTGGGCTGG
>JAOZUO010000012.1:43271-47237 GCA_029938605.1 Deltaproteobacteria bacterium | reverse complement strand
TGGGTGTTTGGGATTTGAGGTCTTTTACCAGATAGCTTTGGGAGCCGATCTTTTTGGGGCGGTAGCCCATGGATTGGAAGGCGCGGGCGTCCAGGCCGGCTGGGGAGGCGGCGAAGAGCTGCAGCTCCAGGCGGAGGGTGGCGTCGGTGGAGACGACGGCGAGCTCGAAGGGATCCCGGGCGCCGCCGAGCACGTATCGTGCGGTCATTGGGCGGCGGACGATGAGGTTCCAGACGCGGTGGTAGAGCACGTTGGCGATCTGGTGGGCGTTGGCCTGGGCGCCGGGTACGAAGCGGAAGCCCGAGCCGAGCTCGGCCTCCAGGATGCGGGCGCGGAGGCCGCGGAGTTGCGGTTTGAGTAGGCGCCAGTCTGCGCGCGGGGCCCGGCGGGGGTCTTGGGCGCTGACGACCAGGCGCAGGTGCGTGGCGCCTGCCGCGCCGCCCGACTCGGGATCGAGGGCGATCCACTGACCCAGGTGGGCCTCCACCCAGGTGTGGTCGGTCATCACCGAGCCTACGTACAGAAACCCGAACGCGAGGCGGGCGGGGATCTGAGCGGAGCGCAGGGCTGCCACCAGCAGGGAGGCGCGATCGGCGAACCCCTTGGTGCGGGCGATGGAGGCCCAGGCGGTGAGGCGTAGTACGGCGCGGAGGGCGGTTTTTTCGCCCTTGAGCAGGGTGGCCACCTGGACGCGTCGGACGTCCCTGGCGTCCAGGGCGGGGGCTGGGTGGGTGACGTAGGCGGACACGGCCGCCCGCTGCTGCTGGGCTGCGCCGATGGGGTAGGGCATGGCCGCGGCGTTCATGGGCAGCGGTCCTGACCGGCGGACGTCGATAATGAGGTGGGTACTGTCCGCGCCCCGCAGGCGTCGTTGGTTGGCCCGGCCCAGCTCCGTCAGCGCGGCGGATGGGAGCGGGCGGGCCAGGGTCAGGGCGAAGCGGATGCGTTTGGCCTCCAGGGGCTCGGGCAGGCGCGCGCCGAGGTTGATGGCCAGGGAGCGAGTGGGCTTCGGGGCCGCGGCTGAGAGGATCGCAAGGGCCTCGGCGCGGCTGGTCAGGGTGAGCCGCAGGGTCATGCCGAGCCCTTTGACGGTCTGACGCAGGGGCAGTCGAGAGGGCCCGACCACAAGGTCCGTGTGCACCGCGGGTTGGTGAGATTCGCTGTAGCGATAGGTGTCGCGCGAGCCCGGCAGGAGCAGGATGTTGCCGGTCACGACCTTTCCCGTGCCCGGGTCCAGGGTGCGCAGGGTGCGGGTTTGGGCGCCTTGGAGTAGGGCCAGATAGAGCCCACATAGACCGGTGACGGGCGTTCCCAGGGCCGTCCCCGGGCCCAGGTTGGTCTGGCGGGTGGAGCCGCTGTCGGGGTCGGTGATGGTCAGGGTCTGGCCTTGGAGGTCGTAGCGCCGGCGCAGGTGGCCTTTGGGTGTGCGCCGCTCGGTGGTGAGCCGACGCAGGGCCCCGTTGGTGGTGCAGTTCTCTGTGAGGCTCAGGGTGCGCGTGGACCGTTTGCCACCGGTGGCCAGGCGGGTCTGTTGCTCGCTTTTCAGCACGATCATTTGGGGGGTGCCGGGCCGGCGGGCGGGTGCGGTCAGGGCCACATGGCGATAGCCGATGGGCTGGCCGTCGGCGGTGATGCGGTACCACAGGTCGAAGGTCTGGGCGACGGACGGTGGTGTGGTTCCGGGTGTGGTTCCGGGTGTGGTTCCGGGTGTGGTTCCGGGTGTGGTTCCGGTGGGCGACTCGGTCACCGGTGGCGGTTGCGGTTGCTGGCGGCGGCACCCGGTCTGGGAACCGATGGCGATGACGGCGATGGTGGCGATGGCGGTGATGGCGGTGATGGTGGCGATGGTGGTAATGACAAATGCGGCGGTGGCCAAAGTAGCCAAAGTGGCTTTGGCGATAGCTGCGGAGGCTAGGCGGGCCGTACGGTGGACCGGGGTGGCGCGAAAGGTGATCACTATCACTGGGGCAGCAGCAGGTAGGTCGCCATGGCAGCGCCGGCCAGCACCATGAAGCCCAGGACGATCCAGAAGGCGTTTCCACCTGGCTGAGCGTTCACGGTTTTGTCGTAGTGCCGCTTGGCTGCGTCGGGAAGCTGGTTGACCACGCTGACCGTGTAGGAGCGGCGCTCGAAGAAGCTCCTCGCCTCCTCCAGAAACTGCTGGTAGGAGTCCGCCGGAATGTCCAACCGATGGCCGCGGTAGCGAATTTTGTAGGTGGCTTCCAGATAGGGATAGCCGCGGAGCTCCACGGTGTTGGCCACGCCGTTTACCGTGCCGGCGATGAGCGTGCCCGCGGAAGGATCTTCAGGGGTCAGGGTGATGGACTGAATTGCCTTGGCGCCGCCGCCCGTGGATTGGCCCTCGGGAACGGTGAGCTCGGGAGCTCGCGGTGTGCTCCCCGAGAGCCGGAAGTCATTGAAGTTCGCTTGGAACAGATCGCTGACGTCCAGGGCCTTGATGGTGAACTGGGTTCGTAAGGGCTTTTTGCCCTCCAATGGTTTTTTGCCTTTCACCGGGTGACTCCTGCTTCCTTCTGATAATCGCGCCGTTTCCGATCCCGGTCAAGTTGACGGTCGCTCGGTATTTGAGGGTGCGATCAGAGGGTGATCTCCGTGAGGCGTACGCCGAGGGAGCCGTCCACCTCCACGAGCTCGCCCTTTCCGATGGAGCGGCTCCCTGCGCGGAGCTGTATGGTGTCGCCGACGGGTTGGTCCAGGGAGATCACGGCGCCCGGCGCCAGGCGGGCCACGGCACCGGCGGTGAGCTCCACCCGACCCAGGATCGCGGTCAGCGTTACGGGTAGGCGGTCGAGCAGGTCCCCCCGGGCGGGTCCCTCCAGGCTCTGGTCGCTGGGGTCACTGGGGTCACCGGGGTCACTGGAGATGCTGGGATCACTGGGAGCACTGGAGTCTGTGGGGTCCATGGGGAATCCTCTTATCTCGACCTCGCGGCCCCCCTCGGTGTGGCGCAGGGTGGCCGGAAACAGCAGGTTGGCCACCGCCAGGTGGATGGGCCAGTGGTCGTCGGGTGGGGCGGGGGAGGGGAACACGATGGCGTCACCGGGTTCCAGGTCCGTCAGGCGGCTCCAGAACAGCTCTGTGCGGGCGACCATGAGGTGGGCCGTCAGGGGCAGCTCTCCTCCTCTGTCCGAGGGGGGCGGTCGCCATCGCTTCACCGCGCCCCGAAGAGATCTGGCCGCCGCGGTGTTCAGGAGGAGCACCAGGCGTCCGCTGGCCGAGCCGCAGTCCACGGTGAGGTTGCAGCACAGGGCCGGATCATCGGGGAGACGGTGCTGGTCGTGGGGCAGGCCGTTGTTGTCCCGGATCACGGCGACGTCCTGGATCCCGAGGAGGCTGGGCTCTGGGGAGGTGGACTCGGCCGGCCTGGGCTCTGGGGAGGTGGACTCGACCGACCTGGGCTCGGGCTCCAGATCCCGCAGCGTCGTGGCGGCCAGGCCTGTGAGCAATCCGGCCTCGGCGGCGGACAGGGGAGTCGGTAGAGCGGGTTCTTCGTCCAAGAGCAGCCCCACCAACCCCCTCGCCAGGGGACCGGTCACCAGCGCGTGGATCACCCCGCCCTGGGGTGTGGTCAGGACCAGGACGAGATCTCCGAACCCGGGTACGCCCACCGGAAGCCCATTTGAACCGGGCTCGATCTCCAGGCGTTGGAGTGTGGGCGTGTGACCCAGGAGCTTGGAGGTGGCGGGCCAAGGGCCGCCGCCGCCCGCGGTGGAGAGGAGGTAGGCGTGTAGGAGCTCCTCGGGAGGGGCCGCCGAGGGAATGGCCAGTCGGGGAGACTGGGATGGGTCTCGATTTTCGTAGCTCATGGGATACCGGCTCCATACTTACACGGGCAGCCCTGGCCGTCGCAAGCCTGGCGTCGCTCAGGGAGAGATCCCTCGCTACGCTCGGGATGACAGGAGTAAAGGGCATCGGGATGACGGGAGTAAAGGGCATCGGGATGAC
>JAOZUO010000012.1:0-43171 GCA_029938605.1 Deltaproteobacteria bacterium | reverse complement strand
GGAGTAAAGGGCATCGGGATGACGGGAGTAAAGGGCATCGGGATGACAGGTGGTCTGGACTCAGGTGTTTGGCGTTATCGTAGGTAGTTCGTGCCCTCCGACGTGGTCATTGGATGTGGGGCTGGTCCGGGAGGAACGGCGGATGGGCGTTGGCGACGGGAGGTAGTTTTGTCGACGCTTGAAGAGCGGCTGCTGCCGTTGCCGTTGCCGTTGCCGTTGCCATTGCCGTTGTCTGCGTCGTCGTCATTGGCGTCGCCCGGAGACCGGTGTTGGGAATGCGCCCAGTCCCCTTGGCTGTCCACGGTTACCTCGTCGAGGTCGAAGGCGTGGTCGCCGCGTCCGTTGGCCAGGGCTTCGGCCACGCGGCGCAGCAGGGGTTGCTGATCGGGGCTGGCGGTGAGCTGGATCTCCACGCCTCGCGCGGTTTCTCGTAAGGACGCTTCCACCACGCCGCCGCCCTGGCGGAGCTGGAGGCGCACCTCGGCGGAGTCGCCCTGCTGGCGGAGCTGTAGGCCCACTACGCCCTGGTCCCGCAGGGAGCCGTTTGCTTGGGACACGGACATGGATGCGGACGCGGACGCGGGATTGGTGGGCCATGCGAGGTCCGGACCAGCCAACCGAAGGGGTCCCAGGGACTGGTGCGGTGTGTCCGGAGACGGATCCGGGGTGGGCGAAAATGGGCGGCGTTTGTGGGTACGGCGGTGGGTTCGGGGTTTCTGCGATGTGGTTGCGGCGGTGCGAGAGCGCGCCCGAGAGCGCGCCCGAGAGCGCGCCTGGGAGCGGGCTGTGCCATGACCTGTGGCAGCCGGGGATGTGCGCATCATTGAAGAGCCTCCGATCCCGGGTTATCCGCCGTTCGCCGTTTCGGTTGCGCGAAATTGGACCAAAAAAACACGATGTAGTATATTTACCTACATGAAACTACATCCCCTCTTGCCGCTGCCTCCGCGCACCGCCTTGCGAGCCCTGCGCTTGTTTTTGACCGAGTGCTCCATGGATCGGACGCGCCACAATCTTCCGCTGCGGGAGCTCAACGACGCCGAGGAGATCCCCGACTTCCAGAACTCCCTGGAGGAGATCGTCCGCGCCCTGTTGCTGGACTACTCCCTGGAGCAGCGGTCGCAGCTCATCAAGGCCTCCCTCCGGCGGAGCGTAGTGGAGCGCCAGTTTCACTAACGTTGTTTTTGCCAACGTTGTTTTCGCCGTCTGCTCCAAATAGTCGGTAGGGAGGGATTGGCGTCTGGGTACCTTTCCGGTCAGAATAGGGGGGTGTAGTCGGGTCTCGATTCCCGTACTATGTCTCGAGCTTGTGATTCTCAACCGGTAAGAAGGTCCCATGAAGACACCTCGTCTCCTTCTGTTCTTTGCGAGTTTCGCGACTGTCGTCGCGTCGTCACCCCGGCCGGCCGACGCTCGCACCTGGGTAAGCGGTCGCAACCCCTGCAGCGGCACCATGATGGGTCGTTACCGGGCCATGATCGACTCCAACCCCGGCAACCGTTGGGCCATGGGTAAGCTCCTGCGTTGTATCTCGGTCAAGGGGCTGGCCAACCAGTACACCAAGCGGATCGTGCGATCCCCGAAGAACTACAACTTCCGTATTGTGCTGGGCAACCTGCTCATGCGCCTCAAGCGCCACAGCGAGGCCGCCACGGCCTTCAGTGGAGCCGCCAAGCTCAAGCCCGGTACGTACCTGGCCCACTACCGGCTGGCCGCCGCCCATCGCAAGCTCAAAAAGCCCGAGGAGGCGCGCAAGGCCTACGAAGCCTCCCTGTCCCGCACCAAGGTTCGGCGTCTCAAGAAAAAGATCCTGCGCGCGCTCATCGATCTCACCATCGGTCGTAAGAAGCTCGAGAAGGCGCGATCCTACTTCGTGTCCCTGCTCAAGCTGGATCCGCGCAACCGGCTGCTGCGGCTGGAGTTCGCCCAGGTGCTCACCCGCAACCTCATGTACAAGCAGTCTTTGACTGAGTACCGAAAGTTGCTCAAGCGGTATCGTGGCAACTCCAAATGGACCGCCGATCTCTGGAAGGAGATCGGTAAGGTGTACGAGCGCATGGGCAAGGATGGCGATGCCAAGAAAGCCTACGGCAAGGCCATGCGGTATCTCACGGCCAGTCACTGGATGCGCACGGAGCTCGTTCAGCGGGTCATCGCTATCCACCGCCGCAAGAACGCTCTGCGCAGCCTCATCGCCGAGTACGAGAAGAAGTGGCGCAGCCGGGGCTATTTCCAGTGGTCTTTTCTGGCGAGTCTCTACGATGAGGTGGGCGACGACGACAAGGCCATCAGAGCCTACCGGCGGGCGCTTCGTGCCAAACCCTACGCCATTGATATTCGCGCCAAGCTCATTGCTTTGCTCGGCCGGCTCAATCGACACAAGGAGGCCATCAAGGTGCTCCGTGAGCAGGTGCGCATTGCACCAGGGGAGCCGCGGTTTCACCTCGAGCTTGCCAAGGCGCTGTGGCGGGAGCGACGTCCCAAGCGAGCGTTGGCGGTGCTGCGGAGGTTGGGGGCGCGGTTTCGGCGGGACCCGTCGGTGCACCTGGCCCTGGCGGACCTGTTCAACAAGTGGGGTAAGCCCGGCCTGGCCCTCAAGGAGTTCAAGATCCTGGTGCGCATCGAGCGGCGGGATCCCGGGCACCTGATCAATCTCGGAGAGCAGTACTGGCAGCGGGGAGACAAGCGCCGCTCCCTGTCCACCTGGAAGCGTTTGCTGGGACGGGGGGTGTACCGGAGTCGGGAGGATGCCTACGCCGCCCTGGCGCAGGTCTATGCGGAGCACGATCTCAACAAGGAAGCGCTCAAGCTTTTCGACAAGGCGATAAAGCTCAACAGCAAGAAGGTGGACTACCGGCGCGCCCGGGCCATGGCCCTGCAGAAGAATCGCCAGTACGACGAGGCGGTGAAGGCCTGGCTGGTGGTGATCAAGATGGCCGTCCAGAAGCGCCACCAGTCCTGGCGACGAGAGGGACGCACGGCCATCATCGACATCTGGAGTCGGCGGCGCCTCCTGACCCGGAAGATCACTTCCTACCGCACCAAGTTCGAGGCCCGGCCGCCGGATCTGTCGGCGGGCTACTTCATGGGGGAAGCCTACCTCAAGCTCAAGAAGGTCAAAGAAGCTGAGAAGATCTACAAGCGCATCCTGGAGATCGATGACAAGCAGGTGGAGGCCCTGCTGGCCCTGGAGCAGATCTACCGCGAGGGGTACCAGCTCAAGAAGGCCATCGCCATCCTCAAGAGGCTCTCCGATGCGGTGCCCCAGCGGCGGCGGGAATTTTTCGAGCGTATCGCCGTGCTCTATCTGCAGCTCTATCAGGACAGGCTGGCCCTCAGCTATGCCAAGCGGGCGAGCCAGCTGGCGTCCAAGACCGACGCCTCGGCCAAGGCGCGCTTGGGGGCCATCTACGAGCGCCAGGAGAACTGGAAGGCCGCCATCAAGGCCTACCGGTCGGCGCTGCAGATCAACAGCCGGTTGTTCAAGGTGTACTTCTCCCTGGCGCGGATCTACCTGCAGCTAGGGAACCATGTGGAGGCGGTGAAGCTCTACCATGAGGTCATCCGTCGCTCCCCTGACGAGGAGTTTGTGCGGCGGGCCGCGCGGCTGGCCATCGACATCGACGAGTACCTCGGGCAGCTCCTGGACCTGGAGCGGGAGCTGATCCCCCTGGCGTTCACGTACACGCACAAAAAGACCTATCGCATCACGCTGGTGAAGCTGTACGCGCGGCTGGTGCCGCGGCTGGCCTTCGAAAAGCAGCTCGACCCCGATCCCAAGCGACGCAAGCGCGCTGCCCAGCTGCTGTTCCAGATCGGCCAACGCGCCCTCAAGCCGCTGTTGGAGGCGCTGTCCGAGCGCAAGGGCACCCAGCGAGACATCGCCATCGACGTACTGGGTCACCTGGGCAACAAGAACGCTGCGCCGCCCCTGGTGCGGCTGGCCTTGCAGCCCCCGGAGGAGGAGCCTGTGGTGGCTTCGCCGCCGGTGCGTAGTCGCCGTTGGCGTCGTCGGTACCGCAGTCCGACGCCCACGCGTCCCAAGACCACGGCGCACAATGCCCTGAGGGTGCGCGCCCTGGTGGCTGCCGGACGGCTCAGGGATCCGCGCACGGTGGGTGATTTGACCCGACTCCTGGCGCACAAGAGCGTGGAGCTGCGGGAGGCGGCGGCCTGGGCCTTGTCCAACCTGAAGCACCGCTCCGCTGTCAAGCCGCTGATCAAGGCTCTGGGAGATCCCAAGATCAGCGTGGAGATCTTCGCCTGCGTTGGGCTCGGCCGGCAGGCTCGCCCACCCATGGACGTGATGCTCAAGGTGCTCCGGTCCAAGGATCGGCGCCCGGAGGTGAGAGCGGCCTGCGCCTTTGCCCTCGGGCTCACCGGCAACAGTCGGGCCATCGATCCGCTCGTCGCCATGCTCGACGATGAGCGGCAGGACCTGGTGGTCAAGGCGGCCTGGGGACTGGGAATGCTCGGGGCCCGTCGTGCCACCCGTCCCTTGTCTCGGCGACTGTGGTCGAGCACCGACGATGTTCAGCGTAGTATTGCCTGGGCGTTGGTGCGCAGCGTGCAGGGAAAATCGTATACGCCTGGCGGTGGGGCCCTGGTTCGGATCCGCAACGGTCGGGTGGACTGGGCAGGATTCCTCAAGGAGCTTCGGCCCGTCCAGCCCATCGTGAAGCGTGCGGCCCTGGTGAGCCTTCTGACCCGCTCCGGAGCGCAGGTGAGCCAGGGGCTGCGCTCGGCCCTGCGGCGACACCGGGACCTGGTGCTGCGCATTTTGCAGGGCCTGGACCGGCACCCCCGGCGGCTCGCGCTCGGGGTGTTTCCCCGGGCGTTGAAGGGACCGGAGGCCAGGCCGCTGTCGAAAGCGCACCTTGCGCCCTTGCGAAAAGTGCTACTGGAGGAGACCGGCCCCTTGGCGCGCCACCGGGATGTGGACATCCGTTCCCACGCCTTGCGGTTGGCCGCCAAGGTGGGACACCCGGGGATTGCGGCCCTGGTTCGCGCCGGGCTCAAGGATCGCAAGACGATGGTGCGTCGGGCTGCCGGAGATGCCGCTGTTATCGCGGTGGCGACGGCGCCGGCCTTGAGGCCCGCCCTGGTGAAGCTGTTGACCGCGGGCATCCATCGGCTGGGCTGGCCAGAGCAACTGGAGCGGATCCGACGCCTTGGTCAGATCAAGGCCACGTCGGCCTTGCCCGTGCTCAAGCGGTTTGCTGGTGAAGTCCACGGGTTCCTCGCCGAGTACGCTGTGCGAGCCCTGGGCCGTATCGGAGACCGTCGGGCCCTGCCCGTGCTCCTCACCGCCCTGCGCTATCGGGCGGCCAAGGTGCGGCTGGCCGCGGTGGTAGCCGTGGTTGCCATAGACAAGCGCGCCGCCCGGAACCTCCTGCGCAAGCTCGCCGCTTCGGACCCCGACCTCCAGGTGCGCGCCGCCGCCAAGAAGGCGCTGCGTTAGGACAAACCGGACTGCTGAGTAGAAGGACTGCTGAGTAGAAGGATTGGAGAGGGCGCCGCGGGTTCTGAGCTACTTGCTCTTATCCTTGAGGAACTTGCCGAAGCAGTCGGCGAACTTCTTGCAGCTCGCGGCGTCGGTCTTGCCGCCGGAGGCCTCGAGGCAGGCGTTGATGAGCTTGGCATCGGCGGCGCGGCCCTTGTGCTTTTTGCACTCCTGGACCACCTGCGTCTTGAGGGTCGCCCGGTTCCGCTGGATGTCTTTGGCCTTGAGCTCTTCGTTCAGCTTCCTGGTCTCGGGATCGGTGGCCTTAGCGAGGCTCTTTTTGGCGTCCGGTCGAAGCCGGAACATCAACGCCTCCGTGCAGCCAGAGAGGCTCTTGTCCAACTTGTCGCAGTCCACCTTGGGGCCACAGCCCACGGCCAACAGGGCCACCAACGCCGTAAGCAGTCCCGATGTCGTGCGCATGTTTTCTCTCCTGATGCGGTTACTGGGGATAACAGGGCCATGGGGCCTTAGCTTGCCGAAAAAGATTGACCATATCCGAGGTCCGGTGTCAACAGCATCCCTTGGGTCCTCACCGACCTCGGCATCGCTGTGGTGGTCAAGGGTGCCACCCGGATCTACTGGGCTCGACGGGGACCACCCACGGCACTCAACGCGAGAGAGGACTCGCTGCGACTGGCGCCCCGGCATCGGCACCGCCGTGAGCTTCACCGAGGTAGAGATCCGGTCAACGGATTTTGTAGGGAAGCTCTCAGGTGAGATCCCCACTCCCAGAACCGTTCTTAGATTGCACGATATATTCTCTGTGGTGTACAAAAATCTGTTATGCCCTCCATGGCCTCAAAGCGCTTGGGGACGCCAAGGCAACCACGACCTCCCGACGACTGACCTTCTCAGTTTAACCGGGAGGCAAAGGGTGACGGCATTCGGCGCAGGGAGGGGCATTGCAGCTCGACCACCGAGTCACGGACGGTGAGATGGGCCCAGTTGCGGGCATGGCTCCGGGCTGCGTAAAAGGCATGCAAAGGGGAGGTCCACGATGTTGACTGAGACTTTCTTCGGCGAACCGACGACGTTTCTACCGGAGTGTTCGCCACGCCACAGGGCGCAATGCTGTACCCGACGCCCCTTTGTGGCGAGCCTCGCTGCAGTCCTCGCCCTCGCCCTCACCCTCATCCTCGGCTTCATCGCCCTTCCGCCAAACGCAGTCGCACAAACCCTCGACGAAGAGCAGTGCGCCCTGCGTATCCCGCTCGATAAGTTCAAGGACGAAGTGAGGCCCGGCATCCAAGAGGCTATGCTTGTGCTTGAAAGCCATGCCGTTGCGAACGGCGCCTTAAATGTCGAGGCGATTTCGCTCATCGGCATCAAAATCAGCAAGTCCGGCGGTAGAATAAAACTGAGGGCAACCTTCTACGTCGCTGGGAACTACGTGATTCCATTCTTCTTCTTTGGTATCTCTGTGTATTTGAAGTGGGTAGATGACGAGGAGGGACAAGACTGGGAAGATTGCGACGGAATCCGGTACCCGGATTTTGTTGTGGATGATATCAACTGCTTTCCCATCTTGGATTTACACGGGTATATACACTCAGCAGCCTTGTGCAGCTTTGTCAATTATAACTCTTGGCTCAATGAATTGATAACGTGTGAAATCCAGAACGAGGTGCAGAACAGCCTCGCCGAGCTTCTCGACGAGGTAGTTATTGATGACGAAGTCGCCAACCCTCTGAATCCAGAGATCGAGTGGCCCGTCATTTACCTCATGCGAGACCTGATCCGCGACGCGGGTGGGGTGCGGCTGTCTGATGACCACCTCTACATGATGCTGCCTTGCGTCGAGGGGTGCGACTCGCCCCGCGGCGGCTTGTTCCACCCACCTCCAAGAGGCAGGGACGAAGAGGGCTGCGTAGGGACCGATTTTTGCGTGCGCCTACGAGTAGGCGTCAATGTTCTAGAAGATCCAGGGAATCCTCCAGAAGAACCACCACATCCGCCGCCCGACGGCCATACCTACGTTGATGTCAACTTCCAGCGCCAAGGGGTCGACATACCCAGATACGCCCGTGACCTGATTCAGCAACGGATCGATGAAGGGGAGCCTACGTACGGCGCACAGGTCGTGTGCCGTCACGAGCCGGTGTGCTCATCCGGACAGGACGCCGACGGAGACGGATTTTGCGACGCCGTCGATCACTGCCCAAACACCTGGACGAGCAGCAACTTTGACAAAGACGGTGATGGCCTGGGCGACGGGCCTGGCCCTCTTGAAGCTGATGCGGACGAGCATCAGTGTCTCGACGAGCGCCCTTGGCAATTGACGGCCCATTATACCCTCAGGCTCGAACAAGACCTGAACCTGCCGGGTGATATCGAAGCTGACGTCAACCAGATCGTGGCCTGTCGGCGAGAGTGCGACAACTGCCCACAGAACTTCAACCCTCTGCTGGTCGATACCAACAGCGATGGTGTCTCCGACGCCCAACTCGACCTCGACTTCGACAACTACGGTGACGAGTGTGATGCCGACATCGATGGGGACGGATACCTGAACGAATACGACTGCAACCAGTGGATTCACAACGGTGGTGGCGATCTGGATCGAGATGGGTACTGCGACCTGCCTATTCCTTCAGTGGAAGATTGCAACCAGAGCTGTTGGGACCTCCTGAACACCTATGGTGGCAGCGTTTTCCACCACACCTACAACTGCGTACAAGCCTGCGAACGCGGTCAAGACAACTGCATTTATCCTCCGAACCTTAGCGCGACGACGGAGTATTGTGGAATGGCGTTCGAGCCTGCCCGATGCAACGATCAATCGATTGGCCTTGACGAAGAAACCAACCAGTGGCGACTGGGGTTCACCGGACTAGTTGAATGTCAGCGACCAGATCCCCCGCCCGACTTCACGCAGTGTCGAACGGTGTACGCCAACGACAACCAGGGAGATGGGGACAACGACGGCATCGGTGACCGCTGCGACGGCGACACGGTTGGCAACGTGACGCTCGAGCCAGTCGAGTACGAGCGCGTGAACCTCCCGGGAGGGGCACACTCCTTCTGGGGTAGGGAGTACAGGATAGGCTTCAATACACTCGGTGGACAGGTCAGCTTCAACGCCGCCAACGAGCCGATCTTCACGCCAAGTCAGCGAACCGACTTCAGGGTTGGCGCTTGCGCCTGCGACCTAGACAACCCTAACTTCACCACGGACGAGTGGGACTTCCCCCTCGGACGCTGTTTCGGGTATCAAATATGCAACGGCTCCGGAGAGTTTAACCCTCAAGGGATATATTCCTGGAACGCTATCAACACTCCCAACACCAGCAACGACTTGGCCGAAGACGGAGCGACGCTCCGATACCGCCTAACTCCGTGGGCCAATGACTTCCTCGATATCTACGCACATGAGCTCTTCTGGCATCGTACCGTGCAGTTCACACAAGACGAAACCTGGAACCGTCACGAGCTGGTCTGGCCCTGGCGCGACTCGGTCCAGTTCAAGACCTGGCAGGCCAACAGCTCCGATTATGACGCTGAGCAGAGTCCGAACCTCACCACTCGGATCCGCGTTGCCTGGCCGAACATGCCAATGATCATCGTCGATGGAATCCCGGTTCCGGACCCAGTCGCTCAGGAGGCCCCCCTTGATCTGTTGGGCTACTCCTACTCAGGTCCAGACGCGGTAGTCGCCTATAGCAACTACCAGTTCGTGCGCGTTGGTTCCAGCGTTTCAGGTAATATCACCCTCCCAACCATCCGATCCCGGATAACCAAATTGCCGATCGACATCTGGTTTGATCGGCTGGGCCCTGTGGGGTACTTCTTGACCGACGATCCGGTCATCCAGGACTCCCGGCTCTTCAGCCTGAGCCCCGACAGTCTGCAGCTAGCCAGCGTGCATGATCTGTATTTTTCCGATCAACGAAACCTGGATACCGAGCTCACCGGGGTAGTCGGGCCAATCCTGCACGATACCGGCCAAGGTGTGGTCACCGAACGTGCGCTGTTCACGTACCAGCAAGGCAGCTATGGCGCGGTCACCGAGCATCCCGACGACCTGACGCCAGCGGTGCTCTACATCGGGAGCTTGAGTGGGCAAGGCACCACCGCTCGGTCTGTGAGCGCGAGCGAGCCCGTTTCTTCCCCGACCCGTGTGCAGGACGGACCGGTATTTCTGGAGAGCACCGTTGCGCGGTACGGCACGATCGCCCCGGCGCTCTTCCAGGCACAGCTTGCCGCCACCCGAGGAGAGCGCCTGCTGCTGGTTGGATCGCGCTCGCCTTCGGACCTTGGCGTTGTAGCCCTGTCCCTCGATTTGATCACCGGGCAGTGGTCGACACCCGTTCTCCTTCCCGTGCGTTCCGGACTTCAGGGCTACTCTCTCAATTTCGACCCTGTGGCTGGTGAGATGCTCCTCTTCGGTGGCCAGACCCCTGACGGGCACGTCTCCGCGAACGTGATCGCCATTCACCCTGCGACGCTCTCGGTGCGGCATGTGAGAACCGCAAGCAAGCCGCCGGCTGCTGTGGCCCGCGGTGACGCTGGTACGTTTTTTGATCGCGTCACCCGCTCGCTTTACGTCTGCGGTGGTCGCCGCGGGGAGGCGCTACTCACCGACGCTTGGCGTTTTGACCTTTCGAGTCATTCCTGGCGTCGGGTAGATACTGGAACTGCTTCAGAGTCACCGGGCCCCATGATCTCGCCGTTCGTGTACGTGGAGCCGGCGTCGAGGCGTCTATGGGTGGGCGATTTCGTTTCCTCCGACCTGTCTGAGGGGTTGTCATTCCACGTCCGGGACCGGTTCGGTCAGTGGCAAGCTGCTCGCCAAACGTTGCAACGCGATTATTTGGCATGGCCGGTGGACGACCGGTATCTTGACGGCCGGAGCCATCTCTACGGATTCACCGAGTCGGCTGACACGTCTTGGCCTGGCCAGCTGCGGCTTGCCCAACTGCTGCCAGAATCGCCTGATTTGCGAGTGGCGGTCACCGATTTGAGCGGCGTGTACCTCGGTGCTAGCTTTGCCGGAGCTTCGAGCAAAGAAGAGGCCGCTTTCCGGTGCCCGTCGGGCACGTCGTGCTTGCTCGAGGTGCGCCCGAACGTCGGCGTGGCCCAACCGGGAGGCGTAGCATTCACCCTCGATGCGCATCTCGCCGAGGCGTTGCCCGAGGCCTCCCTGGACATCGCCGGTCAAGTCAAGGATCTCTTGCTCTCGGGGGACTACCTCTTTGTGGCAGCGACTTCGGGCGTACGGATTGTTGATCGCGAAAGCCTGGCGGTTCTCGGAGTCGCCAGCGTACATCCTGTGCGAGGGCTGGCAAGATGCGGCGTACACCTCTGCGGGGTCAAGGGAGGGAAGAGCGAGCTGGTAGTGCTGGACGTTCGCGAGCCGACCGCCCCCCTGATCGTCGGCCGGGTGCCTTCTGCAGGAAATGGTTTGGGCATCGCTGCCTGGGGCCGGCGCGTCTACGTGGCCATGGGGAGAGCAGGTGTGGGTGTGTACGACGTGAGCGAGCCTACCAATCCCTCCTTGGTTGACACTGTTCCCCTGCCCTCGGGTGCCAAGGCCGTGACAGTCGCAGCGGGCGGTTCGCTCCTCGCCGTGGGACTCGAGCAGGGCCGTGTGCTGCTCTACCGGCTGTCGGCTTCTGCCCCTTCGCAATTGGGCGAGGTGCAAGCTCGTGGTAAGATCCAATCGGTACGAATCGTGAACGGCCAGCTCTGGGTGCTCGGCAAGCACTCCGCCTGGCTAGAGGGCTTCGATCTAGCGGACCCCACCGCTTCTATGCTCCTTGGTTCTGTGGAATCGGGTGCCGCCTCAACCTCCGGACCCGGGCCCGGGGATGCTGAGATCGAAGCGATCATGAGGGCGCAGTTCCGAGGCCCTTGGCGCTACTGGCATGACCAGGGCCGCCTGTACCGCGATCAGGTTGTACCCATTGACTGATAGTTAGGACGTACATTCCATGGGATCATCTTATTCCGTCTTCTTGATTGCCGCTGGGTCCATTGTCTTGGGCGCCTGCTCTTGCGATGATTCCGCCAATGTCAATGACGCTGGGCTCACGGACGCCAATGTGGCTGACGCGGATGCCGCCGTGGTGGTCCAACCTGACGCCAGCCCAGATGCAGGAGACGGCGGACAGGTGTTTTACGATTTTTGCGCCCTGCCGATGTTCCAGCTGCCAGTCGACGCTTCAGACCGCCACAGGGGCGTCAGCCTCTGGGGAGACCGCGTGGTCTTCGGACGCACCATCAGAAGTCCCACCTTGATTCCGTCGCAGCTGTACCTGCTCGATCTCGTGACCTGCATGGAAGAGCGCCTCACCGAGGGTCGAACGGTCGAGCAGGTCACCTCATGGGATCGGAGTGTCTTTTGGACCGACAACCACACCTGTGGCGAGTCGTGCCGTGAGATATTCTATCTGGACTTGGAGCAGGGGACACCCACGCAGCTAACTTCTCAGACCTACGGAACCTTCGTGCCATACGGCAACGACGACTACGTGGTGTTCACGCGGCTCACAGAGTTACTGGATCTCGGGCAACAAGACCTTGTCCTGCTGGACCTCGCCACGTCCCAAGAGCGGATTCTCGCGCCGGCGGATGCGCATCCGACCTACCATGCGGTGAGCGAGCGCTACGTGGCCTGGACCGCGGCCAGCGGCGATCCCCAGTCCCAAGGTCGCGACGTCTACTACCACGATCTGGTGACCGGGGTGACCACCCACATCGATGAGACCGCCGCTGGTTACCAGTACGCCGTCACGGTGGATGGAGACCACCTGTCCTGGTTTGGCTCGGATCTGTACCTCCAGGACCCCTACCACTTGGTCCTCCACCACATCCCGACGGGAGATTCCACGGTTCTCGTGGACAACGATGGCGCGGTGCGGTGGGGGCGCATCCACCGAAACCTCGTCGCCTACAACACCACCCGCTACACCGGTAACCAGATACAGTTACCTGCCGACATCGAGATTTACGATATCGACACGGGGTTGAGGCGGCGCGTCACCCAGAGCTCAGGCGGGCTGATTTCCATGGGACTTTTCTTTCCACGCCTGATGGTGGTGAACTACGTCTCATCCATCACAGATTCTAACCCCTACTACTTCATCGATCTCGTTAAGTACGGGATCACGGACGAGACGGGACACCTGCTTCCTGGCGACGGCGTCGTGGTGGTCCCGCAGTAGCGTACCGTAAGGAGGCGACATCCCATGAGCGGCGAGGGCGAGGGCGAGGGCGAGGGCGAGGGCGTGAGCCGTGTGTTGTGGCTAGTACCACGATCCGGAAGTCTGTTCTGGACAGTGGCACTAGTACCACGACCCGGAAGTCTGTTCCGGGTTTCGACGGCTCCGGACGTCGATGGCTTTGTTAACTGCGCTCGTGCCTGCGGCACGTGCTCGTTGTTTTTTGTGCACAATGGCAGCAAGCTGCAATTCTGCACAAGAGCGCCTCCTCGGTTGCGTACTCCCGGTACGCGCCCTCGTCGCGCCTCGCCCTCGCCGCCCGGCCCTCGCCGAAAACCCGGAACGCTTTTCCGGGCAGTGGTACTAGTCCCTGCAATGTGGATCTTGATGGCCTCTTTCTCGGCGAGTGCCTGGGCAGCCCCCGCGCGCCCGTCGGGGACGTCTGCGTTGGAGACGACACCGAGGATGCGCCCGGCAACAGCGCGCCCGGCAACAGCGCGCCCGGCAACAGCGCGTCCGGCAACAGCGCGCCCGGCAACAGCGCGCCCGGCAACAGCGCGCCCGGCAACAGCGCGCCCCGCAACCTCGAAGGCAGAGGAGGGCGAGCAGCGGAAGAACCGGAGGCCTGGGCGCGCCGGACGCGCCATCAAGATATCTGGCCTGGTGGGCTTGGGAGTGGTGGTTCCCGCCTTCTGGGCTGGTATCTATTGTATCGCATTCGCAAGCTTCATGTTAACCGAATACGACGACAAGGAGAGCCTTACCCCGGAGGAGCGCGAGAAGCGCGACGTGTTGAAGAGGGACTTTCGAATCGGCCTCGGGCTCCTTGGAGCCTCGGCGGCCTTGTTGGTGACCTCCGTGATTCTGATCGCCGTGGGGGATTTCGTGGAGTCACGTGCCCGCGCGCGGGCGAGCTCCCTGCGGGCGAGCTCCCGGGGAGCGTGGTGGGCGGTCACTCCCTACGTGGATGGCCGAGGCGGAGGGCTCAGCTTCGTCGCGAGGTTTTGACTCGACGTCGTGCACTGACCAACTATTAACTGAGCGAGCCCTCAGAGCAATGCGTACCCCTTGCGTGGTGAGCTCACGATCTCGTGCCCCTGCTCCCGCAGCTCCTTGACCCGTAGGGCCACGGTAGCCCGGCCGATGCCGAGGGGGCCACCGAGCTCCTTGCTCGTGACGAAGTTCCCCCGGGCGCGTTTGAGTCGGACCAGGATGGTCTTTTGGGCTTTTTCCGGTGACACCCGTTTTCGCGGAGCCGCCGGCTCCCCCGAGGGTCGCAACTGCCGAAGCTCGGCCTCGTTTTGCAGTCGGTTGATTCTGCGCTCAAGCCCTGCCACCTTGCGTCCGAGGTGGGTCAGTTGCTCCCGCAGCCTCCGGTTCTCCGCGCCCAGGTCTGCATAGATGCGTTCCACAATGAGCGCGATGGCATCATCGATGGACGGAATCTTTTTCTTTCTCGCCACAGGCCCTCCTCACAGATTCCAAGGCGTGTTGTCTACGCCAATGTCAGTTTATTATTATCGGACAAAAAGAATCCGTGTGCAATGGGCTTGTCACCGGCCCGTTTTGTTTGTCACCATTGGGTGCGGTAGATGGTTACGTCGGCCCTTCGACCCCAATGCCATGGGGTATGGTTTCGTCGCCACCTGCGTGGATGTGCCATTGGGCAGTTCCTCGCTTGGCCCTTGGCCGCTCTCAGGGGGTTCGGGGGGATGGCGGTGTTGGGGCGCTCGGGGGATTGGCGCTCGGGGGATTGGCGCTCGGGGTTGGGCCCGGGCGGGTGGGTGGTTCGGTGCATTCGGCCGATCTGGTGGTGGATGGTTTGCGCACGTAGCGGCGGATGGGGCGTCTGTCAGTACCCAGGACGCGGCCCCGGGTGACCTGTACGGGCACCGGAGGCACGAGACGATAGTAATACCCCTTATGGGATCGGGAAAACCGGATGCGCTGGTCCTTGTAGCGGAAAGAAAAATTCCACTTTACCGGTTGTTCGCCCATGCGCTCGTGACGTCGGTGCCGGAGCAGAAAGGTCATCAGTCGCACCGCGAGGTGGTTGTGGAGCCGGTGGCAGCCGTGGGAGTGGCGACCGAGAATGGACATGTAGTCCGCCGAGCCGTGGGTCCGGATGCCTCCGTCCTCGTCTATCACCTGGCCTCGGCGTCGCACCTCTCGTGTGTGTAGCGCCGCCACCAGTCCGTAGGCGCTCTGATAGCCCGGTCCGATCTCCCACTGCTTGGGCACGTACTTCACCCGTCCCTTGACCCACTGCTTCGCCACCAGGCTGCGCGGGGGCGTTCCTGGCGGTGGGATCCATACGGGCCCGGCCACGAGGAACTTCCACAGTCGGTCGCCCACCTCGCTGTTTTTGTACTTCCAGTAGTGGCAACCATGGCGCACCTCCGTGCGCCAACCGCCAATGGTGGTGGCCCAGCGCACCAGGGGCAACCGCCGCTCCCGGTGATGCACAAACACCGAAAGCCGTGGCCGACGGGCCTTGGGCTGGGCCACTGGCTGCCCCTTGTCGTCGTAGGGGAAGGCGTAGTAGACGTCGCCTCGATCAATGACCACCCGGAGGTCCATATTCGGGCCGTAGTAGTCCGGCAGAGGGGGCAGCCGCAGGGCTACGGTCAGATGAGCGAGGGAGCTCGCAGATCTTCGTTCTAAGAACTGGAGGGCCTTGGCCGGCGTCTCCACGCCCAACGCCTTCACCAGGCGATGGGCGCGGTCGCCGACGAGATCCTTCCCTCCGGCGCGGGCGGCATTGGGCCAGCTTGCCGGCACCGAGCCGTCCTCCAGGATGCCCAGAGACGTGGCCACCCGTTCTCGCAGCGCCCGCAGCAAAGCCCGGTGGTTGTTCTCCAGGGGGGTGCGCGCCAGGGCGGCCTGGGTCGTTCCCCGCAACCCTCCCCAGCCGAAGATCATGTGCTTGCGCTCGAAGCGCACCATGGCTTTCTGGTGGTGCCAGTTGATGACGCCCGGCTTGAGGGGCTCGGTCCGGCGCACTACGCCTTCGCACCGGAGTCGGGCTTGCACCGCTTGGATAGCCCGGAGCCGGGCCGTGGTTAGCCGGTGGGCTCGCAGGACCTGGCGGCCCAGGTTGCGGGCGCGGGCCTCGGCGGGGCTGGCGAGGCGGTGCTTGCGTAGTAGCCGGGCCAGGGCGCCCTCCCAGCTTTGGGCCTGCTTCAGGTAGCGCCGGGCGGCTTTCCGGCCAACCTTGTAGACGATGGGGCGATCCAGGGTACGAATGACCTCGCGATCCACCGCGTGGAAGCAGGCGTGGTTGTCCCGTTCGGCGAGGAATCGCCGGCGGAGCACGCCGAAGGAGGGCGGGATGCCATACAGCTCGAGGTGGTTGTGTCGCCCGGGGCGGAGCTTTTTGCCATCCCGGTCCACGCGATCATTGGCCAGGTCCAGGTAGCGCCGGCGGTAGCTGTTGGGCTGGGCTGGAGTCTTGAATGAGAATGGGTAGGGCGCGAATTCGTCACCCAGATCCAGGATCGTGTAGCCCTGGGCTTGGGCCCAGGCTCGCTCTACCACCCGCTCGACGCCGTCGGCGAACAGGGACACGGGGTCCTTGGGTGGACCGATCGACCTCCGGGACGCGGGGCGCCCGACGGTCGCGGTGGGCGTAGACCTCGAGGTCCTCGCGGGGTCTTTACGCTCAGACGGTCGGTCGCCGCTACACCCGAACGCCAGGCACCAGGGGAGGATGCAAATCCACTTCATCGTGCTTCGGATGTATCGTGAGACTCGCTACGTTGCAACCACCGCAGCCCAAATCATTCCCGTAAACATCGGTTCGCCGGTCCATGCAATTGGATCGCGTCGATGGCCAAATGGTGTTCTTCTTAACGCAGCCCTGGTGGACCTTCTTGGCGGTGTGAGTATGATGTCCGTTGGAACCATGGTGCTTACTGTTGCTGATTTTTTTCGTCTTGGACTGACGATATTTCTCGTCATACTGGCCTATGCTCGGCTGGGGAACCCGATGCGGTTTCTGTTGGCGGGCCGGGTCAGGCACCGCTCCCTCGACGATGAGTCTGCCCCGGAGGGACCGGTGGTCGAGGGGCTGGAGACCCGGGGATTTCGCTACTTGGGGACCCGACTCGAGACGCTGCTCGGTCTCCCCAGCCGGGTGGCCGCGGTGTATGCGCACGCCGACGGGCGCTTGGTGGACCTGCCCCCGTCGGGGAGGATGGCGGGGGCCTATGCCATGACCAGTTACGAAAACGGTCGATGCGCCCTCACCCGCACGGGGACGGGTCAGGACGTTGTTCGCGACCGGTACCGCTCCCGGGCCATCGGCACGGGCAAGACCCTGCGGGATCTGCTGGAGGCCCACGCCGAGTCCGAGGCCGCTGTGTCCCTGGGAGACAAGCCCCGGGTGGCCACCTCCCTGGAGGAGCGCTTGGAGCTGGGGCGGCGCTGGTACCTCGACCACGCCCGTACGGAGCTCCTCCTCCCGGCGGTCCTGGATGGACTGCTGCTGGGAGCCCTGATCGTCTTCGGCGTCTACCTGTGGACGCTATAGCGAAGTTGAGACGGACCTGTGTTGCCCGAGGGGGCCGAGGTCGGCGGGCTCGGCGGCGCGGCTGGCCAGCAGCACGACTACGGCCAACAGCAGGATGGCCAGCCCGGCCACCAGACAGGTCCAGAGTCCCGAGCCAATCTGCATCACCGCCTCGATCTCTTTGATCTCGGCGTAGATGAAAGGATTGTTCACCGTGGACCGTTGTACGGTTTGCCAGGCCCCGACCATGAGCAGCGCCGAAAAGCCCGTGGTCACGCCGCCGACCACGAAGAAGCTAGCGCGGAAGGTCGCCCAGGAGACAGCGTACACCAGGGCCAGTACCGCACCGATGATCCCGGTGGCGGCCAGGATCAGGTGGAGGTTCTCGGTCTGCGCTGCCCCCCCGATGGCGTATACGTTACTGCTGGTGCGGATCACCACAAAAGGCATGCGCAGGGCCGCCACGGTCAGCAGGACGCACAGACCCAGCAGCCCCAGGCCCGCGGAGATGCGCACCCACCGCTGGGCTAGCAGCGACGGCGCCGGGGGTTCGGACGGGGAGGGTGCGGATGTCTTGGCTTGGACGGACATATCTTGAGATTCTTAGCACGAATCTGGTATGTAGGGTTCCATGATCGGCTTTGAGAAAACGCGCGTTGCGGAGGAGGTGGCTCGACATCTGCTCCGATCGATCTTTGATCGTACCTTCCGGCCCGGAGATCGCCTCCCCTCGGAGCGCTCCCTCGCCAGCCGGCTCGGTGTCAACCGCGCCTCCTTACGGGAAGCGATCAAGCGGCTGGAGATTATGGGGCTGGTGAAGACCCGCCAGGGAGACGGTACCCGGGTGCTGGATTTCATGAGCAGCGCCGGGCTGGAGCTGCTGCAGCTCCTGCTTCCCCATGTGGCCCCCGACAGCCTCCGACTGTTGAGAGATCTATTTGAGGTGCGTATGGTGCTCGGCCGGGAGATGGCCCGGCTCGCCAGCCGACGCTGCGGCCCCGACGACCTGACGGAGCTGCGCAGGGTGCAACGGGAGGCCATCGCCCGGTCTCGAAGCAGCCAGGATCTGCTGCTGGCTGACACGGAGCTCTTCGTGGCCCTCGGCCGCGCCACCCACAACAGGGTGGTTCAGATGCTCGCCAACTCCATCTATTCATCGGTCAAGCACCACCCCGACATCTTCGCGCCCGCCATGCCCGAGGCCGAGGCTACCCTGGCGTACCATCAGGGGCTCATCGACGCCCTCACCGCGGGGGACGGCGACAAAGCGGCTGGATTGACCGAGAGCTATCTCAACGAGATTGTGGACCGACTGGCAGCGGAGAGCAAAGCGACATGACCCAATACGATACCCTGAGACCCGTACAGTGGAAGGACGGACAGCTCCGGCTGCTTGATCAACGCCGGCTCCCGGGCGCAGAGCAGTGGTTGATGATCGATGCGGTGGACGCCGTTCGGGACGCCATTTTCACCATGGTGGTGCGGGGCGCACCGGCCATTGGCTGCACCGCGGCCTACGGAATGGCCATCGCCACCCGCAAAGCTCCGGATGATCCCACGCTCTTTGCTGAGAAGATCGCCGCCGACGCTCAGACCCTCAAGGATGCGCGCCCCACGGCCGTGAACCTCGCCTGGGCCGTGGATCGTGTGGCCGGGGTGATCCGTGCACGGTTGGGTGACGGCGTGGATTCGGCGCGGGAGGCGGCGTTGGCCGAGGCCCACGCCATCACCGAGGAAGACGTCCAGTTCTGTAAGGATATGGGGGCCCATAGCCTACCTTTCATCCCCGATGGTGCTCGCCTGCTCACCCACTGTAACGCCGGCGCGTTGGCCACCGGGGGCTACGGTACGGCCCTCGGAGTAGCCCGCGCGGCGGCCGAGGCGGGGAAGCTTAAGATGGTCTATGCCGATGAAACGCGACCGCGACAGCAGGGCGCCCGGCTCACGGCCTGGGAGCTGCATCACGACGGCATACCCGTGACCCTGATCTCGGATACCGTGGCGGGATCTCTCATGGTCCGCGGGGAGATTGATCTTGTGGTGGTTGGCTCCGACCGCATCGCCGCCAACGGTGACGTGGCCAATAAGATCGGCACCTACCAGGTGGCGATCCTCGCCGCCTATCACGAGATCCCCTTTTACGTGGCGGCGCCCCTGTCCACGGTGGACTTCGAGACGCCCACGGGCGACGGGATCCCCATAGAGGAGCGGGACGGCGACGAGGTGGCGATCATCGATGGAACGCGTATCGTGCCCGAAGGCGTCCCCTGTCGGAACCCCGCCTTCGACGTGACTCCCCATACGTTGGTCAAGGCGATCTTCACGGACAAGGGCGTCGCCTTGGCCCCCTTCGTGGAGTCCCTGGCCAAGTTGAGGGATCTGTAGTCTCCCGCGTAACAAATAGGCACTTGACAACGGTCGGAAAACCGGTACCTTAGCCCCCCTGTTGCGCCTGTGAGGCGCGCCTTTAGCGATGGAGTTGGATCCATGTTCGCGGTCCTGAAAACTGGCGGTAAGCAGTATAAAGTAGCGAAAGGTGACACCATTCAGGTCGAGAAGCTGACCGGTGAGGTCGGTGATCTGGTGGAGCTCGCCCACGTATTGATGGTTGTGGATGACGACGACAACGTGCTCGTCGGCAAGCCGGTGCTCGAGGGCGCTTCGGTCAAGGCGGAGATCGTCGACCAGGGGCGTCATCGTAAGATCATCATCTTCAAGATGAAGCGCCGGAAGAACTATCGGCGCAAGGCGGGTCATCGTCAGCCGTTTACAGCGCTGAAGATTACCGACATCGCTCAGGGCGACGCCTAGTAGAGGAGATCCCCCATGGCACATAAAAAAGGACAGGGCAGCACCAGGAACGGCCGGGACAGCCAAGGCCAGCGCCGGGGCATCAAGAAGTACGGCGGCGAGAAAGTTCGCGCGGGAAACATCCTCGTGCGGCAGCTCGGCACCAAGGTTCATCCCGGTGAGAACGTCGGCCTGGGCAAGGATTATACGCTCTTCGCGCTCACTGACGGCGTCGTTCGTTACGACACCATCAAGGGTGATCGCAAGCGCATCAATATCGATAGCTAAGATCTTCCTCCTCCGTTTTCTGGCGTTCCGCCCATTTCCGCTATAAGCTCAAGATCATGAAACAATTCGTGGACGAGGTTGAGATCCGCGTGCAAGCCGGTCGCGGTGGGAATGGTTGCGTGGCCTTCCGGCGGGAGAAGTACGTACCACGGGGAGGCCCGGCCGGGGGAGATGGCGGAGGCGGAGGCAGTGTGGTGGTGGAGGCGGACCAGCGGCTGCGAACCTTGCTGGATCTCCGCTCCATGAACCTGGTGAAGGCCGCGTCCGGCCAGCCGGGCAAGAGTAAGCAGATGAATGGTCGCGGGGGGGAAGATCGGGTGATCCGGCTCCCTGTGGGGACCGTGGTAATTGACACCGACTCGGGAGAGATCCTGGTGGATCTGGTCGAGCCGGGCCAGCGCGCTGTGGTGGCCCAGGGGGGCGACGGTGGCCGGGGAAACATGCACTTCAGGACCTCCACCAACCGCGCGCCCCGTAAGGCCGAGGAGGGATGGGCAGGCGAGGAGCGATCCCTGGGTCTGGAGCTCAAGCTCATGGCCGATGTGGGCCTGCTCGGCTTTCCGAATGTGGGCAAGTCCACCTTCATCCGTCGGGCATCCCGGGCGCGGCCCAAGGTGGCCTCCTACCCGTTTACGACATTGGTTCCCCATCTCGGTGTTTGCGAGCTTTCAGATCTCCGTAGCTTCATCATCGCCGATATCCCCGGCCTGGTGGAGGGAGCCTCCGAGGGCGCCGGCCTCGGCCATCGCTTCTTGCGACACCTTGAGCGCACCTCCGTGCTGCTGCACCTGTTGGATCCTACCCAGGTCGAGATTGGATCCGCAATTGATGCCTTCGATTCCCTCAACCGGGAGCTGACCGCCTACTCGGAGAGATTGGCGGAGCTGCCCCAGGTGGTGGCGGTGAATAAGATCGATCTCCCGGATGTCCGTGCCTTGATTCCGGAGATAGAGGAGTCTCTGGCTACGCGAGGGGTCTCTCTGTTCGGGGTGTCGGCGGCCACCGGGGAGGGCGTTGGCGATCTGCTCGAGGTCCTGTTCAGACGCGTTTGTTCGCAGGATTCTCCCGGGAAATCGGCGGGTAAGGGCACCCCCCATTTCTGGTAGCCTTTCATCGCAGGTAGGCTATACTCCGTCCATTGTTGGCTCGTTGACACGGGGCTAGGGCCAATGGTAATAAACAGCGTTGCGCCTGTTAGGCATTGGCTGTCCTGCGGGTAACCTTAGATTTCGGGGGATTGAATCCATGAGTCGACGTATCGCGCTAAGCATCAGCGGGCTCGTTTGCCTTCTCACTGTCACCAGCCCGGTTGCGCTGGCCGCCCCGGCGACCGCACCCTCCGTGCGAGAGCGTCCCGCGGCAGAGGACCCGACGACTCCGGCGGCCCGCCCCGCTGATATGGGGGTCCCCAGTCCCGCCACCCCAGAGACGCCGGGGGCAGCGACGACAACCAAGACCCAGCAAAGCTACGCCGTGAAGCTTCGCCAGATGGCCGAGCGGGTCTCTACTCTCAAGGAGCTGGTGTCCCAGACCAAGATCCGGCTCAACCTACTCAAGGAGTCAGTGCTGGGACAGACCACCGCCGCCTCGGAGTTGGTGATCATCCAAGATAACCGAATGGGGAGCTCCTTCCGGCTGGTGGCCTATCGCTACCTGCTCGACGGTAAGCAGCTCGAGGCCAAGGCCGATCTCACCGGCAAGGCCTCCGAGAAGGGCACCAAGAGCATCTACGCCGGCCCCGCCGTCGACGGTGTGCACATCCTGACCGTGGAGTTCGTATACCGCGGTCACGGCTTTGGCGTGTTCTCCTACCTGCGTGGGTACCGGTATCGCATCCGGTCCAGCTTCCGGTTCAAGGTCGCCGTGGGAACCGGTACCACTGTCCGCGTAGTCCCCTTCGAGCGGGGCTCTGCCTTTACGCCTCTCAAGCAGCGGCTGAGTGTCAAGTACGAGAAGAAGGTATCTACCCTCTCTCTCAAGCGCGACAAGAAGGGTCGGGTCAAGGCCGCCGGATCGAAGAAATAAGTCATGACTTATAAAATCCAAGTAGCGCTGGCGCTGCTCCTGATCGGAGTTGTCGGCAGACCATCCGCGGCGGCGGCCCGGCGGTCAGTGCCGACGATTAAGCGTCAACTCACGAGCATAGAGGGGCAGCTTTCCCACTACCTCACGACCATCCGGCCCCCCTCCCGAAAGCTGACCCAGAGGCAGCGCCTCAAGCGTCTTATCGACGGCATGGTGCTGTACCGCATGAAGGACTACTCCCGGGCGGCCATCGTGCTAATGGACCTGGTGACTCGCTACAAGGGCACCCCCGAGGCGAGCGAGGCGGCGTTCTTCCTGGCCGACTCCATGTTCCAGCAGCGGGAGTTTGTGGTGGCGCGGACCTACTTCAGTCAGGTCGTGACCGAGGGCAGCTCGAACAAGTACTATCAGCTCGCCCTCCAGCGGTTGCTGGAGCTCGAGATGCGTCGGGCCGCCGTGCTGGGCAAGCGTCAGACCGCGGACGCCAATCGCCTGCAGCAGGTGGAGAATCTGCTGCTGAAGATCCAGGCCATTCCGGCGGCCCGCCGGGAGCCCTCCGTGGAGTATGTCCGCGGCAAGTACCTCTTTTTTCGCAATCGTGTCAAAGACGCCCTGACCGTCTTCGCGGGCATAGGCACCACCCACGCGTACTATCTCCAAGCGGTGTATTTCACCGGGGTCTGCCACATTAAGCAGGGGAGATTGAACGCGGCGGGCGCGGTGTACAAGCAGATCATCGACAAGGTGCTCTTCGGCTACTTTCGCCCCAAGACCGTCACCCAGCGTCGGGTACTGCAGCTGTTGATCATCGCCGCTGCCCGACTGGCCTACTATAAGGGGCGGTCCAAGGATATTCAGCGGGCCATCGAGCTGTACAACGCCATCCCGCGCAAGTCGCCGTACTTCAACGACGCCCTTTACGAGCGTGCCTGGGCCTATCTCAAGGCCAAGCGTCATGAGCGGGCGGTCAAGACCCTGGAGTTGCTCCAGGTGTCGAACCCAAACTACGGCAAGAGTGACGAGGCTCAGGTGCTTTTGGGCAACCTGAAGATCCAGATGGGCGACTTCGCCGGCGCCAAGGCGGTGTTCCGCAAGGCAGCGAGGCAACTGCGCCCGGTGTACCGGACCCTGCGAGGGCTGCAGCAGGCCAACATGGACCCCAAGCTCATCTTCGCGCAGTTGACGTCGCAGAACCTGGAGCAGTTCGACATCAAGGTGCGCTTGCCCAAGCTGGCCCTGCGCTGGCTCCGCAAGCAGCCGGATGTGAAGCGGGCCCTGATGATGCTCGGAGATATCAAGTCCATCCAGCGGATGATCACCGAGTCCTACGTGATCATCCGCCAGATTGAGCGGAAGCTCACCTCGGGTTCTCAGATCGCGGCCTATCCGACCCTGGCCGTGGCCCGGGCCCGGGCGGCCGATCTGGAGACGGCCCTGCTCGGCCTCCAAGGCGACACCTCGGCCCACCTGTCGGACCTGCTGTTGCCCAACGCCACGGTGGCGGAGCGGCACCGGCTCGGCCAGCTACAGAAAGAACGCCAGCGGCTGGAGAAGTTGATCCGCCAGGCCCCCAAGTCCACTGACGCTTACAAAAAGCGCGTGGGCAAGGTCAAAAAGCTCTTTGAGAAGGTGGACTCCGACGCCCTGGTGCAGCAGATGCGCATCGCCCAGCTCGAGAAGATGCTCAAGGCGCTGGTCTCCTACTATTACCGTACCCAGAAGACCCAGCGCTTGTCCAAGCGCTTGCTGGAGGCTAACGCCAAGCGGCTCCGGTCCCGCATCGCGGCCCTCAAGAGCATGATCACGGGTTTGCGCAGCGACATCGCCGACTCCCGCAACAATGTGGGTATCGGCGACACGGTGATGCGATACGAAAGGCAGCTGCGGGCCCAGTACAAGAGGGTGCTCGCCCAGCTCCAGGGACTGGCGGCCTCCCTCGCGGCGCGCCTGAGTGGGAGCCAGCGCCAGCAGAAGGCGGTGTTGGACCTGCTGCTGTCCCGCATGGCCAAGGCCCAGTCCAACCTGGACGTGGTGAATCGGCGCATCGACTCCTTCGTCGCCTCCAAGCGCGCCGAAGTCGTCCGCGTGCTCACCGAGGAGAAGGTGAAGCTGGTGGGCTACAAGGCGCACCTGGCCAAGGTCCGTCCCGAGTCCAAGGAGGTCGTCGGCGGCGTGGCCATGCAGAACTTCAAGAAGGTCGCCCAGAAGGTGTATCAGGTGCTGGTGAAGGCGGACGTGGGCGTGTTGGACGTGGTGTGGGCCATCAAGAACCTGGCCAAGGGGCGCTACGAGAAGCGCGAGTCCACCTTCATGAAGGCCATGGAGATGCTCAAGGCCAAGTACCGTGAGCCGAGGGGGGTAGAATGATCCAGGCGACGACACATCGTGGAGCCGCCGTGATCGCCCTGGGCGTGTTGCTCGGCTTCGGCGCCGGGCAGGCTCGGGGGGACCGCAGCAAGCTGGCGCCCTACAAAGAGGTTCGCCCCTACTCCTCCCAGGAGAAGGCGGTGCTCAAGGATCTGAAGAAGGACCTGGCGCTCATGAAGCGCGGGTCTACCATCTTTAACAACACCATCGATCACCTCATCGAACGCTCCTACTTAAACGAGAAGTTCCAGCTGGAGCAGCGGTACAAGAACACCCTCGAGGAGGCGTCCCGCACGGCCCAGAGCCGGCGACTGGAGGCCATCAAGGAGTACGAGGCGTTTATCAAGCGCCACCCCTCGGACAAGATTTGGACCCCCGACGTGCTCATGCGACTGGCGGAGCTGTACTACGAGAAGGCCGAGGTGGACTACCGGTACGCCGACAAGCAGTACAACAAGCGCCTCGGGGAGATCGAGCGGATCTCACGCCTGTCCGGGCGGGAGTTGCCGGTGCCCACCAAACCGGTCAAGAGCTACAAAGCCGCCCTGGACTACTACCGTGAGATCTTGACCCGCTTCCCCAAGTACAAGAACCGGGACATGGTCATCTACGTGCTGGGCTACGTGCTGCGGCTGGCGGCCCAGGAGCTGGAGTCCTCGGACGACGAGACCCAGCGGACCCGGGCCAGGGAGTACCACTCCCGCGCTCGTCAGGCCTTTTTGGGGCTGGTGTGCAGCAACAAGTTCAACCCGCTGGCCAAGCCCGGCACGATCATTCCGCCCGACGGCTACAGCCTGAACCTGACCCAGCCCGCCATCGGGCTCAATGCGCCGGACCCCTTCAAGGTCTTCGATCCCTATCAGGTCTGTCAGCCCGCTGTGAAGCTGTCGCGCTTCGAAGGTGAGGACCTCAAGAAGCGCCGCTGGCTGCTTTCTCAGTCCTGGTTCCTCATCGGTGAGGAGCACTTCGACGCGGACCCCTCGGTGGCCATCGAGCCCAACGAGCGGCTGCTCATCAACAAGCAGTACCAGACTTTCCGCGGAAGCGCGGCGGACCGAAAAGAGGTCTTTCAAAACCGCTGGAACGAGATGCTCAATGAGAAGAAGCTTCGGGCGCTGAAGCTTCACAACTACTACGCCATCTCCGCCTACACCCGCGTCGCCCAGAAGTTCCCCGACTCCAAGGAGTACAACTCCGCCCTGTACAAGCGGGCGTGGACCTACTTCAAGATCGACCGGTACCGAAAAGCCCTCCATGAGTTCGACGATCTGCTGGTGCGGGCCAAGGAGAAAGACCTCCAGGAGAACGCGGTGCGGTACGTGGCGCTCTGCGCCTTCTATCAGAAGCAGAGCCTGGATCCTTACGGCTGGCTGCTAAAGTACTACCGCAACAAGGGTTGGCTCAACTCCAAGGGGGCGCAGAAGTACGGTCACGTGAAGGCGGCCTTCTTCCAGCTGGCCGAGATCCTGTGGGAGGAGTCCATGCCGCCGCCGGACGATCCCGGCGCGGAGAACTACAGCGGGGAGATGCTCACCAAGGCCCTGACGATCTACCAGTGGATTCTGGCCAAGGGCGGGTTCAAGAGCGACCGGGAGGATGTGGGCAACCCCAACTTCGACTGGAAGTACTTCAAGAGCAAGGCGCCCATCCAGGTGCGCATTCTGCAGATCCTGGGCATTCTTCAGGTAAATGTGGATAAGCGGGTGCGCGCCAAGTATCCGCGCCGGACTTTGTATGAAGAGCGCAAGAAGGCCTTCGATCGCTTCGCCATCTTCCGGGGAAGCCCACACATCCCCTTTGCCAAGGAGTATGAGAAGCGGCACGGCACCGACAAGCTGGTGGCCGAGGCGCTGATGGTTCTGCGGGAGAACAGCCTCATGGCCATGGGGCGGGATTTCTTCAACCTGGGCGGGCAATACCTGGCGGCCTACTCCAAGGCTGAGAAGGAGGCTGCGCCGCTGCTCGCCGAAAAGGCGCAGCTCGTGGCCAAGATCGCCAAGCGTGGGCGTGGCTGGCGGCGGGCCCAGAACAAGCTGGACAAGATCGAGGTTCGTCTCGCCGAGCTCAAGCAGAACATGGCGAACTACAAAAAGACCTATTCCGGGTACTTTGCGCAGGCCGCCAAGGCCTTCCGGGTCATCGTGGCCCATCCCCAGTACCAGAACACGCTTACGGCCTACAACGCGCAGTTCTATATGGGGTTGGCTTACTACTATGCGGGCAAGTACCTGGAGGCGGCGCGGATCTTCAAGGCCGTGGCCGACTCCAAGATCAGCGTCAAAAAGGCCAAGGAGGCCTTTGACTGGCGGGTGTCGGCTTTCTCCGAGGTGGTGCGGGGCATCAAGCTCCCAGCGGATCCGGATCCCGCCAAGGAGAAGACCGCGGTGCGGCGGAACATGCCTCCGTTGCTCACCGAGTACCACACCCTGCTTCGGGAGCTCATCAAGCGGTTCCCCAAGTCCAAGGACGTGGTGGTCTACAAGTATCTCATCGGGGCCCACCACTACCGGTTCCGGCAGTTTCGTGAGGCCAAGCCGTTGTTCAACGACCTCATGGAGAAGCACTGCAAAAGCCGGCAGGCTTTTTACGCCGGCCAGCACCTGATGACCATGCTCTCCATGGAGAAGGGACCGAATTTCCTGGACCAGCTGGAGCGGCTGTCATCGCACATCAAGCGGAAGAACTGTGGCGCCAATCTTAGTTGCGGAGCCAACGATCCGAGCTGCGACGAGTACAAGGCGCTGGTGGCCAAGAAGCAGAAGGAGCTTAAGGCCCTCGGTCCGCGGATTCTCAAGGAGCGGGCCTTCAACGCCTTCGGGGCCAAGAGGTACGCCGAGGCGGCGCTGTACTTCCAGCAGATCATCAAGAAGTTCCCCAACGACAAGCAGATCGCGCTGTTTTTATATAACGCGGCGTACTGCTACGAGAAGATCAAACGCTACCGCAGCGCCAAGAAGATGTACGAGACCATCTATATCAAGCCGCGGTATAGGAAGCTCGCTGCCAAGACCGTTATCAAGGACGCCAAGGGCAAAGTCATCGACAAGGGCATCCTCGACAATGTGCTCGAGTACCTCGCCCGGGTGGCGGAGAAGGCCTTGGACTACGAGGCGTCTCTCAAGTACTACGGCGTGCTGGCCACGGACACGTCGTTCGCCAAAATGGATGGTCGGGTCGCGTGGTATTACATCTATGCGAGATACCTGAAGATTCATGGCAAATATGATCTGGCCGTGAAGTTCTTCCGGAAGTATGTGGCTGAGGTTCGGGGTAAGATCCCCCGGTGGAAACGGCTGGCCCGCAAGGCAGTGGATCCCGAAAAGAAGAAGACCTTCAACGGGTTCGTAAAGGACGCAGGTAAGTTCGTGTCCCGGGCGGATCTGGAGATCGGCAAGATTCGAGAGCGGCAGAAGCGGTGGCCGCAGATGATCGCGTCGTACATGCGGTACATCAACCACGCCGAGAACGCGCTCAGGGGCAAGAGTGGGCAGATCAGCGGCCCGGCCTACTACCGTAGCCACCCCGACGACTGGGAGCTGGCCCGGGACATGATGGGGCTCCTGGAGATCGTTCTGAAGCAGCAGCGGGCCCAGCGGGCGCGGTATCGAACCATCGTGCGCCTTGAAGACCGGATCCTGGACAACTTCATCAACTACAAGTTGCCTCCGGGAACCTCCGCGGCTACCTCCGCGGCCAAGATCGCATTCGCCCGGGTCAAGGGCGGCATGGACAAGTTCAAGAAGGTGCGTTTCACCTACAAGAAGATTCGTCTGCGTTTCCGGGTGACCAAGAGTGTACTGCTGCGCAGCAAGAAAAAGCGTACCGAGGTCATTGTCAAGAGCCGCAATGCGGTGGCTGACGCCATTCAAGACCTGTCTACCCAGCTGTCGGCCGCGACGAAGCTGTACACCGATGAGCGGAAAAAATACCTAGATGACGTGTGGTATATCGCCTTCCAGGCGCACATCGGCAAGCTGTACGAGCTAGCCGCGGCCCAGGTGGCCGATCCCAAACCGCCCAAGCCCGCGGCCACGTACATCAAGATCTTCAAGAAGCAATTTGACGATCCCTTCGAGTTCGAAGAGAAGATCAAGAAGCTGGTGTTTGGCAGTAATTCTATTTGTGAGAAAGCGCGGGAGCAGTGGGACACGCTGGCCAAGCTGGCGTACAAGGCGGCCATCAAGCACGCCCAAAAGCGGGGTGTCTCCAACGAGTGGACCCGGAAGGTGCGGCGCTGGCTGTCACGGATCGATCCGTCGACGCCCTACATTAACGATCCGAAGATCGCAAAGTAGGAGCCCGGCGCCGATGAGAGGATTTTCATGAGGTGGTTTTTCGTCACAGCCTGCGCGCTGCTCCTGATCAGTCCTGGCTGCAGCAAGGACAAAAAGAAGACGACCACGCCCGCTGGAGCCAATAGCGCCAACGGAGGTGCCAACGACGGTGCCAACGGGGATGCCGGAGGTTCGGACCCCGCCGCTCGCGGCTCAAGCGGCCGAGAGACAGACAGCGGTCCAGTGGTGACCACGACGAATCGCCCCGCTGCCCGCAATGCGCCGGGGCCCGGATCGCGTCGTCCGCGGCAGGTGACGGTCACGCCGTTCACCCGGCCGCGTCGCGCGACCCTCGGTAAGGAGAAAAAGATCAAGCTGATTCCCATGGCGAGCGTCAAGCGCCTCATCGTGGGCAAGCAGTACCGGCGCGCCATTGGCGAGGCCAAAAAGCACCTGGAGGTGAACGAGAAGTCCGTGCCCGCCATGGCCGCCATGGCCGAGGCGTATTTTCGCAAGGGAGATCTTGAGCTGTGCAAGGCGGTGTTGGCGTCCATCAACGCTCTCCAGAAGGACCACCCGCTGTTTCTGTACCTGTGGGGTCACCTCCACCTCAAGGATGGGAGCTACGCCCTGGCGGTGAAGTACTTCGAGCGGGCCGTACAGAAGAATCCGCGGCTACTGGACGCGTGGACCATGATCGGGGTCCGTTACCTGCAGGGCGGCAGCTACCAGAAGGCGCTCAACGCGCTGCTCAAGGCCAAGCGTCTGCCAGGCGGCTATGTCTACTCCGTCAGCCTGAACATAGGCTCCTGCTACCGCGGGCTCGCGCATCGCAACAACAACACGTCGTACTACGTCACAGCCCTGAACTACTACGTCGAGGCCGAGAAGCTATATCGACGAACGGGTGGGGCAGGGAACATGACCTACGTGTCGGCGCTGTTCAACAAGGCAATCTTGTTTTTGGATGCGAAGAAATTTCCCGGCTACTCCAAGGTGCGAAGGCTGCAAACCGGCCTGAAGTACCTGCAGATGTATGTGGTGCTGGCACCCAGAAAAAATCCGGGCGCTTGGGCCAAGGAGAAAAAGCGGGTCAAGACCCTGCTGAACAAGATCAAGAACGCGGATCTGCCGGCAGCCAAGGCCATGGCTCAAGCCGCCGCAGCTCAAGCGCGAACAGCGCCGCGCCCGACTCCACGGCCCCGGCGTCAGACCCCGCCGGGCCCTCCGCCGCGTTAGGGAGGATCTAAAACCATGCAAGCCTCTACCCAAAACTGCTTGAGAAACCGCACGTCAGGCGCCAGATTGCGTTTTCGTCTGGCGTCGATGTTGATAGGGTTGGCAATCACCGCCGTTTTTTTGTATTGTCCCCGCGGCGGGATAGCTCACGCGGCGCCCGCGCCCAGGGCTGGAGAACGGAAAGCCCACGAGCCTGAACCCGTACGCAAGCGCCGCAAGGGCGGTGATAGCCAGATTGAGGAGTTTGACATCGTCGGTAAGATCTACAAGCCTGAGGTCTTCGTGTTCCTGGGCCGCAAGGCACTCAATCTCAGCTGGGATCTGGATGACCCCCGCTTCAAGCGGTCTTTCCTGGATGCAGTTATCAACTCGGTCTGGGGACCCCCTTTCTAAGCGGAAAGGATCACCAACGCGGGACAGATTTTGATGGCCCAAAAGGCCTCTTTCGAACCAACACAAAAAAAAGAAGCAACTACACGCGGAATTTGTTATAAATTTCGCTCCTGATAGAAACACAATTCAACCGGGGATGAGCCCAAGCAACGAAGCGAGCATCATCCCCACCTTGAGACCGTCAGGACCCGACGGTCTCGTGGCTCAACTGATCGCCCGCAACGCAGAGATCGTGCGGGCGCTCAAAGGGAGGTAATGAGCACATGGGTGGCATCGCAAAGGCCTACGTCGAAGGCGGAATGTTCATGCACTTCATCTTGGCCGTCTCGATCTTTGGCCTGGGAGTCATGATTGAGAGGTTCATCTTCCTGTTCTTCCGGTACAACATCAACGCCACCGCGTTCATGGCACAGATCCAGAAGCTGGTTATGGCCAACAACATCGATCGCGCGATCAAGCTGTGCAACGCCGCAGCGAACGCAGCGCTCCCCCGGGTGATCAAAGCCGGTCTCACCCGGGCCAACAAGAGCGAGATCGAAGTATCGAACGCAATCGAGGAAGCCTCTCTGGAGGTGGTTCCCCTGCTGCAGAAGCGTACCCCGACGTTGCTGGCAATCGCCAACATCGCCACGCTCCTGGGCCTGCTCGGAACCATCACCGGTATGATCGCGGCTTTCGAATCCCTCGGTGGTGCCTCTCCTGAGGAGCGGTCCGTGCTGCTCTCCAAAGGTATCGCCGTGGCCATGAATACGACGGCCTTTGGTCTGATCGTAGCTGTTCCCTGTATGATCTCCCACGTGTTCCTTTCGGGGATCACCAAGAAGATCGTCGACGAGGTGGACCAGTACTCCGTGGTGCTCGAGAACCTGCTTGCGGCGCGGTTCCGTGCTGGCGGCGCACCGGGCGCATAGAGTCGGACCGATTTGATTTTCGGGACCCATGTTCGAAGCGCGCTGGGGTCCCTGTTGCAGCGCGCTGAGATTTGTGGGGCCCGGAAAAACAACGGACGACTGTGTGTGTTGACTTGAGGCCAAGGAGATACCATGGCTAAGAAAAAGCTACGGGACGAGATTGAAGCGGGCGAGCTGAATCTGCTGCCGATCATGAACTTGATCTGCCTGCTCATTCCCTTTCTGCTCATGTCTGCCCAGTTTATCAAGATTGGCGTCATCCTGGTGGAGACGCCTCGCTTGAGTCGGGTGCAGAGCAGCCAGAAGAAGAAGAAGAAAGAGGCCCTGAACCTCTCGCTCGTCATGACCGACAAGGGTTTCTACATCAAGTCGCGTCACGGGGCGGAATGCCCCGAGGGTGTATCGGCGGACAAAAAGCTCTGCTTCCCCAAGAAGGAGGGCAAGTTCACGGAGAAGGTACTCAGGGACCTACAGCTCCACATGTGGTACCTGTATGCCAGTAAGTACAAAGATCCCAGTAGTTACGCTACGCCGGAAGAGAAGCACACGATCACCTTGATCCCGGAGCCTACGATCAAGTACGACGATATCGTACGCACTCTGGATATGATCCGTGAGATTCCAAGAGGCGCTCAGAATCCACCAGTCAAGCACGCCATCCCGACCTCCGGTTGTTCTATGAAGTACAACAAAAAGAGCGGCGGGTGGGGGTTTGTCGAAAGTGGGGGCGTCAGTGTCAAGCAGACGGCCTGCATGTATTTCCGGGTCACATTGGCGCTGGGTTCTTCCTAAAGTTGCCGGTGATGAGATTTTTCGGAACCTTGCGCGTCCTCGGCACACTAAACAAGGACGATGGTAGGCCTGGTGGCGCCATCGTTGCCTGGAAGCCCCGAAGGGCCAAACCAGTGATGAGGGTAGACGACAATGTCTGAAATGAACCCCGAACAAGTATACTGGTTCGCAAAGAAGAAGCAGAAGAAGAAGCTCAAGATGGAGGCCAGGCGAAAGCCTGAGGACATGCCGTTCACCATCACGTCCCTGCTGGACGCCCTGGTGATCATCCTGATCTTCCTGCTCAAGACCTACGGTTCGGATCCGATTAACATCACCCAGAAGGAAGGCGAGATGCTTCTGCCTAAGTCGGTCACCATGACCAACATGGCGGACGCGGTGGACATCCTGATCTCGGCTTCCACGATTCTGGTGAGAAACAACGCGGTGGTCAACGTCAAGAACGGTAAGGTGGACGCCAACTCCAAGCGGGATGGCCCCGACGGCTTCTTTATCGATCCACTGTTCAAGAAGCTGAAGGACGAGGCCAAGAAGCTGAAAGCCGCCGAGAAGCAGGGAGGCAGACCCTTTAGGGGAGACGCCATCCTCGGTGTCCATAAGGGGACGCCCTATCGACTGCTGGCCGAGGTTCTCTATACGGCCAACCAGGCGGAGTTCAAGACCTACACGTTCGCCATCGTGAAGATGCGGGATTAACCGCACCGGCGACTTCAGATGTCCGGGCAATCCGGGCGCGGCTTTGGGAGAGGCCAAGGGTAACTGCCGGGGGTCATACGGGAACAGGGAGAGCTACGATGGCTCAAAAAGGCAGGCAGCTACCGCCTAGGGCGTCTCAGCGACGCGTACTCCGAATCGGCATTATTGAGGGAGGCAGGATCATAGAGGAGCGTCTCGTGCGGGAGCACAGAGACATCTCGATTGGTCAGGGTCCCCGTAATTCCTTCGTAATTTCTTCAGCGAATTTACCTCGTACCTACAAGGTCTTCCACGAGTCCGACAGCACGTATACGCTGAACTTCGCCGCGGGAATGGACGGTCGGGTCACCATCGGTGGTCAGGTCCGTACCCTCGCTCAAGCCCGGGAAATGGGCGCCGCCAAGAAGTCCGGCGACTGGTGGCACCTGCCCATGGACGGGCAGGCGCGCGGTAAGCTCGTCATCGGGGAAGTTACCCTGCTGTTCCAGTTCGTCCAAGCTCCGCCCATGGTACCCCAGGCGCGGCTCCCAGCTACTATCCAGGGATCCATCGGCAGCCGAATGGATCCGGCCTTCACCATGGTGTTGGCCGCATGTGTTGCCATGGCCGCGGGGCTTTGGATCACATTCCAGGTCATCCCCAAACCCAAAAATGTCACTCGCTCCAGCCGGCTTCGGCAGCTGGTGAAAAGCGAGATGAAGCGTTCCCACAAGAAGCCGGAGAAGCCCCCAAAGACGAAGGTTACCAAGACCGACGCCGATGAAGGCAAGGAAGGCGACAAGAAGGGTAACGCCGCCAAGGCGCCTGTGCGCAAGGCCTCGGGGGCGGGCAACAAAGGCAAGAAGCGGAAGGGACCACTGAAAAAGGGTTCCAAGGCGTACAAAGAAACGCTGAAGGAGCTGACCGACATCGACGTGGCCTCGGGCGACGACAAAATGAAATCAGTGGCCATCGCCGGAAAATGCCGCACCGCGGCGGAGTGCGCGAAGGCCATCTCCGGTCGGGATCACCTTGGAAGGGGCGGTGGTTTCGGCGACCTGGATGACCGGGCCAAGAGCTCCTCGGGATCCGGTGGCCAGGGTGTTGGCGGGGGCGGTCCTCGATCGGGCTCCGGTGGACGGCGTGGTTTGGCCGGACGGCGGGGCTCGGGCGGTGTCGGAGTCAAGGGTACCGGCACCGGCAGCGGCAGCACCGTCATGGCCATGAAGCCCAAGAAGGTCGTCAAGATCCGTGGCAAGTTGTCGTCCTTCGTGCCGCCGCCCATGGTGGGCGGATCCGCGGGATCCAGAGTGCGCTCCAAGATCCGCCAGCGGGTGTATGGCTTGCGACGCTGTTACAACCGCGCGCTCATCAACAATCCGAGACTTTCAGGGACGGTGAAGATCTCCTTCATGATTTTGCCCACCGGCCGGGTCAGCAGTGTCAGCGTAGTCTCCGGCATGGGCGGATCCCTTGTGAGCTGCGTCAAAGGCAAGGTCCGCCGCTGGCATCTGGGTAAGGTACCCAACCAAGTATTTTACGGACCCTTCGCAGTCCGCTTCTCGCCAGGCAGCTAGATTTCCGTATCCCTACCCTGTACGCCATCTCCACGCGGTTTTTGTCCTTTCCAGGGGGGTAGACCAAGTGCCTCCAGGCCGTACGATCAAGATCTGATATTAGGTTGACAAAGGTCCTACCCCAACCTAGTCTCTTACCGTTGGGTGGCTGTCCTTGCATACCTTAAGTTCTTGAGGCTATCGCGATGCGTAAAACAGTGACGAAAAGATTGATCGTGGGAGTGACGATTGCCAGCTGCGCAATCCTGGGCGCATCCGTTCTCTGGGGGCAGGGACACGGTGGGACTCCTTCGGGGAGCGCGGAGGAGCAGCTTACAGCGGTGCGGAGCGATCTCTCGGCTATGGACAAGTCTCAGGATCGCGTCGACAAGATGTACCTGAAGGCCAAGAAGCAGAAGGACATCATCAAGACCAGCTGCATCCATGAGAAGCTGGTGCGGATTAAGAACTATATCGCGTTGGCGCGGGAGCAGTTTTCACGGTACCTCATGGAGAAGGCTTCTGGCGAGACCAGCACTTCGGTGCCCCTTCGCCAGAAGATCTCCATGTTCAAGGAACGAGTTGATGAGATGGTGGCGGAGGCTGAGCAGTGCGCAGGGGAAGCCATTGCCGTTACCGACAAGCCCAAAGTGACCGAGACCATCGATCCGAAGATTCCCAAGGACGACCCCACCCAGCCCACCGGGGCCATCTGGGTGATGCCGCGTCCGCCGGAGGGATCACCGTATTTCTAGGGACAGGACCTCTGCCGCGAGGCAAGGCCACCGGGGAGCTCATCGGTACATTCGTACTGAATCAGGTCAGGCAGAACGTGGAAATTGCGACTGAGCGTGGCTGTAGCGATAGCAGTGACCTATGAACAGTAAAAAAATCACCATGAAGATAGCGCTCTTTTTCGCGGCAGTAGTCTTGATTTCGCCCTTGTCCATACGCGTGGCGAATGCCCAGGCGCCGTCCACCGGCTTCGGCCTGGGAGCCATCAAGGTGCCCGGCGGTGACAAGGCCAAGACGGGCAAGGGCCTGTCCTTGGGCCGGTCTGTTTTCCACGCCGGTCTCTCGGTGGAGAGCGGCTGGGATAGCAACGTCTACTACTCCACCACCAGCGGTGACGCCCTGTCTTCAGCCTACATGAGGCTGCTCCCGCAGCTCACCCTGGGCTCCCGCCCCGTGGCGGCGGGCAAGCGTCAGAGCTTCGTCTACAATCTCGCGCTGGGAGTGGACTACATCGGCTACTTCCAGAAAATGGCGAAGCAGCACCACCTGGGCGCCTCCCTGGGCGCGGATCTCAAGTTCAATCCCCAGGGCACCTTCTCCTTCAACGTGGTCGAGCAGTTCGTGCGCACCAACGAGCCCCGAACGGGCTTGGACGGGAGCGTGGACCGCGACTACAACCAGATCGGCTTCGACATGGCGCTCAATAAGGGGCTCCTGTCGTTTTTGCTGGGCTATCGCTTCATCATCGACATGTTCGAGGACAGTGAATACAGCTTCGGCAACCGGATGCTCCACCAGGTCAAGTTCAAGGCGACCTGGCGGTTCTTCCCCCAGACATCGTTTTGGTTCAAGGCTGAAAGCGGCTTTGTGGGATATTTCGATGACTATGTAGAGCAGACACCTACCAGTACTGCGTTAGGTAACAGCAGCTCCGTGCCCCTGCGACTCTGGCTTGGCGCCACCGGCCGGTTGACCCACTGGTTGACCGCGGACCTCGGCCTCGGCTATGGGTTCGCTCGGTACATGGACACGGCTGCCAGCTACCACAACTTCATCGCCAACGCCGGGTTCGGGTTCAAGCTGGGCTCGGCTGCCAAGCTTCGCATCGGGTATCGTCGGGACTTCCGGGATTCGCTGGTGGGTGACTACTTCAAGTCCGACTCGGCCTACGCGCGGCTCAACGTCGCCATCGTCCAGCGGCTGATCCTCTCGGCCGTGTTTGCCTGGACCCGGGCCGACTACCAGAACTACAATATCGGAGGCACCGTCTACGAGCGTCAGGACAACTACCTGACCGCGTCGCTGGGGGCGGACTACTACTTCATCAGTTGGCTCTCGGCCGGCATCGGATACACTCTCCAGGCCAATATCTCCAGCACGGACGCAATATCTGGAGTGAACCCTGTTGAATCCGGCTTCGCGAAGCATCGCGTGTTCGGTCGTGTCACGGTCTTCTACTAGTTCGTGCGACCTCCCAGATTCTCCAGTCTTCGGTCGTTCCTCTCCTTCTTGATCGTGTTGGGTTCGCTGTCGGTGGCGTGTCCGCCGGTGACCAGCGGAGTCGTGGACGGAAAACCGCCACGCACCACAGTGGACACCACCGTGGGGGCTGGAGACGTGATCGAGATCCGGGTCTATGGCGAGAAGGACCTGACCGGCCTGTACCGGGTGGAGGGGGACGGGACCATCGTGATCCCCCTCATCGGCAAGGTGAAAGTTCTGGGTAGGACGCCGCCCGTCATCGGCTACCGTATCGCCCGGAAGCTGCGATCGGGATACCTGCGCAACCCCCAGGTGACAGTCTTCGTCAAGGAGTACAACTCCAAGAAGATCACCGTGTTCGGCCAGGTGAAAAAGCCCGGCGTGTTCCGGTACACCGACAACATGACCATCATCCAGGTCATCACCGCGGCAGGGGGGTTCACCGAGATGGCGGATCAGGACTCCACCATCGTCACGCGCTTCAAGGAAGGGCGAAAGTACCGGCTCCGGGTGAAGGTGAAGTCCATCGGCCAGGGTCGGGAGCAGAACTTCGTCGTGCGGCCGGGTGACGTCATCTTCGTGCCCAGGACCCTGATGTAGCACATGTGGAAGCAGCGCTTCGAACGGGCCCTGCTGATCACCCTCGGAGTCTATGTTCTGTCCGGCGCGGTCCTCTTAGGCGGCGTGCACCCCATCGTCCAGGTGAGCCTCTCGGCCGGAGCCCTGTTCCTGCTGCTTACCACCGTCCTTTGGCGCTTCTATAAGCAGGGCACATTTGGGTGCGGAGCCCCGTACTGGATCCTCCTGGGCCTCGCGGTGGTCTGCGGTCTCCAGCTTTTGGGCCTGCCCGAAGGAGTGCACCGGTTCTTGCAACCCAGGGGCGCGGCGTTGGTGGCTTACTCCACCGAGGGGCTGGGACCCCTGTACCGCCGCTGCTTGAGCCTGGACCCGCCGGGTACGGCCCTGGAGTGCTGCAAGTTGATCGGATACGCGGCGCTGGCCGGGACGACGGCCCTGCTGGTGCGAGACCGTCCTCGAGCGCTGCTGTTGATGTGGACCCTCGCGGTGTCGGGGATGATCATCGCCACGGTGTCTGCCGCCCAGCTCATCCTCGGGGGAGACACTCTCTTCGGTGTGTACCAGCCGGAAACGAAAAACGCGCACATCATCATCCCCTTCGTCAACAGCAACCATGCGGGGGGGTTCTACGCCGCCATCGGCTTTTTGCACCTGGGGCTCTCCCTGCAGGTGGTGGAGCTGCGAAGGCGCTGGCTCATGGTCTCCTTGACGGCCCTGCCCCTGCTCCTGGTCATCGCGTCGGCGAGCCGAGGCGCCATCGGGGCCATGGTCGTCGGTGGTTTCGGGGTGTTCTTTTTCCTGAGGTGGGTGGGCAAGGTGACCCGGCAGCAGCTCGGATACGGGTTGGCCATTACGCTGATACTCGGCGCCGTGGCCTTTCCGGCCTCCGAGACCATCCGGACGGAGTTCGGCGACAAAACCACGGTGGAGACCGTCGGGGAAGATACGAAGGTTCAGGTTTGGTCCGACGCCCTGAAGATGGCCAGGGACTACCCCGCCACGGGCATTGGCCGCGGCGCCTTCCGCAGCGTCATTCCGTCTTACTATCAGGCCTCCCCGGGCCTAGGGGTCACCTACTCCCACGCCGAAAACCTCCTGGTGCAGCTCCTGGTGGAGTTCGGCCCCGTGCTGTTTGTGGTGTTGGCCCTGGTGATCGCCTTCTTGGGGGTTCGCTACTTCCGAAAGGTGGGTCTACAAGAGGAACAGGCCATCGCGCTGTTACCGATCGTGGTGCTGGTCGGGCAGAACCTGGTGGACTTCAATTTGGAGTTTCCGGGCACGGCGTTTTTGTTCGTGGTGTTGCTCGGGATTCTGGCCGGTCTGGGGCGAGGCCGCACCCGGCGGGTTGTGGTCCGATCCCGACGCCTGGTCCAGGCGGGCGGGGCGCTGGTCTTCGTGGCGACGGGAGCCATCGTCCTGGCCACCCTGGGCGTCACCGGGGTGCAGCAGGATCTGCGCAGCGAGGGGAGGGCGCTCCGGGCCGCCGTCAACCGGGGAGACAATCCCAAAGGGGCATTAAAGGCCACCCGAGAGGCCATACGACGACATCCGGCGGACTTCTACCTGCACCACCTGGCCGGCGTGGCTGCCATGAATGTGCCCGGGGAGCTGCCCCTGCGACACTTCAACCGGGCGCTGTATCTGAACCCCCGCTCGGGCGAGACCCAGCGTCAGGTGGGGCGGGCTCTTTCGCGACTGGGGTTCGGGCGCCAGGCCCTGGTTCACTACACCGAAGCCATTGGACGGGGGATCCCCGTGCGGGGCGCCGTAGCCAGTGAGCTATACGCGCTGTTGGGTGGCCTCTGGGACGCCGGCGGACCGGCCCAGGCGCGGACAGAGGCGAGTCTCTGCCTGGGCTCCCTCGCGCTGGTAGGACAGGCTCCCGCGCCCACCTGTCTCCTGGCCGCCGATCTGACCGCGGTCCAGCGGAGCCGGGGTTTTGGCCTCTTTTCACGGTTGAAACCCGCGGTGGCCGCCACCTTTGCCCGGAGGTTGGTGGCGGGCGCGAAGCGCGGTCGGGCGCTGGCCGCCTACCAGCGGATCCTGGCCACCGATCCCAAGAACGTCGGGGTCCTCGAGGCGCTGGTGGAGCTGACGTTCCGCACGTATGATCTGGCTCTGGCGCTGCACTACAGCAAAGCCTTGGTGAAGGTGAGTCGCAGCACGTCGGCCTATGTCCGCTTGGGGCAGATCCATCTACGGGCAGGCCAGGTCGGCCTCGCTGAGAAGGCGGCGGACGCGGGCCTGGAAAGAAACTCCCGCGCGCCGGCGCTGGTGGCTCTCAAGGCCAAGATCCTCCTGAGTCGAGGCGCCTACGGACAGGCGCGCTCCTTGATCCGGGAGATGACCGTGGGACGATCTCTGGACATGCCCGACGAGCTCAGGCTCCTTCGACTCCGGTTGCGGATCGAGAAGCACGAGGGGAACCGGCTACGTGCGGAGCGGATCAAGACCCGGATCCTGCAGATCCAGCGTCTCCAAAAAGCGGGGGTTCGCAGCTCCAGTATCCAGCACTGATTGGCTCGAGCCTTCGGAGAACCGGCTCGGGCCTTCGGAGAACCGGCTCGGGCCTTCGGAGAACCGGCTCGGGCCTTCGGAGTTACGGCTCGGGCTTGATGACCGGACTCTTTGTCGGCTTGGGGCCGCTGCGCCGGTAGCCAATGCGGAAGTCGAACCGATCGCAGCTATATCGCGCGTAGAAGTCCATGACGTCCGCCCAGCTAGCGGTGCCGGCCTGAACGCCCTGTTTGATCGTCTGCCGGGGCACGCTGCCGCAGAGGGTGTGACCCGACGGGGTTCGGTGTCCCCCGCTGGTGCGCAGGGGCAAAAGGACTGATGAAGGCTTGAGCTTTACCAGGTAGTGGTACGACAGCGCCCCGATTCTCATCACGTCCAGGTGATGTACTCGGAGGCGGTCTGTGCGACCGGTGGCGAGGCACTCGGTGCGGCTCAGCGATCCCCGGGGACCCAGAACGAAAGTGGTCTGCGCGATCGTCGCCTTGTTGCGGCAGCTTATCTTGCCGCTGGGACGGGTGATCACCCGAAAGGCGATGTGGTCATCGGTGCGATTCTCCACGGTGAGCACCAGGGTGGGCGCCTGGTAGCGCCCCAGCGTTCCCAGGGGAGTGTTCAGCTTGCGCACCTCGGTGGTCAGTCTCAGCTCGCGCGTCACCAGCCGGCCCCGATGGGCGCGAAGGGTCCAGGGCCCGTCAGTGACAAAATAGGGGAAGGCCTTGAAGAGCTTTTTGGGTTGCAGGGCTACGTCGTAGCGCCGCGCGTCCGCCAGCAGCCGTTGTACATAGGCCCCTTGGAGTTTTGCGAGGCGCTTGTCGTTTGCCCGGGGCGCCGATTGGGTCGCGGGGGCCATGGCGCCGCCACCAGAGCGAGACCGATCCGTGGGTAGCTTTGGCCCTTCCCCTCGCCACAAGAGCAGCAGCCCCAACAACACCACCGCCGCCGCACCGATGACCAGGCCCATAGAGTAGCCGTGCCGGGTCAATATGGCATCAAACCGCTCCATAGAACCTACAATACCATAGCTTTACGGGACGAAGCGGGTGAGCATGAACTTGTTGTTGAGATACTGCTCGAAGCAGTCGCGATAGGGGTATGGCCCCAGCGCGCGACGGGCCTTCCGGCAGAGGACTGCATGGGCTTTTTGGTTCGCTTGCGCCTTGCGGCACTCGTCGGCCGATAGCGTGGCCTTTGGTCCCGAGCAGCGCTTGTGGAGACTCTTACGTTCTGCGTCGGCAAACTTGTGACAGTGGCCGCCCCACCAGTTGTTGGCCATGTCGCTGCCCTTGAACCGCTTGGCGGAGCTGGGGATTTCGAGCGCGGACAGCTTGGATTTAAACCGCTGACAGGTCGAGGAGAGTCGCTTTCGTTCGCGGTACAGCACCTTGATTCGCTCCACACGGAAGTGGGGGATCCAGTTGTCGGGCCAGGTCTGCCCACCGGGGCCCACGATCTCCAAGGTCTCCTTGGCGCCCACCTGAGCCAACAGAGACTTGAGGCTCGGCAGCCTCCCCTGCTCCATGACCAGGTAGTGGCGCTGGCCGGTGTGGCGCTTCAGGTACGCCTTGAACTTGGGCGTGTCCTTGGGCTGCATGTGCACCACCACCTGGTTCTTGCTGTAGAAGTTCTCGCCCCGCCAGTTGAGCTGCCAGGCGATGAGCCGCTCGGAGGGGTCCTTGCGGGCCCGATGGTAGATGGCGTGCAGATTCTTCTGTCCCCAGTGGGGCGAGAGCTGGATCAGGTAGTAGTCGATGGTCCAGAGGGTAAACAGCGTCGTGCTGCCCAGCAGCGCCCAGACGCCGTAGCGTCGAAGCCGGGGCACGGCGAGGGTCGCCATGGCCGCCGCGCTGGCCAGGCCAAGCACCGTTAACCAGGGCTCAAAGCCGATCTCATAGGGGAACAGCCGATTGTACTTGTAGATGAACATCACCACGAGGTGCTGGGGATCGCGCACCAGATCGCGCACCAGCAGCAAGGTCAGCCCCACCCCGGCGATCACTCCCACCAGCGAGGCCATGCGGCGGCTCTCCAGGATGTCATCGAGCCAGAGTCCCAGTAAGATGGCCAACGGCGGGATCACCGGCAGGGTGTAGTGGTGGAACTTGGTCTCCATGAGGGAGAAGAGACTGAAGGCCACCGTGGCCCACACGACGGCGAAGGTCGCCAGATGCTGGCGGCTATCAAATTGGGCAACCCGGCCAACCCGGGCACCCCGGGCACCCCGGGCAACCCGGGCACCTATGCCACTGTCGCTGATCCACCGCAGCAGCGCCGCGGGCACCAGCGCGCTCCAGGGGAACATGCCGATACCCAGCTGGTGGACAAAATAGTCGAAGGAACCGCGCTCCCCGTGGACGCCGAGCTGAGCTCGTTTAAAGTGGTGGTGGCCAAAATATTCGTTCCAAAAAGCCTGGCCGTGTCGGATCCACATGGCGTGGTGCCAGGGCGCCGCCACGAGCAGGAACAGCGCCAGCCCGCGCACCACCTCCAGGCGTGCCAGCCACCGCCACTGGCGAAGCACCACCAGGTACAGTCCCACCACGGCCACGGGGATGGCGACGCCCCCCAGCCCCTTGGCCAACACGGCCAGGGCGCAGAGCATCCACGCCATGTGTATGTACACATGGCGGGCCTTACGCGCCCCGTTGGTGAGCGTGGAAAACAGGTAAAAACCCAGCAGCGCCAGCCAGGGAACAGCATAGGGCAGGCCCCAGAGTTGCAGCCGGCTGGAGCCCAGGGAGATGGAGCGGTGATGCAGCCAGCCGATGTCGAAGATCAAAAGGTACAGCTGGGGCAAAACCACCGCCAGCAGCATCCCGGTGAACAGGTGCCAGGTGGTGAAGGTCAACCGGAAGGAGCCCAGGGGGATCTGGTACTTCGGTGGCTCCTCATCCTCGGCGGCGAACAGCCCGAGGAGAAAAAAACTCAAGCCGGCGCTCATGAGCGCCACGAAGGGAATGTCTGTGATGGACTGCCGCGTGATGAGGGCGTACTGGGGCGTGGTGGCGCAGATCACGGCGGTGAGCACCCCCGCTCGTTTGTTCACCATCCGCGCCACGAGCAGGTACAGGGCAAAGAGGCAGAAGATGCTCACCAGCACAAAGGGCAGGCGCATGCCCCACTCCGGCAAGGACGACAGGGCCATCTCCCCGGCAGGCGCACCGTCCCGATTCAGACCGAACAGGGCCATGCCTCCGGCCTGCATCCAGAAAGTCAGGACCGGCTTGGACTTGAACACCTCGTCCTGCCAGTAGGTGGTGATGAAGTCGTTGCGCTGCAGCATGGTGCGCGCCACCTCACCGTAGTGGGTCTCCCAGGGGTCCCACAGCCCATAGGATCCGGCGAAGGGCACATAGAGCAGGATCCCGAACAGCA
>JAOZUO010000075.1 GCA_029938605.1 Deltaproteobacteria bacterium | reverse complement strand
CCCCAAAGACACTTATGGTCACTTTCTACCCGTTACCATGAAAGGGCAGCACAAGGGAATGGGTAGATTAGTTTAACAACAGACGGCTTTTAGAGCCCGATTGGATGGGTGCTCTCAGCGGAGTACGAAGAAGTGTATTATCGGAACCAGAGTCAGCCTGCGATTGCGGCCTGACTCAAGCAACGAGGTCTCTGAAGAACCCGGGGCGATTCAATTGCGTTATTGTCGATTGGTGATGGGACTGAGGATTGAGGATTGAGTTTTGAGCACACTTCATAACAGCGGGGCACCAGATCCCTATCGCGAGCTGTTCGAGCGTTCGCCTGACGCCATTCTCATCATTGACGGCGGCACCTTTGTCGACTGTAACCAGGCTACTGTGGAGATGCTTAAGTACGGGTCCAGGGAGGAGATCCTGCAGACCCACCCCTCGGAGTTGTCACCCGAGTTCCAGAGGGACGGGCAAAAATCCTACGACAAGGCCAATGAGATGATCGCCATGGCCACCGAGCACGGTAGCCACCGCTTCGAGTGGGAGCACAGGCGGGCTGACGGAGAGGTGTTTCCGGTGGAGGTGGTGCTCACGGCCGTGCCTCGAGGGGATCGCATGATCCTGCACACGGTGTGGCGAGACATCACGGAGCGCAGGCGACTGGAGGCCGAGCTGCGGCAGGCGCATAAGACCGAAGCCATCGGTAAGCTCACCGGTGGTATTGCCCACGACTTCAACAACCTGTTGGTGTCCATTCTGGGGCACGCCGATTTGATTGAGATGGACATCGATGATCGAGAGACGCTGCTCGAGCATGTCGAAGAGATCCGAGTCGCCGCGGATCGGGCGGCGGCGCTGGTGTCGCAGCTCCTGGCCTTCAGCCGCAAGCAGGTGCTCCAGCCTCGTGTGCTGGATCTGAATGAGGTGGTGACCCGAAAACCCTTCACGCCCAAGGCGCTGCTCCAACGGGTCCGCGCCGCGCTGGAACGCGCGCCTGTTTGACGACATGCGACGGGCCCCGGGGAGGGGGAGGGCGAGAGGAATCAGCGGGGCGCGAGTGTGGCGGAGCTTTCCGTGTGGGGTTGGCCGGGCTTTGTGAATGACCTGGCCCCAGGGTTTGGCATATACTGTTTTTCCATGAGTGGGTTTGTATATGAACAGCGATAGTCCGAGACGATGGCGCCTCGTAACCCGCGGTGGCGGACTGGGGACGTTGGCGCTGGTCGGCACGTTGGTGGTGGCCGGCGCGTTGGCTCTGGCCTTGGGGCAGGGGCAGGGGAGGGCGCGGCCCCACGAGGGGTTTGAGGAGCCGGACCGGGCCATGCAGCGGTACATGGTGCAGCTCACCCGGCCGCCTCTGGTGCGGTACGACGGGAGCTTGAGCGGGCTGCCTCCATTGACCCGGGACGGGCGGGGCAAGCTGGTGCTCGACTCCTGGCAGGCGCAGGGCTACCGGGCGGTACTGGACCGCGACCACACCGTATTCCGGGCGGCGCTGACTCGGGCTTTTCCCGCCGCCGAGGTGCACTGGACCTACCGGGTGATCTTCAACGGCGTGGCGGTGCGGGCCCCGGTGGGGGCGTCTGACGAGTTGCGGCGGCTGCCGGGCGTGCGATCGGTGCGGACCACGGATCTCCGTCTGTACAGACCGGTCATGGATGTGTCGCTGCCTCTCATCGGTGCGCCCACCTACTGGGACGCCATCGGGGGCATCGGGCTGGCGGGCAACGGCGTCAAGGTGGCGGTCATCGACACGGGCATCGATCCGGGCAATCCGCTGTTCGACCCGGGGACCATGAGCTATCCCTTCGGTTTCCCCAAGGGCGCGAGCGACTACACCACGCCGAAGGTGATCGCCGCCCGGGCGTATTTTCGTCCGGACGACCCCGTGAACACGGACCGGGATACTCCCAACCCCGTGGATCATCTCGGGCACGGCTCCCACGTGGCCGGAACTATCGCCGGAGTGGCCGGTACGGTGTTCGATCTCGGGGGCTATGAGGTCACCCTGAGTGGCGTGGCGCCCCGGGCGAAATTGATGAACTACAAGGTCTTTTACCGCGCCGAGAGCGGCACCGAGGGCGCCCACGAGCCCGAGCTCATAGCCGCCTTCGAGGACGCGGTAATGGACGGTGCGGATGTGATCTCCAACTCCTGGGGTGGGCCGGACATCTTTGGCGACGCTGACCCCGCCCTCGATGCGTATGCCGCCGCCCTGGAGGCGGGCTGCGTGGTGGTCTTCGCCGCGGGTAACGACGGTCCTGGAGAGGGCAGCATGGGCTCGCCGGGCTCCTTCGGCCCCTTCATCACGGTGGGGTCGGTGGCCACCGGCAGGCAGTTCATGCGATACATGGAGGTCACCGGGCCCACGCCGGTGGATCCCGCCCTGACGGAGATCCCCATGTCCGTGGGCTACATCAGCGCATCTTTCTCGTCGGACGTGGGCCCAGCGCCCCTTCGGTCATCTCACCTGGTGGACGGGGGCGTGAATGTCGACGGCTGTCTGCCCTTCACCCCGGGCGTCTTTGACGGCGCCATCGCCTTGGTGCTGCGGGGCGACTGCTCATTTACCGAGAAAATAACGAACGCGGCGGACGCCAGCGCCCTCGCCGTTATCGTACACAACCAGAACCCCGGCGAGGGTCACTTCTCCATGACCGGGGACGACGTGTCCGTGCCCGCGATCATGGTCACCTACGACTCGGGCAACCAGCTCCGGGCGTGGGTGGAGGCCCAGCCCGTTGCCGAGGCGGTGATCCGCACGGGCTATCTGCCGTACAACACTCCCGACCTCATCGACGAGGTGGTCTATTCCAGCTCCCGGGGGCCCACGGCCCACGCGGTGCTCAAGCCTGACATCGCCGCGCCGGGGTCGCTGATCCTGTCGGCGAACGCGCACCGTGTGGGATCGACCTCTACCCGGCCGTGGGGTTGGAAGAGCGGCACCTCCATGGCGACGCCCCATGTGGCCGGCGCCGCGGCACTTCTCAAGCAGGCCCACCCCGAGTGGACCCACTACGAGGTGAAGGCGGCGTTGGTGGGGCGGGCCCAGCGTGCTGGAGTCACCTCGTGGATCGACGGTCCTCAGGCCCGGCCCTGGGAGATCGGCGGCGGCCGGCTCGCCGTGGATCGCCTGTTGGACATCCGGCTCCTGGCCGACCCGGCCTTGGTGAGCTTTGGCGAGGGTGCGCCGGGCGAGCAACTGAGTACCACGGTACGGATCTCCCGGGTGGCCGATGAGGTGGCAAGCCTGTCGCCCCAGTGGGTGGCTGACCGGGAGGTCGCCGGCCTGGGCATGGATCCTCCCCAGGGCTCCACCATCGCCTTGGCGAGCGATGGGGCGCTGGAGGTGACCTTCACCGTGACGCTGCCCCCGGACGCCGATCCGGGGGAGTACACCGGCTGGATCGATCTCACCGACGACGGCGGCGGCGTCACGACCATGCCGTACTACTTCCGCGTGGTGGCCGCCGAGGCGGTGTCAGACCTTCTCATCGTGGACCTGCAGTTCTCCCAGGACAACGTTCGGGAGGACTACCGGCCGTACTACGGTGCTGCCGCCAATGTGCTCGGGCTGACCTGGGACCTGGCGACGGTCACGCAGTACTCCGCGGCGCCGGACGTGGCGGAGATGATGAGCTACCGGGCCGTGCTGGTGCTCACCGGGGACGACGTGCGGACCCACTTCGGTGTTGTCGGGCGAGGGACCCAGGACCGCATCGCGAGCTACCTGTTGCGCGGCGGACGGGTGATTATCGCAGGTCAGGGACCGTTGCGATCCACGTACAACTCTCGGATCCAGGTCCTGGCCGGCGCCTCCACCTTGGATGAGTATCCGTTGTTGGATGAGGCCAACCAGACGCTGTTGCAGTTGGACGACTACTCGGTGCAGGCCATTGACTACCCGATTCTGGTGACCGGGGACATCGATCTCACGCCTGGCGCCGGCGTTGGCGAGCTGGCGCAAGTTGCCGAGCTGATCCCTGTGGCGGGCGTGGATACCGACCTAGGCTTGGACCTGTGGTCCACGCCTGTGCTCCAGATGTCCGAGGGCAACTTCGTGGGCTCGCGCACTGTGGGCATGGTGTACGATCCGTTCCCGGACTACGGCGTGGACCGGCTGGCCGAAGCGCATAGCCACCGGGCCGTGGTGCTGGGCTTTGGCCTGGAGCTCATCAATCAAACCCCGGACGCCACGCAGATTCAACCCGGTAGCCGGGAGGAGCTGCTCTCGCGCGCCTTCAACTGGGTATCTGACAGGGTGACCCTCTCGGTGCACGTCACGCGGGTGGATCGACTGGTGACCCTGGACGCCAGCGCTGTGTCCAGCAGCTCGGAGGTGAATTCCTACTGGGTGGACTTCGGTGATGGTTCCGATCCCGTGGAGTCCAGTGAGAGCGTGGTTTCCCGAGAGTACGACGATTTTGGGGCGTATGAGGTCACCCTGGTGGCTCGGAGCTCCACGGGGGCCGCGGGCCTGTGGCGGCGTACCATCCAGGTGCAGCCAGGCAGCGAGGGGGTCGACGCGGGCGTGGTGGATGGCAGCGTGTCGGCGGATGCGGACGCTACCCTCATAGAGGAACCACGCAAGGGGTGTGGCGGCTGTCGCACGGGGGACGCCAACGGGGGAGGTTCGGTGTTGCTGGTGCTGTTGCTGGGTCTTTTCCTTTCCACCACCCGAAGGAGGCGTTCATGACTGCCAGCATGACTGCCAGGACGGTGTTGGGCGCTTGGCTGGTGTTCGGCGTGGCCGTGGTGGGCTGCAAGTCCAAGGAGGCGCAGACCGTCAAGGAGGCCTACAATGAGGTCATCGACTACTCCATGGAGTACAAGGAGCGCCACACGCTCTGGAAGAAGCGAAAGCTCCCAGGCTATGTGTGGTCGGTGCGGGAGAACCGCGATGACATGAGTCGGCCCAGCCTGGACATGGATGTGGTCGTGCCCCATGACCTGCCCAGGGGGGACCTCCAGAAGCTCCTCAAGGAGGCTGCGCGGCTCGGCAAGGGCGCGACATCTTTGAGTGTGGTGAGGGTCCAGGCGTGGCCCCAGGGGTTGAACGCCTTTGGCGGAGTGCTTGGCCTGGCGCACCTTGCCCAGGACGGGCGGGGCTGGGACGGAAAAGGGAATACCTTTCGCGGGACCCGCGTTCTATCGGGGCATGCAAAGGGCGTTTGGCCACCCTCCAAGATGGATCTGCAGGTGCTTCGCGCGCTGGAGCGACGTAGACGGATCGTCCTTGCTGATCCCAAGCATGCGAAACGTAAGGCGATTTGGATGAGGCGCCCAGGGCGACTGGCGGATGTGCTGGTGGCGACCGTGGCTCCAGCCCTGGGACTGACGCGCGAGTCCGTGCGTAAGACCCTGAAGAACGCAAAAAGCTATTGGTGGAAACCTCACTGGCAACCCCAGCCCACGAGTGTTAGTCAATAGTAGCTGGTACCGCTGTCGTCCTCGTTCCGTCTTCCCTCATATCCGGAGGTGTCCCCTGAGTGATGCTACGCGAAATATATCGGCCATTGGGTCCCGACCAGCGCAGCCACGTGCCAAGGATCCGTTGGTGGAGGCTTGCCGCCAAGGTGATCGCGCAGCCATGGAGCGGCTGTATCAGCTCTACGTGGGGCGTGTCTTCTCTGTGGTGTGCCGCATGGTCGGCTACCAGGACGCGGAAGAGGTCGTACAGGAAGCTTTCATCAAGATTTACAAAGGGATCGGTAAGTTTCGGGGCGACTCCAGCATCGCCACCTGGATCTACCGGCTGTCGGTGAACTCCAGCCTGACCTTCCTGGCCCGTCGCAAGCGACACGCTGAGCGAATGCACGCCGCCGGGCAGATGCACGAGGTGGCGGATTCGCCCCCCGTGAGCGGCGGGGCCCTGGACCGAATCACTTTGGAGCGCGCCATCAGCCAGCTCCCCTCGGGATACAGGGCGGTGCTCGTGTTGCATGATGTGGAGGGCCTCTCCCATGAGGAGATCGCCAACATCATGGGCTGGCATCGAGGGACCTCCAAGTCTCAGCTTCACAAGGCTCGTGCTCGTATGCGTCGACTCCTGGCCGGCGAAGGGGCCAGGCCTTGACCGGTGTGGGGCGGCTCGAGCCGTGTCCCGAGTGGGAGGAGCGCCTGAGCGCGCTGATGGACGGTGACTTGAGCGTCGAGGAGCGGCGGCTGGTGGAGACCCACCTGGAACAGTGCCCGGGCTGCCGCGCCGGGCTCGCGGAGCTCAAGGCCATGTGCACCTCCCTGCGCGGTCTGGGACCGCTGGATCCGCCGCCGGAGCTCTTCGAGAGCGTAGCCACGGCGGTGGGTCGTCGTCGCCGGCGCATCGCTGTGGGGGCCACTGCCGGGTTGGCCGCCGCGGGGCTCGTGGCGCTGGTGGTGTCCTTGAGTTTCAGTCGCCCGCCCTTGCCGTCGGTGGCGCCGCGGGTGGTCGCGCCCGAGACCCTGCGGGAGCGGGCCCAGGCGGAGTTGGGAAAGGCCGTGACCCACTACCAGGCGGCCATCGGCATGCTGCGCAAGTTGACGGACGGGGACAAGCCCCTGTGGCCGGCGGAGCGCCGGCGAGCCTATGAGGCGGACATCACCATGTTGGATCGTTCCCTCGAGGAGACGCGGCAACTGGTGCGGCAGGCGCCTACGGATCCGGTGCTGCAGGAGATGCTCTTTGCGTCCTACCGGACCCAGATCGACTATTTGCGGGACGTCTTGATGCCCACGGAATCAGATGACTCGATCTAGCCCCATGGTCAGTGGTCTGCGGGCCATGGGGGCTTTCATGGTCGTGCTCCTGGCCGCGGGCGCCACTGCCCAGGCCCGAGGCGTTACGGTGACCAAGATCGCCGACGTGGACACCCGGCTTTTCAAGCTCAAGGAGGTCACCGTGGACCATCCGTTGGGCCAGCTCCGGATCCGTGGATGGGATAAGCCGATGGTGCGGATCCGTGCCGTGAAGCTGGCGCCCGACGGTGCCACCGTGCGCCGGCTCAAGGTCCACGCCAACATCAACAACAGCGGCAACGGGCGCGTCGAGATCCGTACCGGCGTGCTTATGAAGGTCCGCAGATCCAAGGACCCGCGCAAGACCTTGCGGCTCATCAAGCGAGCGCATGGGATCCGGGTCGCCTTGGCCCAGCTCAAGAAGCAGCCCAAGCCTTGGACCACCCGCAACCGGCAGCAGATCCGCAAGCTCTACAAAGAGCAACTTGCCACCATTCGGGCCCTGCAGGATGCGGTCTCCTCCAAGCTGGTGGCGAAGCTGCGCGCGGTGCCCATCAAGGGTGCGTCGTTGCAGCTCACCGTGTTCGTCCCGCGGCATGTCACCATCGTGGGCAAGACCACGAAGGGCGACATCGACGTCGCCAACTTGAAAGGCGCCGTGACCCTCTCGGCGCGGCATGGCCGCATTTACGCGCGCAACGTCAAGGGGACTGTGTCCACACGTACCGACAATGGGCACCAGTACCTCTCGGCCATCCGCGGCGCGGTGCGCGTAAACGCCTACCAGGGCGACCTGCGTCTCCGCTCGGTCCGGGGCGCTCATATCCTGGTGAACCTCGTGCGCGGCCAAATCTTCGGCAACGGCCTCAACGCACCGCTGGTGCGTCTCACCACCACCCAGGGCAACGTCACAGTGACCGCCACCCTCAAGGCAAACGGTCGATTCTTCGTTCGAACCCGCCGAGGAAACATCGACGTGCGCGTGGTCCCGGCCACCGGCTTTCGCATCTGCGCCGAAACCCGACATGGGCGCCTGAACCTCCCCCGCACCGCCCGCACCCATGGCGTCTCTCCCCTCCACCAACGCGGGCGCTACGGCCGTGGCGGCGGCCTGGTCGACCTGCGCACGGTCTACGGAACCGTCACGCTCCGCTAGTCCTCTGCTCCCTCTGCTTCCTCTGCTCCCTCTTTTTCTTTCTTCTGGGCACGGCGGCCCATGAGCAGCTCGACGATGTACTCGAGGGTGTCGAAGCGATTGCAGAGGCTGTAGTACACCTCGTTGGAGACCGGCCCGGAGAGGTCCAGGGCCTGGCGGAGCCCCTCCCTGTCCTCGGGATCCGCAAACAAACCGTCGTTGTAGCGGTCTTCGTTTTTGCCCCGATGGATGGCCTGGTAGGCCATGGCCACCGGAGAAAAGGAGAGGGTGCAGTTCGTCAGCTTCAGGCGCCAGCGGGCGGGGTCCTCTGAGTCCAGAATCCAGTCGCCGCCGAATCGATCCCTGAGAAGCTCACCGAAGTAGCTACCCACCGTGCTGGCCACGAGGTCGCAGATCTCCGCCTGGTCCCGGGGGATGTCCTTCAGATAGTGGTCCACTACGGGGAGCGTATCGTGGGTGCCGTCCACCTCGAATTGCAAGGCCTTTTCGATATACGTACGCGCCTCCTTGGCCAGGCGAAACACTTCGGCGGGCTCGGTGGACGTGGCTTTGCTCACGGTCTTCTCCTTCTGCAATTCCGGTGCGGGTTCAGCCCGGTGTTTACTGCCTGGTTGAGATGTGCTATCTCCGTATAATCTGAGCGAAAAAAGCTTTAATCGCAAGGGTGAAAGCGATGCGTAACGATGCCCGTTCCCCAGACGAGTCCACAGCCGTGGAGGTTCCCCTGGAGGATCCCTACCGCGGTCCCGTGGGAACCACACGTATGGAGGCCGTTCACTGGACCCAGGCCGACGGCACCATAGCGTCCGTTCGTGTTCATTCCGCTGTGAACGCCACCACCGATCCGGCCCTGGCCGAGCGGCTGGTGTCGGGCAATTTGAATTGGGTGCAGCTCGTCGGAAGCGACGAGATGCAGCTCGTCGCTTTGCCCGTGGTCTATCACGACGAGGAGTCGCGCCTCTTCATACTGGTGATGCCCGAGTCGCTTCGTGCCCGGGAGCTGGCGGAGAGGGCGGTGCTCCTGGCGCGCCTGGCCGACGACCGGAATAACGACATCCCCGCTTACGTACTCGGGTTCCAGGTGGTGTACGCCGACGACGTGGCCCTTTTTCTCGAGACGCGCGCCGGCGAGATTCTGCTGGCGCCTGGAGACGAGTCGGAGATCGCCATTCGGGAGGAGGCCATCGTCTCCCGGGAGGCCAGCCTCTCGGAGTGGGAGGAGCGGCTGCGTGCCGGGCAGCAGGAGCTCGAGCTGGATCTGAAGCAGCGCGAGATCCTGGATCGGGCGGTGTCCGATGAGCAGGTCGCGGAGTTGGGAAAACGGACCCAGGACATCGATCGACGGGAGAGTGAGCTGCGCGAGGTGGAGCGGCTCCTCATGGAGCGCCAACTCGAGGTGGAGCGGCAGGAGAAGATCCTGCAGCACCGGGCCCAAAAACTTCAGAAACGCGATCTCACTGATGACCAGGACGATTCGGGTACCGACTCGCCCACGCGGGTGGCGAATCGGGAGTCCATGGAGATGGCGGCCCGGGAGTCTGCCGGCTTCGCGGGGACCGACACCTCGGGCCTGATCCTGAATGGCCCCTCGGCGGTCGCAGAGTCCCCAGATGATGAGGACATGGCGGACGGAGCGGACGGAGCGGACGACGCCGGGGAGCCGCAGGCGGATGCGGAGACGGACTTCTCGGACCTGGAGGGAGAGCCGGAGGTACCGCCGGAGGGCTGGGCGCGAGGGAAACGTCGTCGGGACACTGAGTCCACCACCTTGGCCCAAGCCGTCCAGGCCGCGGCTGAGATGCAGGAGGAGAGGTCCGCGGAGGCCGAGGACATAGCCGAAGACAAAGCCGAAGCCGGAGACGAAGACAAAGCCGAAGCCGAAGACAAAGCCGAAGCCGAAGACAAAGCCGAAGAGGAAGCCGAAGACAAGGCTCGCGCCCAAGAGGAAGAGGCCGCTGCACAGGAGGTTGAGGAGGCCCCGGTCCTGCCCGACGAGCTCTCCGACTGGATACAAGATGAGGCGCCCCAACCGACCATGTACGAACGTGACGGGCAGCTTCACCTGGCCGCGATGCTACCTGGTGAGCGCGCGGAGCTGTTTGTGGGTCTGGATCCCGCGGCGGTGTTCCAGCTCCACGAGCTGCCCACCTATCCGCTCCTGGTCCTCGGGCTCGTGGCCGAAGAGGGCGAGGAGCTATCGGAGCTGGATCCGCCGGTGGCGTTCTGGCCGCTGGATGTACGGGACGAGGGGGACCAGTCTCTGCTGGATCGCTTGTCTAAGGACTTCCGATTCGTCTTCGAGATTTACGATGACGAGTGTTATCTCGTCACGTCGTCCGAGGTGCACTATCCCCTGGAGGAGAACACCAAGATCGTACGTGAACGGGGTTTGCACTGGCTCGAGGAGCTGGAGATAGAGCCGGATCTGGCGGCGGCCCAGAGCGCATTTCTGGATCCGGAGTACCGGTCGCTTCCGGTGGGCGACTTGCCCTTCGGCCCCCTGGGTTTCGAGGGGCTGGAGACGGCGGCGGCGGTGGTGGATGGGCTGCGGGCCGTGGGCGAGTGGTCTCAACCGGACAAGGAGGACGAGCTAATCCTTCTGCGGTCCTACCCCGCCTCTCGCTGGCGTCGTACGTGCCTGGAGGTTTTGCGAAAGGCCATCGACTTCGGCATCTGGATGGAAGATGACCTTCGCCGGCGAGCCTTGGACGCCGGTTACGCCACGTCTCGCAAGGATTTGCTGCGAGGGTGCCTCGCCGGCTTTGAGCGCGTCTGTTTGGGCGAGCTGCCCAGCGAGCTCACCCCGGCGGTGGAGCACGAGAACTGGCAGGCGCTGCTGTCGGAGGCGGAGCGGCTGGGCATCGTGGTGGATCCGAGCTGGGAGGATCTGGCCAACAAGGCGGCCAAACGCCAGGCGTTCGCCGAGTCCGACAATGGAGAAATGGATCGTGAGGTAGGGGAAGACGCCGCGGACCAGGAGGAGGACCCGGACGTGCAGGAGGTGGACGACCTGGACGTACAGGAGGTGGACGACTCGGACGTACAGGAGGTGGACGACTCGGACGTACAGGAGGTGGACGACTCGGATGTGCAGGAGGTGGATGCCGAGGATCTCATTCTGGCCGATGAGCCGGACGAGGGGGTGGTTTCTGGGGAGCCTCAGGTGGATCCCGACGGCTCATCTCTGTCCGAGGGAGAGTTGAAAGAGATGGCGCCCGCGGAGCTGGTGGCCATGCTGGCGGACGAGGGCGCCCGCCTGGATGCGGCCCTGGAGCTATGTCGACGCGAGGAGATACAAGCGGGCTCGGAGCTCTTCACCACCCTGGAGGAGATGCGCAAGTCGGAGATTATCCGGCTCTTTCCGCACCTGGTGGGCCTGGGCCCAGACATGGTGCCCATGTTGCACAAGAGCCTGCGCTCGGGCTCGACCATTATCCGTCAGGGAAGCGCCCTGGCCCTGGGAGTCGTGGGCGACGACCAGTCCGCTGAGGAGCTGGTGGAGCTGCTGCTCGACGAGCCCACGGAGATCTGGATAGAGGTGGCCCAGGGGTTGGGCGATCTGGGCCCCGGGGCGCTCATGGCGGTGGCGTCCCACGTCCGTCATGCATCCGGCCAGCAGTGGGAGCGGTTGTCCCACGCCATGGCTGCCATCTCCCAGGAAAGCGGCCAGCGAGACCTGCTGGTGGAGCTGTCTGGAAGCCGAGACGAAGACGCAGCCACCGTAGCCCGGCGAGCGTTGGACATCCTCAGCGAAAGGCGAGGGGAGAAGGATGACGCCGAAGAGGATCTGCCGGCCCGGGATCAGCCCGTGCTCTTTTTTTCCCGGCGGTTTTTCGACGCGCGCGCAAAGGACGAGGCGGAGCTGGATGAGGAGGATATTCTCGAGGAGGAAGCCATCGTACAAAACGGTGATGTGATGGGTGAGGAGCCCCTTCCTGAAGAGGGCTGACTTGCTATCCCTCTGAATATTTTTGTGGCCTTGATTCCGAAGTTAGGTTGGGGTACCGTATACGCCGTGGGTAAGCGGCTGCCCATCGGACAAGCAGCGGGATTTGTATGAGAATTGGCATATTTAGCGACGTCCACGCCAACATAGAGGCGCTGACGGCGACCATGGACAAGTTCAAGGAGCACGGGGTAGACCAGCTGGTCAACCTGGGCGACACGGTGGGGTACGGCGCGAGCCCAAACGAGTGCTGTGACATCGTCCGCGAGGCGGCGGGTCGCGCTGTGCTCGGCAATCATGACGCCGCCGTGGTCGACCGCATGGACTACGCCTTCTACTACGAGGCCTGTCGTCACGTCCTGGACAACCACTCCTCGGCGCTCACCGAGGCCAATCGAGCCTGGCTGACAGGCCTACCCTACGAGTTTCGCGAGGAGGACCGCTGTTACTGCCACGGCTCTCCGCTGAACCTCGAGGAGTTCGACTACATCTTCTCCATCGAGCAGGCCCAGAGCTGTCTGCCGTACTACGACGACTTGGCCGCGGTGACCTTCATCGGTCACTCCCACCTGTGCAAGGCCTTCGCCCTGAGCCGCACCGAGGTCCACGCGGTGGTGGCCACCAAGTTCCAGGTCCGGCCGGACCACAAGTACATCATCGGCGTGGGCAGCGTGGGCCAACCCCGCGACTACGACAACCGCGCCAGCTACACCATCTTCGACACCGAGACCCGCACCTTCGAGTACCTCCGGGTCGCCTACGACATCGAGACCTCCGCCCGCAAGATCTTCGAGTCCAACCTCGAACGAAACTTCGGCAACCGCCTCTTCCTGGGCGTCTGACCTCAAGCCTCCGACCTCAAGCCTCCGACCTCAAGCTTTTGGCAACATCCGTCTAGGAGTCGTGGAAACGCTCGTCCGCCATGCGTCGATCCTCGCGGCGGTCGTCGAGCCAGCCCGCACTGGAGGTGGGGTAGGCGTCAAACTCGGGGACGTAGGGCTTGATATCGAGCAGCGGCGTCGAGTCGAGGATGTCCAGCCCGCGAACCCTCAGCACGTTGCCCTCCCGGCCCAAGAGCCCAACGACTGACATTCCTATGGGGTTGGGTCTGCACGGTGACCGGGTCGCGAAGAGGCCGTGTTCTCGCGTATCACGGTAGGGCACGACCCGTTGCTTAACCGGCCCGGCTCGGTCGAAGCAGTACAGGAGCCAAATGTGCTCGAACCCCTCAATGTCCGCGAGCGCCGGCTCAAAGTCCTCATGAACGATGATCTCGCCCTCGGCCTCCTGGGCGTAGGTCGGCTGGATCGGAGTCCCGGCCGGCGTGCGGTGTGGCGAGCGAATTACGCCGATGGGCCGCATGACAATTTCCTGGTTTGGGCTGCTCATGTTTCTGGTCCCCGAGTGGCCGCCTGGTGAAATTCAGGAGCTAGAACTTGGCTTTGCGGAAGGTCTCTACGTCTCGGATGTCCAGGAGGTAGATGAGCTTGCGGTCGGTGCGTAGGGCGTAGTGGCCGATGACCTTGTTGCCCTGTTTTACCGGGGCGCCGATCTTGAGGAGGATGGGCTTGGCGGTCTTCTTGTTGTCCTTGAGGAGGACCTCGACGACGATTTTGGGTTGGGCGAGGCCGTGCTGGGGTTTGGGGAGACCGTAGGCGACGACGCGGAGGGCGCGCATTCGGGCGAGGTCGGTGAGCAGGTTCTCTACGGTGGTCGTGTTGACCCGGGGGCCGTTGGTTCGGTTCCAGTGCTTGTCGCGGCGCTCCAGTTTTTCGGTGCCGCCGCCCCGGGTGAGTCGGAGGCCGGCCACCTGGGAGAGGCGGAGCTCGGCCAGGCGGCGATTGGCCAGCAGGGCGCGGAGGTCCTTACAGGCGTTGGCGGCCAGGAGGAAGACGGGACCGTTCGGGGTGGTGGTTGTTGTGGAGCCGCCCGAGGACTGCATCTGGGCGAAGCAGCCGCCCTTGGGAGCGTCGGCGCCCACTCTGATGGTGTGTGACTGTTTCTTGGTTTTGGGGGTGACGCCGGGCTTTGCGGCGGCGGCGATGTCCTCGACCTCAAGGTCCACGGTGATGATCCGGGTGGGGGTCTGTAGGCCGTGGGCGGGTTTGGCGGTGGGGGAGACGAACCGCTCGGCCTGGAGCAAGGCGAGAACGGAGAGCAGCGCGTCGAGGCCGTCCATGTCCACCTTGACCTGGGCGGGCCTCTTGAGGGTCCACAGGCCGCCTTCGTACACGGCCTCCTCGGTGATGGGTCCGGAGCGGGCGACGATGCGCACGGCCTCGGTGGGCTCCTTGCGGAAGGACAGGAGGTTGCGTTGTCGGAAGCGTAGGAGCGTGGGCTGGATCAGGTCGCCGGCGGAGCGGTGAATGACCACCACCATCTGCTCTCCGGAGCGCTGGGCGTAGTAGTTCTTGTCGGCGTCCTCTCCGCCCAGACGGATGATCTCCTTGCGTCCGTTGTCCTCCACGAGGGTGAGCACGGCCCGCGGCTTGTCGAGGCCGTACTTCGCCAACCCCTCGGCGGGCGGCGGCAGGAACTTGAGCACGGTGAAGGCCCCGAGCTCTCGGATGTACTTTTCCACCTCCACGCCGGCGGCTTTTTGGCTCTTGGGCAGCTTCGCGTTCTTGGGCGTCACCACCTCCCAGTCGAGGTCCTTCTTTTTGAGGTCGAGCTTTCGTGCACCCGTCGTGAGGGTGATGCGCTTGACCGTGGCCTCGGCCACGCCGGTGAGCCGGGCGTCTCGCAGGTCGTCAGGGTTGACCACCAGGTCCTTGAGCTCCTTGGCGCGCAGGCAGAAGACGGCTGGGTACATTCCTTGGCCCTGGCCCTGGCCCCGGCGTCCGGCGAGGCGGTCGTTGCGCCGCTTGGGGCAGGGGCCGCCGAGCACCAGCACGTGCTTGGCTCCGTCGTCCACGGTTATGGTCTGCAGTGGCTTTTGGAGTCCGTATTTCGCAAAGGCCGCGGCACCGTCGGCCAGGAACTTCGTGGCTCGCAGATCCTTGAGCTTGCGCACGAGGTTCTCGGCGGTCTTGGCGTTGGCGCGCTGGCCGAGCTGATCGGCGCCCAGGTGCAGGGTCCACACCTTCTTTTTCGCCGTCAGCCGGGCGCGCTTGCCGGTGGCGGTGACCAGGTCCACCCCGCGCACGTCTTTCTCCTTAAAGGAGAGGGCGGCGGACTCCCGCAGCTCGTCGGTGTCCTTGCTCATGGCCTCGACGAAGTGCTTGTTGACCAGCAGCACCTTCGGGTTGTCGTTCACCGCGAGGTAGATGCGCGCACCGGTGACATCGGCGGCCCCGAGGGTGAGCGTGAGGGGCTTTGGCGTGGCGCCGTGGACGATGATCTGCACTGCCTTTTTGCCCAGCCCGTAGGCCGCCTTGGTGCGGGGGCCGGGCAGGGTGCGGTGCATGTCGAGCATCTTGATCTCGGTCAGCAGATTCTCCACGGCGTCACCGTCGGCCGGGAAGACCACGGGGACGGTGATGAGCCATTGACCTTTCTTTTTGGTGAGGGTCACCGTCTTGCCGTGGCGGCGCAGGGTGAGGACCGTGGCCTTGGACTGGTCGAAGGTCTTCACCACGCGGTTTTTGACCGACTCGTACCCCTTGGGCTTGCGTGGCGGCTTGTACCCGAGCTGCCAGCCGGCGAAGATCAGAGTGACGCTCGATAGGATCACCGTCACGAGGTACCGCGGACCCCGGGTTCGCCACTGCACGATGAGTAGAAACAGCCCCAGGGCCACGCCGTAGCAGGCCACCACCACCACCACGTGTAGGATCGTCAGCTTGTGGATCCACTTGTGTACCCCGAGCAGCAGGGCCATGGTCCCGGTGATCACGTTGGCCGTGACGTACCGGGTCCCTCCCGTACGCCACTCGGTGGCCAGGAAGAGGATGCCGGCCACGAAGGCGACCAGGGACATGAGAAACAGCAGGGTCGAAAGATGCATGCCCAGGATGGTCATTTCGCACCTCCGGGTTTATCGGTCTTTCGGGCGAGTTTTCGGGCACGGCCCCGCTTTGAGGACGCGCCGGGGATGAGCCACACGAGCAGCCCGAGCATCACCGCCAGCAGGGGCAGCCAGAGCACGACCAGCCGGGCGATGCGGTTCACCTGTTGGATGTTCAGCTTCAGCTTCACGTGCTCGGGGCGCCGGGGGGCGAGGGCCACGAGGCTCTCCTGTTCGGCCAGCCAGTTGAAGGCCATGAGCACGAACTCCTTGGTGTAGTCGAAGGAGGGCTGGTTCGGCGACAGCTTATAGTTCGCTACCAGCAGGTGCGTGCCCAGCACCATGACCCGGGCGCGCCTCTTCTTTTCGCCTTTTTTCGCCAGCTCCCGGCTGGCCATCACCACGGCCACGGGGCTCTTGATGTCGCGCTTGGCGTCGTATTGGGCCGTGGAGCCGAAGAGGTCCCGTTCACCCCAGGCGGCCGCACCCTTGGACTGGGTGGTGAGGATGGCCTGGGTGTCCATGTTCGGGTGTGGCACGCTCACCAGGGCGCGCGGGGAGTCCACCCGCATGACCTTGCCGCGCATGGCCTGACCGATGGGGTGTTTGGCGCTCCAGCCGTCGCGCACCAACCAGGACACCGGGGAGATGGTGCGGTCCCTGGGCGGGATGCCGCGGATGGCCGTTTTGGAGTCGATGGCCGCGGCGTCCTCCACACGGACGCCGTAGCTGGCGAGCAGCTCCTCGAGGCCGGACCTGGACCAGGCCTGGCCGGTGACGTCCAGGGTGCGGGTCATGAACAGGAGCTTGCCGCCCCGGGCCAGGTAGGTTTGGATGGAGGAGACCTCGCTCTCGGCGAGGGCCACCCGCGGCCCGGCCACCACCAGGACGTCGCAGCGCACGGGCACCTGACCGGAGATCTTGTCCACGGTCTCGGTCTCGAAGTTCTGCTGCTTGAGCAGCTCCGCGGCGAAGGAGAGGTCAAAGGCGGTGAAGCCCTTGATGGAGGCCTCGCCGTGGCCGGAGGTGAAGCACACCCGGGGCTGCTGCTGTTGGGTGACGGTGATCAGGGCGTTTAGAAACACCTCCTCGCCGCTGAAGTATTGGAGTCGGTAGTCAGCGGTTTGGGGCTTCTTCGACTGGTTCTTCGCCTGGTCCTTCTGTTTTTCCTTCTTGAGGGCGTAGGTGGCGATGTCGTTGAAGCTCACGGACTTCTTGCGCTTGTCGCTGATGAAGAACACCTGGCCACCGCCGGTGCCACCGATGGTCGGGTTGGTGAAGGCGTCCGGGTCGGTCTTGACCTTGTGCTTGTCCAGGAGCTTCTTGGCCTTGAATGGCTCGCTCACGACATTGACGCTCTCCACGCGCAGGTACCGGGTGCGCCGCTCCATGCGGGTGAGCAGCTCCTTGACGGACTCGGCTACGGCGTAGTCCTTCTGGCCCTGGGGCGGCGCGTAGAGGACCACCACGGTGACCGGTTTGTTCAGCTCGCCGAGGTATTTCACCGTCTTGGGCGACAGGGCGAAGACCCGCTTGGCGCGGTCGAAGGCGGTCCAGTCCCCGCGGTGATTCCAGGAGCAGCCTGGGCGGGACACTGCCACGTTGACGGTGATGAACAGGCCGCACACCACCAGAATATCCAGGATGCCGGTGAGGGTCCCGCCCAGATCATGGTTGATGAAGCGGCTGGTGAGGAAGCCGCGTCGGGGCGATTTCTTTGGGGACTTGGGGATGTCCTTGAGCTTCGACATGGCTACCTCCACTTCCTGAGTTGCAGGACGCGCACCGCGGCGAAGAGGCACAAGGCGGTACCCGACAGCAGGTAGATCACGTTTCGTGAGTCCACGATGCCCTGGGAGAAGTCATCCATGAAGTCGATGATCATGGTGTGCTCGAGGAGCTTGACCACCCACTCGGAAGAGACGATGCCCATGAACTTGCCGGGCTTGTCCCCCTGGGTCTTGACCACGTCGAAGACCATCAGGAGCTTGGCGATGAAGGCGAGGAACAGGCTGATGAAGGTCGCGGCCAAAGACAGGATGATGTCCCGGGTAATCGACGAGAAGAACAGCCCGAGCGCGACGCCCAGACCCGAGATGAGCATGGTGCCCACGTAGCTGGCCATGATGGGACCCGGGTTGATCTGCTGACCCCCGCCGGCGTACTTGAGGATCACGATGTAGACGATGGTCCAGGCCCACATGAACATGAAGAAGCCCATGGTGCCGATGAATTTGCCCAGCACCACCTCCGACTCCCTCACGGGCGCCGTCATGAGCGGCTCAATGGTCCGCTCGCGCTGCTCGGTGGCCAGGAGCTGGCAGGTGAGGATGGACACCACAAAGACGAACAACGGATAGAACCAGATCACCCCGCCGAAGAACCAACGCATGGGGGGACTCGGCTCGGCGTTCGGCGTGTTGAGCAGGTGGATCAACATGAAGAACACGACGCCCTGGTACAGCAGGAACATGGCGAGCACCAGGTAGGAGGGCAGGGAGCGGAAGTGACGCTTCAGCTCCCGCCAGGCGATGGTCATGGTGCTGGTAAAGAAACCCAGCGCCACCAGGACCGCGGCCACACCCAACATGGTAATAAGAAAGCCCTTGGGCGTATTGAGCCAGGTGGCGAGAGATGCAAAGGTGTTTGGAGTGTAGCTCATGAGCGGTCCTCCTCAGCATCCCCATCCCCATCCCCGTTCTCGTCTTTTTCTGCTTCTGGCTCTACTTCTGGCTCCTCTTTAGGCTCTTTTCCAGGCGCTTTTTCTGGCTTTTCTTCAGGTGTTTCTTTAGGTTTCTCTTTGGGCTCTTCCTCAGGCTCTTCCTCAGGCTCCTCGACCTCCGGATGCCAGAACGACGAAGGCGTCTCCGTCACATCCAGAAAGACCTCCTCCAGGCTCCGCTTCTTCCCCTCCGGCGACTTCCGGATCTCGGCCAGCGTGGCGTCGAGCACGATGCGCCCCCGGTCGATGATCACCACGCGGTCGCAGATATGCTCCACCTCGGGCAGGTGGTGCGTAGACAGCAGCACCGTGTTCTCCTTGCCCAGATGCCGGATGAGCTCCCGCACCTCCACGATCTGCCCCGGGTCCATGCCCGAGGTGGGCTCATCGAGGATCAGCACCGGAGGTTTGCTCACCACGGTGTCGGCGAGTCCCACCCGCTGCCGGTACCCCTTGGAGAGCTGGCCGACGACCCGCTGGGCAACCTCCTTGAGACCACACATGTGGATGGCCTCATCCACATACTCTCCTCGCTTGCGCCAGGGAACCTTCTTCAACGCTGCCCGGAAGCGCAGGTACTCCGCCACGCGCATCTCATCATAGATAGCGTTGTGCTCCGGCAGGTAGCCGATGGAACGTCTCACCTGGAGTGACTGCGTGGCGATATCGAACCCGGCTACGGTGGCGTTCCCAGAGGTGGCCGGCATGAAGCAGGTCAACATCTTGAGTGTGGTCGTTTTTCCGGCGCCGTTGGGCCCGAGAAATCCTACCACCTCGCCCCGTGACACCGAGAAGCTGATCCGGTCCACAGCTACGGTCTCCGGGTATTCTTTTGTGAGTCCTTCGATACGGATCACTTCAGAATTACTCATGAATTACATTCCTTCGAGAGTGCGGCTCCGTGTATACCAAAATGGGGGCGTGTCTGTAAACACCCGACCCTTCGGTTGTATTCCCATTAATGCAAGGTGGTAATTCCAGGGGGAACCGCCTAGCATACCTATCGGCTGTTAAGAATAAGGCTGGCGCATGTCAGAGAGAGTCGAATCCAAGGATCGGGGACAGGGCGATGTGGAGTTTGCTCAGGACGTCTATCGTTCGCTGATGGATCAGTCCGTCATGGGCATGATGATCAGTCAGGGCTTGCCTCCGCGGCTCGTGGTGGTGAATCAGGCCTATTCGGAGATGCTTGATTACCCGGTGGACGAGCTGTTGGCCATGGACGCCGAACACGTAGCGGCGCTCATTCATTCCGAAGACCTGGAACAGGCCATGGGGGTATACCAGGCCGTCTTCGAGGGCGTGCGCAAGCGCGCAGTGGCTGTCTTTCGGTTTATCCGACGAGACGGCGCGGTGCGCTGGATGGATGCCGCCGGAAGTGAGGTCCGCTACCGGGGCGAGGCGGCGGTGATGATCTTGTGCTCGGACATCACCGAGCGCATTGAGTCCGAGGCGGCCTTGCGTGACAGTGAGCAGAAGTATCGGCTGTTGGCCGAGAACGCCGGCGACATCATCTGGACCATGGACCTGGAGTTCAACGCGACCTATGTGAGCCCCTCCGAGGCCCGGCTTCGCGGCTACTCCCTGGAGGAGGTTCGTCGGCATCGGTTCGACCAACGGATGACCCCGGAGTCCATTGAACGAGCGGCCGCGGGCATGCGATCGGCCATGGAGGCCGAGCTGGAGGGTCTCCCGGGTTTTCCGGTCACCGGAGAGATGGACCTCATCTGTGCGGACGGTTCCACGCTGCCCTCCGAGACCACCGTGTCGCTGATACGGGATGACGAGGGGCATCCGGTGGGGTACCTCGGCGTCACCCGGGACATCACCCAGCGCAAGCGTATCGAGTCGGAGCGGGTCGCCCTCGAAGCTCAGGTACAGCGCGCCCAGAAGCTCGATAGCCTGGGGTTGCTGGTGGGGGGGGTCGCTCACGACTTCAACAACCTGCTACACGGCCTGATGACCAACATGTCCGTGGTACGCAGGGACCTGCCGGCGGGGTCGCTGGCCATGGCGCGTGTGGACGACATGGACACCGCCACCCGCCAGGCCGCGGACCTGTGCCGCCAGATGCTGGCCTACGCGGGTAAGGGGCGCGTCAACGCCGAGCCGGTGGATCTCAACGAGGTGGTCTCGGAGATGGCCAGCCTCCTGGCCGCCGCCGTGCCGTTGAATGGGCATTTGGAGCAGCTCCTCGCCGAGGACCTGCCGACCCTGCTGGCGGACGTGTCCCAGCTCCGGCAGGTGGTGATGAACCTCGTGAGCAATGGCGCCGAGGCTCTGGGCCCGGATGGCGGCGGGGTCTCCCTGCGAACCGGGATCATGCGCTGTGACGAGGAGTATCTGAGTCGGGCCGTGCTCGGTGACGAGGCGCTCCATGGAAGATTTGTGTATGTAGAGGTAGAGGACGACGGCAGCGGCATGGATTCAGAGACCGTGGCGCGCATGTTCGAGCCATTCTTCTCCTCGAAATTCACCGGCCGTGGTCTCGGTCTGGCCGCCGTTCTGGGCATCGTACGGGCTCACCGTGGGGCAGTGGTTGTGGACTCCGAGGTGGGGCGGGGGACTCGCGTGCGGGTGGTGATCCCCGTGGTGTCGAGGGTCCCCCCGCCCGAGGTGGCCTCCGAGCCCGAAGTGGAGGATCTCGACGGCGCGGGGCGGCTGGTGCTGGTGGTGGATGACGATCGGCTGAGCCGGGAGGGGTTGGAGCTGGTGCTCGCCCATCACGGCTTTGCGGTGGTCACCGCTGAGGGCGGCCGTGCGGCCCTCGACATCGTGGAGGCACGTGGCGGCGATCTTGCCTTGGTGCTGCTGGACCTCACCATGCCCGACCTCGACGGCGTGGAGACTTTTCAGCGTATGCGCGTCTTGCGCGACGATCTGACCGTAGTACTTTGCAGCGGATACGGCCTGGATGAAGCGGCGGAGCGGTTTGGTGGGGACCAGGAGCACCTGGCGGGGTTTCTGCATAAGCCCTACACGCCCAAGATGTTGATGGCCCTGCTGCGCGAGATCATGGAGTAGCCCAGGTTTCGCCCTGGTTTCGCCCTGGAGTACCAATGAAGAGCAAAGTCTATTTCTGCGACGCTCACAGTCGGATGGGGAGCGGTCTACTCAAGAAGCTACGCAAGCTCGTCAACGCCGGGTTGACCGGCATCGTCACCACCGACGATTTGGTGGCGGTGAAGGTCCACTGGGGGGAAGCGGGCAACCTGGCCTACCTGCGACCGCCCTATGCGCGTCTCCTGGTGGATCACATCCACGAGGCGGGGGGACGCCCCTTCGTCACCGATACCAACGTGCTGTACCGCGCGGCGCGTCATGACGCCATCGGCAACCTGGCGGCGGCCACCGCAAACGGGTTCACCAGCGAGACCTTGGGGGCCCCTCTTATTGTGGCCGATGGGCTCACCGGGCTCGATGGTGTGGACGTGGACGTGGACGTGGGTACGCGGGTGGAGACGGCGCGCATCGCCTCGGCCATCCACACCGCCGACGCCATGCTGGTGCTGTCCCACGTGAAGGGCCACCTGCTGTTCGGGTATGGCGGCGCCCTTAAGAACCTGGGTATGGGCTGCTGCACGCCGGCAGGCAAGCATGTGTTGCATCAGGACCTGCACCCCAGCGTGGCTGTGGACAAGTGCGTGGGCTGCCGGAAGTGCGGGCAGGTCTGTCCGGTGGACGCCATCACCTACCGGGAACCGCCTCCGGACCACAAAAAAGGAAAGCAGGTGGCCTCCATCGATGAGCACCTGTGTATCGGTTGTGGGGAGTGCGTAGCGGCGTGCCCCGAGCAGGCCATCCCCATCAACTGGGAGACCGCCCAGGAGCCGCTGCTCGAGAAGACCGCCGAGTACGCCTGGGCCGCCGCCTCGGGCAAGGACGGGAAGTTGGGCTTCGTAAACGTGATCATGGATGTGGTGCCGGACTGTGATTGCATGGACTGCACCAACCCTGCCTTTGTGCCGAACTTGGGGTTTTTGGTGTCTACGGATCCCGTGGCGATCGATCAGGCGGCGCTGGATCTTATTAATTCGGCACCGGTTCTTCCAGGGGCCCCGCTGCAGTCCGAGCCTGCCGATGGGGATACTATTCATCGTCTATATGGGCGCGATTACAGGGGAATACTTGTTCACGCTGAGAAGATCGGCCTCGGGTCCCGTCAATACGACCTCATCAAAACGTAGCGTTCGCTACAAAAGATTGTCTAAAGTTTTTCTTGACTTTGTTGAAGGTGTGGCACATACCTGGACATAGATGATCCCACATGAGCCTACATGTGAAATCGGGACTTTTCGGAGTAATGACCGGAGAAAAAATCATGAGCCACACGTTAACGATTGATGACAAACGTATCAGCTCCGAGGATCTGAAGGCCGTTGACGAAGCGCCTCCTAAGATGAACGACTGGTGGGCGGACTTCGGGCTTGGGGATCGCTCTAAGGCCTGGCCATCTCCCCCGCTGGAGAAATGCGTGGAGACCTCGGGACTGTTCTTTCTTAGGCAGGTCAACGAGGACTTGGCGAAACGGCCCAAGCCGTCGATGTACGCGGACGCGACGAAGATGTCGGACGTGGTAATGCTTCCGCCGGGCGTGCTCCCTTCCGAGGCCGCCATGGCGGCGCCCCGCCGGAACGTGTGGGCTCTCCCGGGCGCTCTGGGGGCCATAGTGGTGGTGGCGTTGCTGTCTGCCCTGGGCGCGCTCTGGTACTCCGGTAGTATTGTTCGACCTGGATCCAAGGCCCCGACCGCCGCTTCTGGGTTCATTCCGGGCCCGCCCAAGGCGAGCCTAGCCATCTTGCCGCCCGCCACCGAGCCCTCGGTGACCAAGCCGTCGGCAGCCCAGCCGAGCATCCCGACCAAGGCGCCCAAAACGGCCCCGGGTACGGAGTTGGTAGTCGTCGCTTCTTCCACGCCCGCCGAAGAACTCGCGGTGACCCCCGCCGGTGACGAGCGCCGTGAAGTGAAGCGCAAGCGGAGCAAGCGGAGCAAGAGGAAAAAGCGTTCGAGGCGGTCCAAGGATCGCGACGCCGACGAAGAGAAGCCTGTTGTCACGGCCCCGGGATACTCGCTCTACGCGACCCTCGGTGCCGCCTCAGCCAAGACCGCTCCGACCAAGTCCAAGGGCGTCGTCACCGAGGCCGTTACGTCCAAGGGCTCCATGGCCCCTGCTGGGGATACCTATCGGATGCTCAAGGTCGCGGCTTCCGGCGAGAGCGCCAAGCCCGCTGCAACCGCGTCGCTGCCGGCTCGTATCCCCGCATCGGCGATCTCTCGGGGAGCAAGCCGGGCCCGGAGCGGAGTGCAGGCGTGTCTGCGCCGGTTCGGATTTGGTCGCGCCGCCATCCGGCTGCGGCTCACGGTCTCCGGCGCCTCTGGTCGGGTGTCCTCCGCCCGCGTCCAAGGCCGATTCAAGGGTACCCCCGCCGGTAGTTGCGCCCTGCGTCGCGTACGTAGCCTGCGCTTCCCCCGCTTCTCGGGCTCCAGCCAGACCATCCTGATTCCCGTCCGTACCTACTAGCACCACAACCCAGAAGTGGACTTCGGCTGTAAGTGCACCAGCGCTCTGCTTGGAATCCCGTGGGATCCGTGCCATGAGTGGGGGTAGGTGACGGCTGGAGAGTTCGATGAAAAAGCGACCGTTGATCGTGGTTCTTTTCGCGGCGGCCTGCGTAGTCTATCCGCTGCTCATGATCTTTCAGATCCTACAGTTGGGGCCCGGTGGCGTAGGCGATGCGCTGAAGTCCTTTGTCTGGTCCTCCCGACCGTTGATCTTCGCGGGGGAGAACCTGGCGGTCACGGCCCTTGCTTGGTTTGCGGCCTACGCCGTGTACCACACCAAAGCCTGGAGCTGGTGGCTCGCCCTGGCGGCCACCCTGGGAATGGTGGCTTTTAGTGTTGGCGTGTCGCTGTTTCGGGCGCAGGACGTGAGTGATGCCTGGCTGTGGACGTCTGTTGTCATTATTGCGGTGCCCATGGTGGTGGCGGCCTTGCTGCTGCAGCGGGAGATCCGGACACCGTACTTCAATCCGCGTGTCCGCTGGTGGGAGAGCGAGCCGCGTTATGCGATTGACGCCCCGGTGCGCGGGGGAGGCCGAGCGCTGGACATCTCCCGGCACGGCATGTTCATACAGCACGACAATCCACCCGAGGTGGGCAAGGAGGGGAAGTGGCTCTTCGAGATCGACGGCCACGAGGTGCGTGTAGCGGGCGCGGTCAGTTGGCTCTCTCCGGGCGAGGCGGAGCATCCCGCGGGCTTCGGCGTGCGCTTCGCCACGCAGGATGACGCCACCGGGCGGGTCATCGACAAGATCATCGAGCAGCGTCGGCGCCTTGGCGACAAGCAATGGGGCGAGCGCGCCGTGCGCTACCCGTCGGACATCCGGTGCGCCGGAGGAGAAGTGGTGTTGGACATCTCCGTGGGGGGCATGTTCGTCCAAACCCGGGCCACGGAAAAGCTCGGAGATACGGTGAAGCATCGCCTGCTCTTCGGTAAACACGAGATCCCCGTGACGGGTCAGGTTGTGTGGATCAGCAGGGGTCGCGGCATGTACCCGCCGGGCCACGGCGTGAAGTTCATCGTCAAGGACGCCGATACGCGGGCCATGCTGCGTCTGCTCGTCGAGGATCTCTGGAAGGCCAATCTGGAGCCGGTTGTGAGACAGCGCTGAGCTGACCGACCTATTCCTGAGTCGGTTTCGGGTGCTTCAGGGCGTAGATTTATTCGGCGGCAGGGGGAGCTTGCCGAGGGCGGTGCGGATGGCCCGCGCGACGCCAGGGTCCTTCTCGACGGCGAGTTGGGCTGAGAGCCCCTTGCGAAGGGTGGCGTCGCCGCTGCCCGAGTCGGCCAGGGCATGGGCCACCGCCGTCCGCAGGGCGGGGTTCTTGTCACCGAGGGCGTCGAGGAGGGCGCGGATGTTGACTGGGTCCGAAGGCACCGATCCCAGGGCGTTCGTCGCGGCGAGGCGCTTTGGATCCTGACCGCCCTTGAGCTGGGCGATGTAGTCGTTGCGGAGCTTTTCGTAGCCGCGGTAGGACTGCTCGCCCTGTTTCTTCCTTCCCAAATCGAGCTCGATGGTCACCCGGTCGAATTGGTAGACGAGCACCTTGGGCGCCAGGGACGCCGCCCGCTGGATGGAGGCGTACGCTCGTCCCAGCTGCTTGGACGCCTTGTACGAGTGTGCGAGCAGGTAGTGTCCCGCGGGATTGGAGGGCTCCACGGCGACGCCTTTTTCGTAGGCCACCATGGCCTGCTGGGCCTGGTCGGCCATGTCAAAGGCGCGCCCCATGAGGAGGTGGATTTCGGCGCTGCGTGGGGAGCCCGGTAAGGTGGCGAGGGCCTGACGCAGGTGGGTGAGCGCCAACGTGGGTTTCTGCCGAGCCAGAGCGGATTTGCCGCGCTTGATCTGCAGGGCCTGGCTGATGGATCGCGCGGCGTTGGAGGCGCCGGGCTTGTCCGGGTTGAACACAGGCCGAGCGCCCATGGTGGCTTTGGGTTTCTCGCCGGCTTGACGCTTGAGGGGCTGGCTGCTCTCGGTGCAGCCGGCGGCCATCAGGCCCAAGACAGCAGCCACCAGGCTAGCTGAGTAGAGGTTCGGAGTCGATGAGATCGATTGTATCGGCATCCTGGTTGGCCAGATCCGGGTGGTCGAGGGGAAGGGTGATGGTGAAGCAAGTGCCCTTTCCCTGCTCGGTTTCGTAGCTGATTTCACCTTTGTGGTCGTTCACAATCTTCTTCACGATGGCCAGCCCCAGGCCGGTGCCGCCTTCGTGGCCTGAGGAGGCGAAGAGCTGGAACAGTCGTCCCTCCAGGTCGTCGGGGATTCCCACGCCTGTATCGGAACATGACAGCACTAGCTTGCTCGGCTCCGGACGGTCACTCCGAAAGGTGAAGGTGCCGCCTTTGGGCATGGCCCGCGAAGCATTGGTGGCCAGGTTGTGGATGACCCGGCGTATCTTTCCCTCGTCGAAGAAGGCCAGCCCCTGGTAGGGCGTATCCGACAGGAGCTCGATGTTTTTGCCCTCGAACTCCTTGGTCAGGTGTTGCTTCAATTCGGCGAAGAAGGAGTGCAGGTACACCTTGCGCACCAGGAGCTGGGAGTCTCCACGGGCGAAGGCGAGCACCTCCCGGGCCATGGAGTCCATGATCTCGAACTGTTTGAGAATCTGTTGGCTGAACTCCGTACGGCGCTCGTCTGAGTTCGTGGTGGGCAGTAGCTGGGCGTAGCCCGCGGCGATGGTCATGGGGGTCTTGAAGTCGTGCAACACGCCCGAGAGCATCTGCCCGATTGCCGCCAGGCGACTCTCCTGGAGGTGCACCTCCCGGGCCCGGGCGAGCTGGATCACCTTGGCGGCGTGGCCTGCGATGAGGCTGGAGAGCTTTAGATCGTTGTCGTCGAACTGACCGTCGCCGACTTTGTCCAGCAGCTCCAGGGCCCCCAGCACGCCCTGGTCTCCGCGGATGGGCACGCACAGGATGGCCTTCGGGTAGTACGACACCTGGTCCGCCACGCCGCGGTTGTGGCGATCGTCGGCGGCCACATCGTTGACGATGAGGGGTGAATCATGGTCGATGCACCAGCCCGCGAAGCCGGTGCCCCGGGGCACGCGCACCGTGCTCATGAGCGCACCCTTGGGTCCGGAGGAGGCCTGGAAGTGCAGCTCATTGCGGTCTTCGCTCACCATGACGATGGAGGCCGCGTGGGCGCTCACCAGCTCCATGGCCTTGGCGTTGATGCGGTGAAGCAGGTCGTCGAGGGATTCGGCCCCCAGGGACTCCTGCTCGATCTGGTACAGCAGATCCAGCTCGTACATGCGCTGCTCGAGCTTCTCCTGGGTCTCGAGGAGTTTGGCGTTTTGCAGCACCAGGGATAGGTAGAGCTTACTGTTCTCGATGGAGACGGCGGCCTGGGAGGTCAGCGCCCGGAGCAGCTCTTCGTCGTCGGCCTCAAAGGCCCGCTCGCCGCTCTTGTTGAGGACCTGGACCACGCCCACCACCTTGCCGTGCGTGTTCACCATGGGCATGGTGAGCATGGAGCGGGTGCGGTACCCCGAAGCTTTGTCTACGTCCCGGTTGAAGCGGTCGTCCTTGTAGGCGTCCGGGATGTTGACTGTCTCACCGGTCTTGGCCACCCAGCCGGCGATGCCTTCGGGGATCTTCAGGCGAATCTCATGGATTTCGCCGCCCTGGGTCACCTTGGACCAGATCTCGGCGCGATCCTCGTCGTAGAGGTAGAGCGTGGATCGGTCCGCGTCCAGCACCCCGGTGGTCTTCTCCATGATGACGTTGAGCAGGAGGTCCAGATCGAGGGTCGAGCCCAGGGCGGTGGCTACGTCTTGGATGACCTGGAGCTTGCGTTCCAGCCGCCCGTGATCTTGTTCGAGGGACGATTCTGTCTGGCCTGCCTGGGATTTCTGTCGTGAATCCGCCATAGTCTACCCAAAGTATCCGAACCCTGACAGCAAACCACGAATTCAGGATCAGAGCAAGGTACGCCCGGCAGGGCGGTCGCAAAGTCGGAATAATGGTGTCATCCCGACCGAAGCGGAGGGATCTCTCAGCAACGCAAGTAGGAGAGATTCCTCGACTCGCCTTGGGCTCGCTCGGCATGACAACCGTTGATAAGCGGGTCAACCACGACTTTGCGACTACCCTGGTACGCCCGGGCGCCGGGCCGAAGCGATTGACGGCGAGTAATGGGCGACTACTGGGCGAGTAATGGGCGACTACTGGGCGAGTAATGGGCGACTACTGGGCGAGTAATGGGAGGGGTCAGGCCGTTAAGCGGGCTTAACGGCGCTTTCGGCTCTTTTTCCGGGCGCGCTTTTTGGCGCCTTTGCTGGCGCCGTCGTCGGGGGTCTTCTTTTCGACCTTGGGAGCCGGTTTCTTGGGGGCTGGTTTCTTGGGGGAGCGGGCCTTGGACGCCTTGGTCTTTTTGCCCTTGGACTTGGTGGAGTCGGTGCCCTTGTCGCCGTCCTTGTGGTCCTTGTTTTTGTCGTCGCCCGCTTGCTCGGCTGCTTTTGCGGCCTTGAGTCGGGTGACCAGCATCCAGATGCCGAGCCCGAACAGGGCGACGGCGAAGAGTTGACCCGGGGTCATGCCCAGGAAGATCCTGTTGTCCACGATCCGCAGGTAGTCGAAGAAGAAACGTACCGGCGCGTAGATTAGCGCCAGCATTGTGACGTTGAACCCAGCGAAACGGTTGGCCTTCCGGTTGAAGATGAACAGGAGGGTCACCAGGCTGATGGCGAAGATGAGCTCGTAGATGCCCAGGTCGTAGCGTCCCACCAGGGGCAGGGTCTTGTTAAACAGTGCGGCTTGGGCCACATCGCCCGTGGGCTGGTTCACGCCGGGGATGGCCCCCGGGAAGGCCGGGTACTGCACGGCGAAGATAAAATCCGTCACCTTGCCCGGATGGTCGTGGGCCACGCTGCAGCCCATACGGCCCAGGATCCACGCCCACGCGAATCCCCAACCGAAAGAGTCAAAGTGCGGCCAGATGTCCACTTTCTTGAGCTTGAAGTAAAAGAGCAGTCCACCGATGCCGCCGAGGAAACCACCGAAGGAGGAGATGCCCTTCCAGATGTAAAGGAGCTCAAGTGGGTCTTGGCGGACCCTCTCCGGAAAATAGAAGATCACCGACACCCAGTGGGCCATGACGAAGCCTACCACCAGAGCCCAGATTTGGGCTTCGGAGATGATCGCCTGGCTGAGACCGCGTTTGTCGGCGTCCCGTTGGGTCATGGTGACGCCGAATATGATGGCGAGCCCCACCAGGATGCCAAAGGCGTGGATGGTGAAGGGGCCGATATTCCACGGCCCGGGAGCAAAATAGGGAATCATCGCAAGAACCTCGGATCGAGCGTTGCAAAAAATGCGCTGTCGGCAAGATAACGCTCCAGCCCCAAAAGTACATCCTCAAAATGTGCTACAAAGCCGAGGCAGACGACCCATTGAATCGATAGAATTGAGTTCTATCCGTAGCACCCGAGGACATTCGCGCCATGATGACCGCCAATGATATCCGCCAGCGCTTTCTGGACTACTTCGCCGGGCGGGAGCATCACATCGTACCCTCGGCCCCCGTGGTCCCCCATGGGGACGCGACCCTGATGTTCACCAACGCCGGAATGAATCAGTTCAAGGACGTGTTTCTGGGCACCGGCGGTCGGGACTACACTCGATGCGCCGATACCCAGAAGTGCATTCGGGTCTCCGGTAAGCACAACGATCTGGAAGAGGTGGGTGTTGACACTTACCACCATACTTTCTTCGAGATGCTGGGTAACTGGTCCTTTGGGGACTATTTCAAGGGCGAGGCCATCGGCTGGGCCTGGGAGTTTCTGACCCAGGAGATGGGCCTCGACCCCGACAATCTCTACGCCACGGTACACGGCGGCGATGAGTCGCTCGGCCTCGGCCCGGACGAGGAAGCGGAGAAGCTCTGGCTCGCCCAGACCAACCTGCCCCCTGAGCGGGTGCTGCGTTTTGGATCCAAGGACAACTTCTGGGAGATGGGGGCCACCGGTCCCTGCGGCCCCTGCTCGGAGATCCATCTGGATCTGGGGGAGGCGGGCTGCGATCGCCAGGACCATCCGGATCACGTCTGCGGCGTTAACGGCGACTGTGGCCGGTTCATCGAGATCTGGAACCTGGTGTTCATCCAGTTCAACCACCTCGAGGACGGCACCCTCAAGGATCTTCCCGCCAAGCACGTGGACACAGGCATGGGCTTTGAGCGGCTCGTTTCGGTGGTTCAGGGCAAGACCTCCAACTACGACACGGATGTTTTCGCGCCTTTATTCGCGGAGTTGGAGCGAATCACGGGTGTGGCCTACGGCGCCCAGGAGCGTACGGACGTGGCCCTGCGAGTGGTGGCGGACCACGTGCGCACCCTGGCTGTGGCCATCGCCGACAATGTGGTGCCCAGCAATAAGGACCGCGGCTACGTCCTGCGGCGTCTGCTGCGACGGGGTGTGCGGTATGGATACCAGGTGCTGGATCAGCAGGCCCCCTTCATCCACCGCCTTGTGCCCGCCGTGGCCGCGCTCTACGACGGGGTCTTCCCCGAGATTGGTCTGCGGGTTGAGCACATAGGGCGGGTCATCGAGTACGAGGAGCGGGCCTTCTTGCGTACCCTGGAGCGCGGTGTGGGCCTCTTCGAGGAGGTGGTGAGCAAGCTGGAGGCTGGCGGCACCCTCGACGGAGAGGTGGCTTTCAAGCTCTACGAGACCTACGGCTTTCCGCGGGATCTCACCGAGCTCATGGCCCGTGAGCGTTCCTTCGGCTTCGACGAGGCGGGCTGGGACCGGGCGCGCAAGATCCACGAGGAGCGTTCCAAGGGCGCCGCCCAGCAGCAGCGGCTGGATCCAACGGAGCTTGAGGGGTTGCCCGCTACGGAGTTTCTGGGCTACTGGGAGTCCGAGTCCGCCGACGACATTGGATTGGTCGCCCAGGCGCGGCTGCTCAAGATCGTGGACAACGAGTACGTGGTGCTGGACCGCACGCCCTTCTACGCGGAGTCCGGCGGACAGGTGGGTGACACGGGGGTGCTGGAGGGCTCGGGGTTCCGTTTCCTTGTGAAGAACACCCAGCGGTTGGGCGAGCTCGTGGTGCACCAGGGAGACCTGGAGGAGGTCGACCTGGCGCGGTTGCCCGAGACGGTCACCGCTCGGGTGGATGAGCAGCGTCGCCGGGACATCATGGCCAACCACACGGCCACGCATCTTCTGCATTGGGCCCTGCACGAGGTGGTGTCCGCCGATGCCAACCAGAAGGGTTCCCTGGTGCATCCGGACTACCTGCGTTTCGACTTTACCCTGGACCAGGGGGTCACCCCGCAGCAGCTTACGGAGATTGAGCGACGGGTCAACGAGGCCATCGCCCAGACCCTGCCGGTGGCCATCGTCGAGCAGAGTTACCCCGAGGCCATCGAGGCCGGCGTCACGGCGCTGTTTGGCGAGAAGTATGGGGATCAGGTGCGGGTGGTCTCGGTGGGGGACTTCTCCGCTGAGCTGTGCGGCGGGACGCATTGTCGTACCACCGGTGAGATTGGGCTGTTCCAGGTGACCTCGGAGAAGGCCTCTAGCGCCGGAGTGCGCCGCATCGTGGCTGAGACGCGCACCCGCTCCCTTGCCCGCGTGCGTGAGCTTCGTGAGGTCACCCAGACCCTATCGAAGCAGCTCGGTGTGCCCGCGGACCAGCTCCCGGCGCGGGTGGAGAAGCTCGTGGCTGAAAACAAGAAGCTGCGAAAGGGTGGCGGTCAGGCCTCCGCAGACGTCGGTGGGCTGCGGAAGCGGCTTCTGAAGGAGGCCGAGAAGGTGGGCGAGGTCCACCTGATTTTCGCGCAGGTCGACGCGGTCAACGCGAAACAGGCCGCCGACCTGGCCGATGCTCTACGGGGTGGCCAGGACCAGGTCGTGGGCTTGATCGCCGCCGGGGGAGACCGTCCGCCGTTGGTGGCCTTCGCCACGAAGGCTCTGGCCGACGCTGGAAAAGCCAACGCCACCGAGCTCGTTCGCCTGGTGGGTAAAGGGGGCGGTCGCCCAGACTTTTCCAAGGGATCGTGCCCCGATCCCAAGGGCATGGACGCCCGCCTCGACGAAGCCCGCGCCGCCGCCAAGGCGAAGCTCGGGTAGGTAACCCGAGGTGGCAAACCCAGGTCCTTAGGTGGTCGATGTTGCGGGGAACGGGGGGCGAGTGGGTTTAAAACGCGAAGTTCGCGCCGAGGGAGAAGTCCATGTGGAAGGGGGTGTTCAGGTCCGTGTCGGACCAGAAGGCGGCCAGGTAGTTGACCTCAACGTGGACGTTCACCGCGCAGGACCGTACCACGCACATGGAGATGCCGGCGAAGGCGTTGGGAACGATGCCCTTGGATAGATCCGAGTCCAGGACAGTCTTGGTGCCGCCCGTGGTCGGATCCACGAGCTGGCCGCTGACCAGGTGGCGGATGACCCCGTAGCCTATGCCGCCGCCCACGTACCACCGCAGGTTGATGGGCAGGTTCGCACGCAGGAGCCGCTTGGACTGCCAACGCGCCCGTAGAAGGCCCACGAAGTCGTTGCTGTTGCGCACACCCACGGCGGGCTCGGTGCGATCCAACGGCTTGGTAAATCCGCCGTCCTCGGGATCCTTGACCTCGTCGGAGATCAACAGGAAGCCCAGGCGGAAAGAGAAGTTGATGGAGAACTGCTGGGTGACCAGGTAGCCGAGCTCAAAATGCGTGTACACGCTGCCCAGGGATGGACTGCTGGGCGCGATCTCATCGGTGACCTCGGTGCGACCGGTCATCAACCCGAAACCCGTGCCTGCGCTCAGGGCGGCAAAAATTCGCGCTTTCCCCACAAATCCTTTGACCACACTTGGCTCGCGCTCCTCCGGTGTTTTCTTCGGAGCGGTGGTGGCTCGCTCTGTAGGGCTGTCCGGGTCCTCCAAGGCGTGGTCGAGCCTGGCGGCCACCCGCCGTCCGGCACGTCGTCGGAGCTGCCCGCCCGTGAGGGGGTTCTCCTCGCCACTGCGGCGCTTGACCACGGCGGCGCTGGTGAGCGCAATGATGTGCATGCTCGCCGAGTTTCCCGATGCCGCCGCTTCCTTGTCCCCGGTGGCGTAGGCCACCAGATAGTACTTGAGCTCCTTACCGCGGATCTTGGTGCCCTCGATGACCACTGACCAGGACCACTTGTCGGCGCCCTTCTTGATCAACTCCACCCGCTTAGGTGTGGCGTCGGCGGCGGTTTTGTAAAACAGGCTCACCCGCTGGATCCCCATCTTGTCCATCGACCGCACGGAGATGGTGAGGGTCTTACCCTCTTCCCAATTGAGAATGGGCACATGCTCAAACCCCTTGGGCGGCCCCTTGGGCGCCAGAGCACCGGTGCGCGCTACGACTCGGGCCACGGGCTTGTAGCCGGCCTTTACCCTGGCGAAGAGGCGGTTCAGCTTGGCGCTTTGGAGGCGCTTGTGAAGCACCACCTTCGGGTTGATGGACAGCGCCTTGAGCCAGGCAGCCTTCATGGCCACCGGCTTCTGGGACCGCTGCTCCAACACGCCCAGGATCACGTAGGTGACGGCGAGCTCGGGGTGCGTGAGACACTTGCGGCTCTGGGCCACCAGCTTCGCGTCCTCGAGCTTTTGGCGTGCCTTGCTCAGCTCCCAGCGGTCATTGTCGTCCAAGGCGTCGATGTTGAGCTTCTTGATTTTCCGCACCGAGGTCGCGGCGCATTTCTGGGCGACCGCCTGCTGAGCCGGCCAGGCCAGGAGACTGATCAACACTCCGGCGGCGACCTGAATCAGGATCCTACTGTGCATGAAGATGTCCTTTCCTACGAAAAGTAAGGCGCCCACGACCGTCGCCGACCAGCGCCAATACGGTAATTCCAGGCCCAGGACAATAACGTATCGCCCCAACCTTGGCAACGACGAAGGCATACATCCCAGGTGGTTACCAAGCCCCCGCTGAGGTTCCGAATAACGTCGCCTAAACCAATGATTTCTGTCAAGTTGAAACCCGTATTGTTGGGGCCCAGATCCCCTTACGGCATTCATGGGAGGATTTCGATGAGCGATTGGACTTTGCGTTTGGCGAGGGTTGGCGGCCGCGGGCTACTGCTGTTGTTGGTGGCGTCTGTGTGGGTTGGGGTTGGGGTTGGCTGTGGGGATGACGCGGGGCAGGGGAGTGGCGATGGGAGCACGGTGGACGCTCAGATGGGCGTAGATGGGCAGGTGGTGTGGGACGCCGCGGTGGGTGTGGACGGGAGCGTGGACGGGGGCGTGGAGCCCGACCAGTGTGAGACGCCGCAGTCGGTTCACGTGTCGGTCACCGGCGTCGACGATGGGCTCTGCGGGATCGTGGATGCGCCGTGCGCGACCATCGACCAGGGGATGTCCCTGGCGATCCCGGGCGACGTAGTGTGCGTGCACGCCGGCACGTATAACGAGAGCTGGTTGGAGGTGCCCACCGGTGTGAGGATCCTGTCCGCGGACGGACCATTGGCGGCGGTGATTTTCTCCGGTGAGGAGAGCGCGGTGCGCTTCGACGGCGTGCACGACGCAGAAATGGACGGGTTCGAGGTGTATGGCACCCTGGACGCGGGCGATCCCGGAGACGGGCTGATCCGTGTGGTGGACGCCGAGAACATCACCATCCGCAACACCATGGCCCACGACGCGCCCTACGACATGGACGTAGTGAAGGTATCGGGCCAGGTGAGCGGTCTGCTCATCGAGGGTCTGGTGGCCTGGAACCCGGCCCACCGCACCGGCGGCATGTTCCAGGAGGTGATCGACATCTTCGGCAGCGGCGCCACCGCCGGGGATCCGCCGCCGGTGAGCGACGTCATCGTACGGGGCTGCTGGCTCTTTCACACCGACGGCATCGGTGACTGGCTGATCTACAGCAAGATCTACGCGGAGAACATTTTGTACGAGAACAATGTGTTCGGCCCCTCCGCGGGCGCCGGTTGGAGCAACGCCGCGGTGGGCATCGGCACGGGCGAGGAGGGGATCCCGGACTCCTCCGCCGCGGTAGTCACCCACGCCATCGTACGCAACAACATCTTCGTGGGGCTCCGGGGGGACGCGGCGCTGGCGGTGATGAACGCCGACGACACCTGGGTCTACAACAACACTTTTTACGCCAACACCGGCGCCGAGCTGCGGGCGGTGATCATGACGCGCGGCAACAGCCACCCCGTGGGCGACACCCGGGTGTTCAACAACATCTTCCAGGGCAACCACCCGTCCAAGAGCGGCTCCGGCGCGTTTTTCTGGGTCCGCGACGCGCTGCCGTCGCCCTGGTACCACGACCACAACCTGTACTACGACAACCTCGCCGCATCGGACACGCCGTATATCGGCGAGGCCGGTGGGGTCTACGACGTGGATCCAGGCCTGTCCGCCCCGGCGATCCCGGACATATCCTCGCCGACCCTCGGGCGCATCGCCCAGATCCGAGCGACCTTCGCCATCTCCACGTCCTCGGCGGCTGTGGACGTCGGCCTGGACGCAGCAGGGATCTCGGGACATCCCAACTGGAGCCCCGGCAACACAGACCGCCGCTGGGACGCCGACCAGGATCCCCGCCCCGCCGCCGACACCTGGGACCTCGGCATCGACGAAGTGCAGTAAGGACCGGGACAACTAATATCCGAGCGGGTCCTAACTTTGACCATTTCTGAAGCCCATCCCAGATCCATGTGATTAAATCCGTTCCCCTCTGCCGCCGTGGGGAGCGGGTCTCCAGCCTCCCTCCCTGCCACCGTGGGGAGCGGGCGCATATCCCGAGAGGTGAATACGCGGCTGCCGTTGTGATCGGAGTCCCGGGGTTTTTCGACGGTGGTGCCAGCCGCGACTGTAAAAAACGCATCCCAACGACCGCACGGCGCATGCTCGCCCCCGTCCCTCGCCTCGCTTGGATCCTGCAACCTCCTATCCGTTAGCAGCGGCGCTTGGATGACCCACTTGTGGACGCTCTCGATCGCTTCTGAGCCGATGCTCATCCCGGCGTTGCGAACCGTCAGGTAGTGCATCCGCCCCCGCAATACGCACCCATAGCGCGGGCCCGAGCGCCGAATGAAACTGCCTACGGCTGGGCGCGCCGGATTTCTCTTCTTTCAAAAAGTGAGTCCGGCAGTGCTCCGGCGTCATGTCCCGCTGCGGATCGGCACTCCTGGCGATTGGGCGGTGGACAGTCCTGAATGTTTGGGGCACCGTCCACGACAGGGACCAAACTAAGAGTCTAATGTATTAGAGAGATGGTTTGGTCCGATATAGGGACTAAACCAAGAGGATAATACATTAGAGAGGTAATCTGGTCCGATATAGGGACCAAATCAAGAGGCTGATATATTAGCCAGGCCGTTTGGTCCGCAACGCCGCGACCTGGGCCCAACAAATGAAGGATG
>JAOZUO010000218.1 GCA_029938605.1 Deltaproteobacteria bacterium | reverse complement strand
GACAAAATCCTCGTCGAGAACCGACCCAAGGTTTCGACGACCCTTGACGACACAAACAAGCTGGTAACCGAGGCCACGGGCCTCACCAAGGACGTGCGCTACGGCCTCGATGGCGGTCGCTCCATGCGTACTACCTTGGCCAACGTGAGCCGGGTCACCTACACCCTTTCGCGAGAGCTAGATCCTCTCCTGTCATAGGCCCAAATGGCCCTAGACAGCGCCGCCGAGTTGGGCAATATCATCGGTCCCGAGCAGCGCAAGAAGCTGATCGCCATCCTCGACGACATCCTCAGGATCACCGGTAAGCTAGACACCATGGCCGGCGACGCAGCGATCATCGTCTCGTCGGTACGGCGCGGTCAGGGCACAGCGGGCGCTTTTATCATGGACCGCGAGATCTACGAAGACGTCAAGGAGATGATACGCGACATCAAGCGCAATCCATGGAAGTTCTACTGGAAGGAGTGAAGCCCCACTGGAGGCGGCTAACCATCAAATTCGCAACAATGGAGAATGATATTGAGCGACGATGCCATCACGAGTTGCGTCTGGACGCCCTGGTCAGGTGTGTGAATATGATAGCCGACGACGCCAAGGGGAGAAGCAATTGACTGATACCAACCACCTGGCCTGGAAAAAGGGAATGAAGTGGGGCGGGCTGTCTATACTGGGTCTGGTGATAGTCGTGGTGGGCGGCTTCTTTGGCTACCACTGGGTGGTGGGGATGCTGTATTCGCCGAAGACCAAGACCGTCAAGGCCACCCGCCCGGAGCTCGGTGTGATCAAGCTGGTGCCCGGTACATCGCCCGATGGGGTGCCCGGCTGGATAGCCACGTTCCACTTAGACGTGTCCATGGACCACGCTTGGAACTCGCTGAGCAAGTGCAGCGAGTTGGCCAAGGCGCTCAAGGGCGTCGCCTCGTGCACACTCCTTGAGAAGGGAGATGGGTGGGAGATCAACAAGATGGTGCTGACCCACCCCGAGGGCGCCTTTATGAAGACCAAGACCTGGTACGACAAAAAGCGCCGGTACAGCCACTGGAAGATGGTGGACGGTAGCTTCCAGGCAGCGGCGGGGTATGTTCAGCTCCGGAACCTGCCCGGCCACTCGGACTGGTGCCAGGTGGACTACGCATACTTCCTCAAGATCTCGCCGTTGTTGCCCAAGAATTTCGAGCGCCCACGGGTGCGCCGGTCGGTACGGCACATGGCGCGCGAGATACAACGCTACTTCACGAAGTCTCCGGACAAACTCCAGCGGCAGGCTAAGCTCCGACGCCAGCGCAAGTAAGGGACCTGTTTATCGACGGTCCCAATGCTGGCGGATCACCGCTTTGGGTGGGTCTCGTCCTGGGCCTGCTTTTTCTGGAGGGCTCGGGAGCGCCAAATGAGGAGGCCGGGGAGTATCGTCAGGATGCCGACGAGGGTGAGGAGGATGGAGACGGTGGCGAACCAGGCGATGGTACGGAGTCCGCCATGGGCGATGAAGAACAGGCCCGCAAAGCCGGCGGTGGTGGTGAGGGAGGAGGCGATTACGGCGGTGCCGGTGTGACCGAGGGGGGCATCGGCGTACTTGGGCCCAAGGCGTTTGAACCGGTGGTACAGATGGACAGAGCCGTCGATGCCCACGCCCAGGGCGGTGGGCACCACGAGCATGTTATACACACCCAGCTTCAGGTCGAACCACTGCATGGCGCCCAGAGACCACAGGAAACCCAGGCTCAGCGTGGTGAAGCAGATGAGGGCACCAGAGACGGAGAGCAGGTCCAGTAGCAGGAGCAACAGCACCGCTACGAAGGCGTAGATGAACAACTGTTGGCCGTCTTTCTGCACCGTGTTGACGACCTCAGAGACGACGAACTGTCCGGCGGCCAGGCGCACGGGATGTTTGCCCACGTTGAGTTGCGCGTAGTCCCTGGACATGTCGATCATGTCCCGCACGTCCCGAAAGTGCAGACTGCAGTACACTAGGCCTATGGCCCCCACTCGAGGCTTACCGTCGGGCCCTTTGACCTTCTCGGTCAGGCTCCGGCGTGCCCAGCGCGGGAGCGTTGCGGTAGTCAGGGGAGCGTCGATCTGCGCGTATTCCCGCAGCTGACGCAGCTCCTTCTGAATGTCTTTGGACGCCTCGTCGATGGGGTCGCCCTTTTTCTTGGTGGGTTGGAGTGTCTCGCGGATCATCCGGATGTGCGGCAGCTTGGCCTGCTGCGCCTCGGGAATGAACGTGGCCACAGTCACGATGTCCCGTACCCGGGGACTGCACTTGCGCGAGCCGTCCCAGGCCGTGTACACGATGCGCCGGGACCGCGGGTTGGTGATCCCCATACGCTCGCACCATTTGCCCTGGGGCGCGCCGCCGGCCAGGTAGACGTCACAGCACCTCTGCTCGGCTTTTTGGCGACGGACCAGCTCCTTGTGGGCCAGCCGGATGTGAGCCTGGCTGTCGGCCATGAGCACCATGGGCGCCGAGCCGCTGGAGCCGCGCATGGCTTTGCCGTAGGAGATGCCCGTCTTGGCTGACCCCTTGCCGCGAAGCTCCTTGAAGTCGTACTCGAAGGCCACCGACGGGGCCCGCCAGACCAGGACCGCCGTAGCGACCAAAGCGAGGCCCCCCGCGGCCGTAGCCAACCAGCGAATGTGCTGCGACGTGAGCTTGCGGGTATCTCCCTCCTTGGGTGTAGGAAATTGCTCGGCGCGGATACGCTCGAGAATCGCGATCACCGGCGGCATGACCAGCAGCGCCGCGAACAGGCACAGCAGCACGCCCGCGGCGGCGATGTAACCGAACTCGTTGAAGGCCCGGAAGTGGGCGAACGCCAGAGTGAGCAGCGCTGCCATAGTGGTGATGGCGGCGGTGAACATGCCCGGTCCCGCCTCGCGCACAGCGCCGGACAGCCCATCCTCCAGGTCCGCTCCGCCCAGCCGGTGGCTGCGGTACGCGGCGTAGAGGTGGATCGCGAAGTCGATGCCCAGACCGATGAGGATCGCGGCGATGAACGACGTGATGATGTTCATCTTCCCGAAGGCCAGGGCGGCGAAACCGGCGGCCCAGGCGATGCCTGTCAGCAGTGGTACGAGCACTACGATGAGGGAGCGGAATCGCCGAAAGAAGACCACCAGGAGGCCCAATACCATGAGCAACGAGGCGATGGAGGCCGTGCGGATGTCGTTGATGGCCTGGTCGTACTCCCGGAAGCTGCGGTAGGCGCCGCCTACCCGCGCGATCATGTCCGGGTGATATTTTTCGGGGCCCAGCTTTTTGATCAGAACCTCGCCCCTGAGGTACACGCGGCGGGCAAACTCCACGTTGTTCGTACCCTTGGTCAGCTGGGCGATGACGACCGTCACGTCCCCGGAGTCGCTGATCAGGGCGTCTCGGATCGACTTGCGGAGTTGCTTGCCCTGCGCGGCGGAGAGCTCCTTGTGACGAGGCAGCCACAGGTCCAGCCGCTCGGACAACGTGGACTGGCGGAAGATCGCCAGGGCGTCCCGATAGGCCCGGCGGATCCGCTTTTTTTCCGCCATATTGAGCTTTGTTTCTTTGGCCAGTAGCGCGTCCAACTCCGCGAAGAGGCCCTCCTGCCCGGCCCGCATGAGCTTGAATCGGTACTTGTCTCCCAGGGCGCGCAGGTGGTCCTTGTCCGCCTGATCCCGTTTTTTGATTTTCGCCTCTTCCTCATCATCCAGAGGCTCCCACCCGCTGGCCTTGGCGCGCGCGCGCTTCAGTGCGCGGTCCACCACCCGCTTGAGGGTGACCGCCAACTCCTTCAGATCCTTCTGATCGGTGTACAGCAGGGCGTGCTTGCGGAACACCTCCATGTCGCGGCGGTGCAGCACCCACAGGGTCTCGGGCCACTGGGAGATCTCTTTGGCCAGATCCCGGGACATCCGGTAGTTAGCCACCGGGTCGGGGCTGCGCACAGCGATAAGATACAATGCGCTGCTGCCCATGCGCTTGCGAGCCTCGGCCCGCGCCTCGACCGAAGGTGTTCCCGACGGCAGCAGGGCGTCGAAGCGCGGGTCCAAGCGGAGCAGCTGGGAGGCGGCCAACAGCCCCCCGGCCGCCACCACGAGCAATACGAGCAGCGGTATCCACGGACGCCGACTCGCGTAGGCAGCGTACCGCGCAAAGTACCTCAGGAGGTGTGTTGCGATTCCAAACATGGGTCCGACTCAAGCGGCGCTCGGAGAGCAATCGCCGAGCCGCGCAGACACCGTACACGATGGGCCGCCCCCTGCCAACGGGCAATCACAGGCTAACGTTCTTCCCCGGACTCGCGTCGCAGCTTCTCGGAGAACCATTGGCCCACAAACAGCCAGTCCTCGCGACGAATCAGCCGGGTCGCCGCGCCCACGGCAACGAACACGACCAAAACCACCACCGTGATTGCGATGAGTCGCAACGCCGCGCCGAAGGGAAGGCTGAGCTTGACCACCACTGCCGCGCCCGCTGCCACCGCGCCGACAGCTACCACCTTCAGGTAGTGCGTCAGCGGGAAGGTCTTGCGGAGCGGCACGCCGGAGGCGCGGGAGATACACCAGCAATAGGCCACCACCGACGGAATGAAGGCCAGAGCCGTACCGATGGCCGGGCCCTCGAAGCCGACGATAAAGAGCAGTGGCACGCTGATCACCACGTTGGCGACCAGGGTGAGCGTTGCGGCCTGGAACACCAGCTTGGGGCGACCTGCGGCGACGAGCACCGGACCAAAGGCGGCCACTCGCCCCATGCTCAGCAGGCAGTATGCGCGAAACACGTTCGAGGCGCCCAGATACTCCTTGGTGAACAGCAGCTCGATGGTCTCTTCTGCGGCCACAAAAAACACCAGGGCGATGGGCACGACGAGCATGGATACCTTGCGAATCGATAGACGCCAGGTCTCAATGGCTTCCAGGGGTTTGTTGGCGGCGAACAGGCGGGTAAAGTGCGGTGTGTAGATCGCTCCGGTGGACATGGCGATGGCGGTGACCACCGGAATCCGGAAGGCGCCCATTTGATACTGGGCGACCATGGCCGCGACGAAGTAAAGAGTGATCAGGAACTGATCCATCTTGGCGTTCAGGGTCGAGGTGACGTCAGTGAGCCCGAGGGGAATGGCGAAGCGGAAAAGCTCGCCGGTAGTAAAGGGAACGGCCTGTCGCTTGTTCCCCGGATACAGCTTATGGAGATAGTAGAGCACCAGTGCCCCGTAGGCGAATCCGAACAGAGCGATGGAAGCGACGACGAACCAGATGTCCATCCCGAGGGCGATGGGCACGACCAGGAAGGCCGCGGTGCCGATGGATTTTACCACCCCGATGCCGGCGGCGGTGCGGGCGCGCCCCTCCACCACCAGCAGGTTGGGCAGCATACGGGCCGGGATATCGCCCAAGGGCATGAGCGCCAAGAGTGCCAGGTACTTCAGGCCGTCGGGGCCCACGGCCGAGGTGCCGCCCACCACGTTGTTGGTGAGCGCGCGCAGGATGTCGGGCGCCAGTAGCGCAAACATGCCGAGGCTGAACAGCAGCGCCCCTGCCGCCGCGCCGAGGCCGAACAGCACCAGCGCAACCCGCCCGGCGATGGCGCGCCGGACCGGGGCTTCTCGAGTCGGCAGGTAGAACATCAAGGTCGCTGGGAAGTTCGCGGTCAGAATCGGCGCCAGGATCGCGTAGATCATCAGCATGGCGCTCAGAATGCCCACCTCCGTGGCGGGCAGCATGCGCACGAGCACCATCGGAACCGCTGCCTCGGACAGCGAGGAGAGGACCTTGCCGACCACCAGGAAGGTGGTCTGACGGGCGCGCTCTTGGTTCTCGCTCATTCGCTGAATTTGTACTATCCGCGGAGCAACGAGTCAACGCGGGGCTTGCAGCGCTGCAACCGCTCTTTTAGTATTATTTTCTCATGGAGGCGCATCCGGGGTTTGAACGAGGGCAGTTTCTAACGCTTGCTGGCGTCCAGATGCAGGAAGCCGGAATACAGAGAGGTCAGTAGCAATGCGTATCGCCTACATCTCAGACCAGCTGCTCCCGCAGCGGGCCACCGACACCGAGCAGATCCTCTCCATGGTGTCTGCCTTGGGGGCAGTGGGCGCCCACGTGGAGCTGATCGTCCCGGCGCGCTGGCTGGGACGCTCGGTGACTCCAACCGATCTCGGCGAGTATTATCAGGTGGAACCGGCCTTCGACCTGACCCGGATCCACAGCATCTATCCGTCCCTCCGCGGGGTCGAGAAAATCGCGCACGGCGTGGTCTCGTGTCTGTCCGAGCCGGCCCGCCAGGCCGACGTGATTTACTCTCGGAACCTGGCCGTGGTGGACGCCGCGCTCCGGCTTACGGATCGGCCGGTGGTCTATGAAACGTACCGTCCCTGGCCACGGCAACGCTTCTACCTTGGTCCCTACTTCCGGCACATCGGCCGTCACCCGCAATTCCTGGGCGCCGTGCTGCACTCCGAGCTGGCCGCCAGCAGCTATCGCGATTGCGGCGTGCCCGCCGAGCGGCTCCTGGTGGCACACAACGGCTACGATCCGCGGCGCATGGAGCCGAGGCTGTCGAAGGCCGAGGCCCGCCGGCTGTGCGGGCTTCCCGCCGAGGGCCCCATCGTGAGCTACGCGGGGTCCATCTCCGCGGCCAAGGGGCTTATGCTCGTGCTGGACATGGCCGAGCGCCTTGGGGGCGTGCACTTCGCCCTCGTGGGCTCAACGGGTCCCCAAGGGAGCGTGGAGCGACGGGCTCAGCACCTCGCCAACGTTTCGGTCCACCCGTGGCAGCCCTTCGACAAAGTGGTTCCCTTTCTCTACGCCGCCGACATGCTGCTCATCCCTCCCACGAGGGGGCCCATGGAGAAGGTCGGCAACACCGTGCTCCCCATCAAGACGTTCCTCTACCTCGCCACCGGCAGACCGATCTTCGGACCGGACACCGAGGATCTCTGCGAGGTCCTCACAGACGGAGAGAACGCCGTCCTCGTGCGTCCCGATGACTGCGACCTCGCGGCACATCGCCTGCGGAGGATGCTCGACGACCCCGACGGGATCAGGCGGCTCGGACAGGCCGCCCGGACCAGCTCGAAGGGTCTGACCTGGCACGCCCGTGCCAGAGACGTCCTGGACTTCATGGAGACCAGGCGATCACCTGGGTAGCCGGTTGATTGCAGAGAGGGAGCTAGTCGCCGCGCTTCTGCAGCGTGGCCTCTGCGTGGGCGAGCATCTCGGGGGTGTCTACGTCCTGCCAGTAACCATCGCCGATATCTAGGACTGACATCTTCTGGTGGGAGGCGAGGGTCTGGATACCGTCGGAGAGGGACACGTCGCCCGTCCTGACACGGACTTCCTCAAGGGCGTCCAACAGGGCGCGGGTGCAGATGAAGACGCCGGTGTCGATGCAGTTGTAGTGGGTATCTCCTTGCCGATGGCCCCGATGAACCCATGGTTGGCGAGGACCTTGGTAGCATCGTCCATGTCGAAGATGGTGTCGAGCTTGTAGTCCACGCAGAGGGTGGCTCCGTCCGGGGGCGGGTGGTGGTCCCGGGCGAGGCGCATGAGCTCGTCGCCCAAGACGTGATCGGCCATGGTAAGCACGAACTCATCGCCCACGTGAGGCGCGGCGCAGAGCACGGACAGGCCGTTGCTGAGCTGATAGTCAGGGTTGTGGGCAAAAATCAGCGGGAGTGGTCCCGTGTAGTCGACCTCGATACGTCGTTGGAGAAGCTCGGCCTCGTGGCCGACGACGATGACCACTGCCCGGCAGCCCGCCACTTCCAGGCTGTGCAGCGTGCGGTCGAACAGCGGCCTGTTTCCGACCACCAGCAACGGCTTGGTGGAGGATGCGTCTCCCTCTGCCGCGAGGCGCGAGCCAAAGCCCGCTGCCAACACGACGCCCATGCGGTCGGTACTCTTTGGGTGACTCAACTAGATGTCCTCGAAGTTCTCGGATACGTGCGTGATGGGATCCTCCCCACCAAAGATGCGCAGGGTGTTTTTCAAGCGCATGTGCTGGATGAAGAGGTCGTTCTCTTGCACGTGGCCTTCTGCGATGTGGGGAGCCTTGAAATAGAAGGACATCCACTCCTGGATGCCCTTGCGGCCGGAGCGTTGCGCGAGGTCGAGACAGAGCGCGACGTCCAGGACAACGGGCGCCGCCAGGATGGAATCCCGACACAGGAAATCGATCTTGATCTGCATCGGGTAACCGAGCCAGCCGAAGATGTCGATGTTGTCCCAGCCCTCCTTGGCGTCCCCGCGGGGCGGATAATAGTTGATACGGATCTTGTGGTAGAGGTCCTTGTACAGATCAGGGTAAACGTCCTTCTGCAGGATGGTATCGAGCACACCGGCCTTGCTGACTTCCTTGGACTTGAAGCTCTCGGGATCGTCCAGCACCTCGCCGTCTCGGTTGCCCAGGATGTTCGTGGAGAACCAGCCGGCGATTCCGAGCATCCGCATCTTCAGCCCGGGGGCCAGGATGGTCTTCATCAAGGTCTGCCCGGTCTTGAAATCCTCGCCGGCGATGCAGAGTTGTCCCTGCCGCTCGGCGAGCTCCGCCAGGGCGGGACAGTCCGCGGACATATGCGGTGCGCCGTTCGCGTAGGGGATCCCCTCCTTCAGCGCGGCATAACAATAGAGCCATTCCTATTCTCATGGTGTCATCATTACCGATGGTGTCTCGGATGGTAGAGCCAGTGCAGTTTTCAATGCCAGATCGTTCGTGGCCCGTTAGCTTCCCCAAAGGAACTAAGAATCAAAAAGCCTATTTCCGCCGTGCCCCTGCAAAACATGCTGGTTGTGAGCTATGTTTCAACCAACTCAGAAAGGGCCTCCCAGATGCGCTCGCAGTTGCCTCCGTCGGCCCCGAGCATATGGCGGTCCAGAAAGTCCCTGGCCAGCTCCTGACAACAGTCTGGTTGGTCCAGTGACTGCTCCACCCGCTCGAGCAGCTCGTCGAAGGAGTGGGCCATCAGTCCACCATTCTCCTCGGGGGGCAGCTTCCAGATATAGCGCACCGATGGGATTTCGCGCTTGCGCACGCCTGCCACCGAAAGCGTACGCCAGAGGAAGGCCTCGTCGGGGCTGCGCACCGGGTAGATGTGCACGGTGGGACGCAGCGTCGCGTAATAGAGGTTGGCGATGCTGCTGAAGTTGGTGAGCAGAACATCCGAGACCTGGAGGTCCAGCAGGTTGTCCGGGTGATGATCCTTGAACTTGAGCAGGGTGTTCGGGTATCGGGCCACCAACCCCTTGAGGAAGCTCAGGTAGCGTTTGTCGAACCGGAACGAGTCGTGGAGCCTGAGGATGACGTTCACGCCGCGCTCCGACAGGGTCCGCAGCAACCGATCAAACAACTCGGAGTCCGTGCCCCAGTGGGCAAAGACCTCACCATAGTGCCACGTCGGGGCGATGAGCACCGTCTTGCGGTTTTGCACATCAAAGGGGTAGTAGGGCTGAAGGTCACGTTTATCGCGTGGGTCACGCAGCAGGTCGTGGCTTGCCGCGCCGAGGATCCGGCAGTTGTCGGGGTGAAAGCCGCTCACCTCGGTGCGGTGCTTGAAGTCCCAGGGCCCAAAGGTCTGCCACCGGAAATTACGGTTCGGGCGCTTGGCATTGCCCCAGTTCAGGCGGAGCTGCCAATGCAGCGCGGCGAACTCCTTCTCATCGTTGGGGCCCTTCCAGCCGAACCCGTGCCAAAGCACGAACCCCTTGCCTGAGAGCCCCCGCAAGGGCACGTGGTTGTCGACGATCGTGACGTCCGGATTGAAGAATGGCACGCCGATGATCTGGCTCCATGGCCGACGCACGTAGATCGGGAGCTTCAGCGGATCTAGCTGGGCGATGCCTTCCCCCCGGAACATCTCCGGGGCGCTCATGACCACCCGGACATCGCAGTCCCGGCGCCGGTCCAGATAGCGGGCAAAGGCCCAGAGGTCGGCACCAAAAGTTGTCGCCCATATGAGGATCTTCATAATGCTGCTCAATAGCACCGGAAAGCAATTCACTATGCATTTTGATGGAGTATTTCCACCATCGGAATCAATCTCGAGGCCTCGGGGCTCCTGGGAATAGAAGTGAGAAACTCCTGTGATGGTGAGATGCGAAACTCCTTCTGTTTTTCTCTAGCGAGCGCTACGGCAGACCAATAAAGTGTCTTCCAAGGTGCCTGAATTGTGGTCAGGGCGAGACGGGCAGGAGGCGCCATCGCGCAGGCTACCCCAGTCTGGACGGGCAGGAAGCGTCAACACCGTCTTGCAGCCCCCACCAAGCCGCTCCTCTAGAACCAGTGTTCCACCATGCTGTTCTACTATGGCGCGTGCAACGGCCAGCCTGAGCCTTTGTCTTGTTGCCTCGGAAATAGCCTCAAGGCCAACAAGCGGGCCAAGCATATCGTTTGACGGCCCAGGGCCCTCATCTTCAATGATGAATCTCGCAGCACCTTCCCGAATGTAGCCCGTGCACGCACGGACGGTTCCGCCCACAGGGGAAACCTCGATGGCTTGCCGCAGAAGATGTCCCAACGCCAAGCTCATTTTTTCCTGGTCGCAGACTATGGGGCCTGCGTCTCCGGGGGCAGCCGACACGGTCACATCCGAGGATCGGGCCACCCCCTCAAGGGACATCACACACTCAGCCAACTGAGCAGCGGGATGGACCTCGCACGTTACCAGGCTCGTCATGGGCCGAGTTAGAACAATAAGACTCTCCAACATCGTCTCCAGAAGCTCTGCCTCTCCGTCCATCGCTTGAGCCTGCTCTGCTCCACTGACCCCGGGCTGCTGCCGGCGGGCCAGTACTGCAGAGAGTTTCCTTATCGTGGATACTAACGGTCTCATCTCGTGGGCATATGCACCGGAAAGGTAAATCGAGTATGCGTAGTGTTTCTGTCGCCTCTCCGCCTTCTGGTACGCGGCCTCGGAATATGTGTGCCGACCGAACCAAAGCAGAATCAGGTCATACAAAAATAGGACAGAGAGCGCCACACTGGTGCCCACCAGTAGCCAAAGCCGCCAAAGATCAGGCTCCACAAGTACCAGCAAGGTCAACACCAACGCTGTCGCCAATACGCTCACCAGCCGAATTTTCGCTGCCGCGTGGGGTGTCTGGCGTACCTGTCGCGACATCAAGGCAATGAGTTTTCGATCCATGCGATCGGCGTCCTCTAGTTCGTCTTTTGTTCTGGCACCAGCCATCTGGAATGCTCCACGTCAGTCGTTGCGATACAACTTCTTAAGAAAATACAGCAACCCACCGGATCATTGGCCAAAGCACTCTATGAAAAGAAATAATCACAACATTACAAACCTATACATCTTTTCTTCGAACTTCACAAACGATATGTTCTAATATTACACTACGAAATGCCTTGCTCATACCGATATCCGCCACCAAGGACACTGTATGAAACCCTCGTGCGACCCCTGATCGGCGCGGTGCAAATCATCGCCACCCACGCTTTTATGCCCCGGCGGAGCGTCACCGTCCGCGTGTACTCCGCTCGTACCCATGCCGACGCAAGGCAGCGTCCAGCGCCCCTGAGCGAGCTGCTGTCAAGGTTGGTGCGGCGTATGCGGTTCACAACCTCAGACGTAGATGGCGCTCTGACGACTTGCAGAAGACGCCCTTGGTTTCCCCGCTTCTGACCGGCAACGGTCTCCATCGACCAACACGGCCAATCGCTTTGGACTGAGTAGGCCCGAGTGGACGAACGCATCTGCTGTCCAAAAGATGCGTTTT
>JAOZUO010000336.1 GCA_029938605.1 Deltaproteobacteria bacterium | reverse complement strand
CTCTCGTCGCTCTCGTCGCTCTCGTCGCTCTCGTCGCTCTCGTCGCTCTCGTCGCCCTCTGCGTCCGTGGCGTTCTCTGCGTTTTCTCCGCTCTCGGCGGTTTCGGCCGCAACGGTCTGGTCCATCTCGGCGATGGGCGGGGTGGGGGGAGCGAGCGCCCGGGCGAGCCCGAAGTCGAGCACCCGCAGGCGGCCGTCCTCGCCCAGGAGCACATTTCCCGGCTTTAGGTCCCGGTGCACGATCTGATGGGCGTGGGCCTCGGTCAGCGCCTCGGCGATGGCGCGGCCTATTCGCAACGCTTCGCCGGGGCCGGGGTGCTCGGTCTGGAGCCGTTCCCTCAGGGACTCGCCCTCGAGGTGCTCCAGGGCCAGGTAGGGGCGGCCGTCGTGCTCGCCCACGTCGTGGATGGTCACGATGTGTGGGTGGTTGAACCGCGCCGTGATCCGGGCCTCGAACAGAAATCTCTCCCGGGCGTCGGGGTTGGTCATGGCGTCGGGACGAACTACCTTCAACGCCACCTTGCGCCCCAGCCGGGTGTCCCGCGCCAGGTACACCTCGCCCATGCCACCACGCCCGATGAGCCGAAGAACCTTATAGTGGTCGACGGATCTGCCGGGCTCGTACAAGGTGTCGTTTTGCAACGCCTGGGCCACCGGTCACCTTCGCATCTTCAGGGAGCTTTATCCGGGCCACCCATCAGCGGTATCCCAGGAGAGTTGAAGGTACCATGAAGTTGGCACTTGGGGCGTCGGAACTAGGGACGTGCTGGCGGGGATTTCTTGGTCAGGGTGCTGCAGAATCCAGTGGACCCATGGGGTTCTCAGTCGCCCAGCGGCGGTACCGGAGTCTCCCAAGCTGGACGAGCGGGACTCAGTCCCACCGGCTCATGATCTCCACGCTCCAACTGTGCAACAGGCCCACATTGCCCACCGTGCCGTCGGTGATGGTGAGCGTCCAGGTGCCGTTGACGGACTCATCCCCGGAGAAGCCCACGGGCACCCGCTCCAGCAACAGATCGGGCCCCGGGGCCGTCTCGTTGGCCCACACCCCCACCACATTTCCATCGGGGTTGCTCAGGGTGATGGTCAGCTCGCTGGCGTCGGGGTGGGTCAAGTCCACCTTGACCACCACGTCCGTGTCCACGGAGGTCAAACCGCTGACCACGAGGGTGCGGGTGAGGGAGCTCGCCCCATCGTCCGGGATGGCCACCGGGTGGGTCTCGGTGAACGCGCCCCACTGATCCCGGGGCATGCACATCCCCTGAGTCGACCGGGTGATGCCGGCGCAAAGCAGATCGGGGCCGCAGGGGGTCTGCAGGTCGCAGGTCGCCATCGCGGCGGCGCCGGCGGTGCAGTCCACCGAGCTCACGGTCCGGTCCTCGGTGAGGACATTCTGGAGCCCGGCGATGTGGTCGAAGCGCACCAGGGTCCAGGTGGGCACCGAGTACTGGAAGCTGGCGCAGCTCGAGCCGGGGGTCTGGAGGGTGGTGCTCAGGCGCAGCTCGGCCCCCGTGGACTCCACCTCGAGACCGTCCAGTACGGCGAGGCTCCCGGGGAAGGGACGCTTACCCGTGGAGTGGAACAGGACCCACTGCGTCGTAAAGTCCACCTCCGACGGAGGGGCCACACCGAGGGCCGCCTGGAATTCGACGGCCGAGCGCAGCACCACCCGCGCGTCGTCCCACCCGGCCCACTCCGTGGGCGTCACGCCCTGGACCACCGTGAAGGGGACAGCGCTGAAGGTGGGAACGACCACGCACAGGTCGGTGCTGGGGTCGCACTGGCCGCTGACGCAGTCCTCGTTCGAGCCGCAGTCCACACCGTCGGTGCAGGTCGCCCCGCAGACGCCCCCGCAATCCACGGCGGTCTCGTCCTGGTTGAGGAACCCGTCGGTACAGGTCGGCGCGGTGCACAGCCCGGTGGTGGGGTGACAAAAACCGCTCTGGCACTCGTCGTGGCCGGTGCAGGGGGTGTCCATCGGGCAGCGCGCCGCGCACAGGCCGCCGCAGTCCACCCCCACCTCGTCCCCGTTCTGGATTCCATCGGAGCAGGTGGGGCCCGCCTGACCGTTGTTGTTTTGGTTGCACGTCGCGTCATCGCCGCACCCGGCCATGGGGAGGGCGACGGCCACGAGCGCTACGAAGACGAGGGGCAGGAGATGGCTATTTGGGGGCATCCGATATTCCTTTGAGCATTTCAGTCACGAGTCGCTTGGCAATGTCGATCCACGGGAGCCGCCCATCGTAGCCGAAAATGGGGTTCCGTGTCTCGTGGATGTGCCGATTTTACGAACCGTCTTTTGCCGAGTCCAGTCGCTACCCGTGGCAAGACAGAAGCAGCCCCCCTATGGTGATCCGCCGTCCTGTCCGGGCCGGATTCAAGCTGCCTCGATCATCGGATCCGGCGTAAAATGGTCGCCGGAGCGACGTGCGAGAAGTCGTTTGATTGCGAGCCCGACGGGATTGTGGCGGCGGCCCCGGCAATAATCCGGGGAGCCAGGCTCCCCTCAACCCGGAGGGGAATCGGAAGACACCCGAGCAAAAGAGGTGGACGCCGACAACTACCCTGGGTGCCCTTGAGCCCGGCGCCATGGACGACACGCTGTCGGACCCGCCCGCGGTCCGATCCTGGAGGCTGCCTTGGGCGAGCTTGTTGATGCGAAGCCTCGGTGCCTGCACACGGTTTGGAGCGTCCCATGAAGAAGTGCAGTAAATGTTCTGGCAAGCTGAAAACGGTCGGCTTCTTTCGCACCAAGGGGTGGGAGTGCACCAAGTGCAAGGGCACGTTTGTGAAGTACAGATATCTGAGTTACCAGGAGCTGTTGGCAGACAAGCTCGACAAGGTCGCAGGCCAGTGCAAAAACTCCAAGCTCAAGTGCCTGGAGTGTGGCACCACCATGAAGCTGCTCCAGCTGGGGAAGATCGGATTGGAGCTGGATTTCTGTCCCAACGACTACAACATCTGGTTCGATTTCAAAGAGCCCCAACGGTTCATGAAGTGGTTCGACAAGAACGCGCCCAAGGGGTGGAAAAACTCCGATGAGCCATCGACTACAGCTGTCATGGCCGCCATCTATTTCAGCGGCAGCTAGACGCGTAAGACAATTCACCGGCCTTTTGGGGGTTCTTTGAAGGTATGCTCGGTCCTCTCGGGCGATCTCGGTCCTCTCGGGCGACGTCAAGGTGCATTTTTGGGGGGGGGAAACAGACGCGGTGGGGCATAGCATTGGAGACGGATCGGTGTCATCGGCTACAGGCCCCGGGACTGCAGGAAGAAGTAGGCCAGAAGCGGCAGCATTC
>JAOZUO010000074.1:30856-36911 GCA_029938605.1 Deltaproteobacteria bacterium | reverse complement strand
TCTGAGGACCAGGTGATCTCAGGCTGCCTACAGATGATGTGGGACGAAGGCCCCGGAGAACCCTTCTCCGCGCACGGCCACTACATCAACATGTCCAACACCAGCTACAACCGCGTGGCCTGCGGCTTCTACACCACGCCGTCCGGCAGCGTGTGGGCCGTTCAGAACTTCTCCCCTTGAGGTCGATTTTCGCCGAAAAACGAGGGCTACTGGCTACTGGAGGTCGAGAACGATGGAGTAGGGGGCCTGGGCGTCGTTGTAGCCGAAGACCTTGAGGTAGTAGGTCCCGCTGCTGCCGGCCTCCACGGTCATCACTTCGTTGTCGGTGGTGGACTGACCGGACTCTACATGGGTCATGTTGCTGTTGTATAGCGTGGTGTCCAGGTCGCCCGTGGCGTGGACAAACTCCGCCCGCACGTCGATGGTCTGACCCGAGGTCACGTCGAAGGCGAACCAGTCGACGTCGGCGGCGCAGATCTCCAGGGACAGGTAGCTCCCCTCGGAGATGGAGGTGGCCACGGACGAGTCACCGTTGGGCTCGAAGCCGTCGGTGCAGCTTTCGCCACCGCCGGCGTCGCCGGTGATGATCAGGGTGTAGGTGTTCGCCGCGCCGTTGTAGCCGTACACCCGCAGGGTGTAGGTCCCCGCGGCATTGACCGAGACCTCCTCGGCGTCGTTCGAGGAGGTGGAGCTGGCGATCTTGTTCTCCCCCTGGTACAGCGTCATGTCCAGGTCTCCGGCCGAGTGGGTGAACTCGATGCGCGCGGTCACGCTGGCGCCGGCGGGCACGGTGATCTCGAAGTAGTCCTCGTTAGTGGAGCAGACCTCCAGCCCCGCGTGGGTCCCCTCGCTGATGGCGGCCGCGGCCGTGGGGCTGTTGTTGGGCTCGAACTCGTCAGAGCAGTCCGGCGCCGGGGGCGCCGCGCCCAGATCGCAGTAAGGCGTCCAGTTGGGGGTCATCTCGGTGTCGTTGCTCACATCCCGCTGGGAGCAGGCCTCATCCTCGGACCAGGGACGCCACAGGTGCCCACGACCAGTGGACTCGGCATACTCTTGGAAGAGATTGTAGCCGCCGCCCATGGCCTTGAAGACCACCGCGTCGGTGCAGTCGGGATCCTGGCGCTCGTTGTTATAGTCCATGATGATCTGGAACATGGCCGCGTTCGAGGAGTTCCAGCAGCAGGTCTTGGACTCAGTGTACTCGAGCTGGGCGAAGACGTAGTCCTCGAAGATGCGGTACTGGCCGTCCACCGTCGCTTTGTCCTGGCCAAACTCGCGCTGACACAGGTCGTACAGCAGCTCGAAGGCGTCCTCCCGGCGCTGACGCGCGCTGCAGGAGGCGGGGTACTGGCGAAGGTGGTTCCGGGCGTCGGAGACCATCTGCAGGAAGGAGGTGCGGAGCTGCTCGGGACTCACCTGGCCCAGCAGATCCTCGAACTCGGCGGGGCGGGCGCTGATGCGCTCGTAGTCCGTGTCGTTGATCCAGCTCGCTTCGTCGGCGGTCATCCAGGAGTTGGTCCAGTACCCGTTTTTGTTCTTCGCCACGCGGAAGCGCTTGAGGCCGCCGCCGAGCTTGGCGTACTCATCGCCATCGTAGTTGGTGCCCACGCCGCCGCACTCATCCATGGTGAAGGTGTGCTTGGAAGCGGCGCCGTCCTCCCACTTGGGCTGGCGACGGGGCATGGACCCGGACGCCAGGTTGGCGTCGAGCTTGTTGTCGGGCAGCGGGGTGACCGACTTGACCACCAGCACGTGACCGATGCCCCGCTTCTGCCACCGCTCCACAAGCACGTCCCCGGCACGCAGGGCCTGGGGCTTGAGGTTGTAGGTGTTGCGAGCGCTGGCGATGTGCATGGAGCCGAAGTACGACAGGATCAGCCGCATGAAGTGGCCCGTGCGCTTGTTCAGGTAGACCTGGTCGAAGTAGTGACCGGCCTTGTAGGCGCCCTCACCGGGCAGCCACGGCATCTCATCGCCATCTCCGTAGAGGCCGCGGGAGCGCAGCTTGGCGTCCGAGGGCCAGTGGTCGATGATGTACTGGTTATCCCGGCTCGCCATCTGGCCCGTGTAGTCGGTGTACCAGCTCTTATAAAGCGGCGTGTCCTTGTAGCGACCGGTCTTGGTGCGGGCGCCAAAGTGCCCGAAGTAGATGCGCGTGCCCGAGCTATCGGTGGCGGTCAGGTAGAAGGGCAGACCGTACCAGGAGGCGAAGGTGACCCGCAGGAACATGGCCACCTCGGCGCACTCCAGGGCCGGCGCCGGCAGATCCTTGCCCCAAGGGGTCTTCAGGATGAAGGTGTCGTAGTAGGTGTCGTTACCGGCGACGCGCTCCATCTCCTGAACCCAGGCGGAGTACTTCTGGTCCCAGGTGAGGCCGCTGTCGGCTCCCCAGGCGATGCCCGACTGGCGCGCCTCTGTGGTGGAGGTGTCTTCCCACTGGTTGCGCGCGATCCACACGGCGGTGGTCTGGTTGTCGCCGCTCACCGGCGTACCGGCGATGCCCGCGTTGTCCTCCTTGCCGACAGTGTCCCCGATATCGAGCTCACCCTCGATGCCCCACTGGTCATCCCAGTCGCTGTCTTCGGTCTGACATCCACCCCAAGCAAACCCCAGCACCAAGACGGGGACCAGAATCCAACTAACGTTACGCGGTAACAACATTTGTCCAACCTCCAAGCGGTATCAGTAGAGAATCTATCCATACTGAGCGCGATCGATGATGTCGTCAAGTGGTAGCTAAGACCAGAGGCCCGAGAGCCGGTCCCGACGGTCGACACCATGGGTCTAGCGGTGGCCCCCACACTGCCCATGGGGTAAGCTCTATACTATGTACCACCGCTCCCCACTGACTACGCTTCTGTCGACTCCCTTGGCTGTGCTCCTAGCTGGGCTCTTGTCCATACTCTGGGCCGGTTGCCCTCATGAGCCCAGAAAACCCCACGACAACGTGGACAGCGGCGCCACGGACGCCACCATCACGGGCGATCTTCTGCCGTCCGCCTATCCCGACGCCGAACGCCTCGTGCTCGTGCGTGGGCCCTACCTGCAGAACGTAACCGATACCAGCATCGTGATCATGTGGGAGGCCGCCGAACCCTGTCGGGGGCTCGTGGAGGCCGGCTCGGGCAGCCACTACCAGCGCTCAGAGCCCTCTGACCACGCCGAGCGACACGAGATCACGATCACCGGGCTGCCGACCTCGGCCGCCGATCTCAGCTACCGGATCCGCTGCGTGACCGGCCCCGACGCAGGATTCACCGCCGACGCTCCCACCCCGCCCGAGGCGGCCCTGGTGGAGGGCTGGCACCCCTTCAGAATGGCCCCCGGCGTCGGAGATCCCTACCGACTGCTGGTCTACGGCGACAACCGCACGCTCTTTTTCATGCACGAGGAGGTCACCGCCCAGATGCTGAACGCCGAGCCGGATCTAGTGGTAAACGTGGGCGATCTGGTCACCGACGGCAATGTCTACGACCAGTGGGATCAGGAGTTCTTCTGGCCCGCCGAGGGGCTCTTGCGCCGAGTTCCCATGTTCGTGGCCATCGGCAACCATGAGCAGGACGCCGACCACTTCTACGAGCTACTGTCCCAGCCTCCGCCGGAGAACTACTTCACCTTCACCTATGGAAACAGCTTCAACATCGTGCTGGACTCCAACCCCGACAAGCTCTACGCCGGCAGCGAGCAGCTACTGTGGTTCGAGGAGGCCGCCTACAGCGCGGCGGCCCAGTCCGCCACCTGGCTCTTCGCCTATGCCCACCATCCCCCCTACTCCGAGGGGTGGGACGCCCCGGGCTACGACGGAGATCTGCACATGCGCGAGCTCATCGTCCCGGTGGCCGAGGACGCCGGCATCGACCTATTCTGGAACGGCCACACCCACGACTATGAGCGAGGCGCCTTGAACGGCGTGACCTGGATCATCACCGGCGGGGGCGGCGCCTCCCTGGACTCCTTCCAGCAGAACTTCGATCACATCCTCGTCTATGAGTCGGCCTGGCACTACGTCCAGGTGGACATCGCCGGGCCTCATGCTACCGTAAGCGCAGTGGATCTACAGGGCGTGGAGTTGGATCGCTTCACGTTGACTCAGCCCTAGCCGCACCCTAGCCATACCCTCGGCCATATTCCGAGATGGCAATAGCAGTATGACCGTTTAGAAGACATAGCATCCCATGAGCAAACCCACAGGAACGACGCCACGCACAGCCGGCATCAAGACCTACGCCATTGGTCTGGTCGCGGCGTGGACGCTGGTGACCGGTGGGTCGCTGATTTGGAATTACTACCAGCAGCGGACCGAGGCGCGCGATATGGCCAGGCTGGAGGCGTTGGCCCGATTCGAAAAGGACGTCATATTCCGACGCTGGAACGCCGGCCTCGGCGGGATATACGCCCCACGGACAAAAACCACGCCCCCCAATCCCTACCTCAAACACGTCAAGGAGCGGGACATCACCACTCCCTCGGGCCGACTGCTGACGCTGATTAATCCGGCGTACATGACCCGGCAGGTCCACGAGATCGGCCTGGCCTCACACGGCTCACGGGGCCACATCACCAGCCTCAAACCCATCCGACCCGAAAACGCCGCCGACCCCTGGGAACGACGCGCACTTCAGGCATTCGAAGGAGGCAAAAAAGAGGTCGTCTCCATCGTGACCATCGACCACAAGCCCCACCTGCGCTTCATGCGACCGCTCACCACCGAAAAGGGCTGTCTCCAGTGCCACGCCTCCCAGGGCTATAAGCTGGGTCAGGTCCGGGGCGGAATCAGTATTTCCATTCCCATGGAGCCATACCTGGTCATGGCCCACCATCAGTCCCTGCACCTCGCGTGGGCCCATCTGGTCCTGTGGCTCCTGGGGCTCGGCGGCATCGTCTTCGGCGCCAGGCGACTCGAGTGGCACGAACGAGAGCAAAACCGCGCTCACGCCGCGCGCGCGAAGCTGGTGACCGAGCTACAGGAAGCGCTCGACCAGATCAACACCCTGCGCGGCATCATCCCCATCTGCGCGAACTGCAAAAAGATCAGAGACGACGACGGGTTCTGGAACCAGGTAGAAGTGTACGTACGCGAGCACTCCCTGGCCCAGTTCAGTCACAGCATGTGCCCCGACTGCGTTACGGAGTTCTACCCCGAGTACTCCGAGGACGCAGACGCCCCGGAAAACACCCCGGAAAACGACCCGGAGGACAACCCAAAAGACGACCTGAAAGACGACCCGGAAGACGACCCGGAAGACGACCCGACCGCGAAGTAAGGCCGCCCCCGCCGAGCCCCAAATAGCCCCAGGATGTTTCACTTTTCCGCCAGATGATTTGTCTCAGCCAAATGTGAAACAAAAATAGCCCTTTGATGTTTCACTTCTCCGCCAGATGACTCATCTCAGCCAAATGTGAAACAAAAATGGCCCTTTGATGTTTCACTTCTCCGCCAGATGATTTATCTCAGCCAAATGTGAAACAAAGTGCCTCTTTCCCAAGCAAAAAGGACCGTTCCCCGAATGATAGCACTCACGACCACGACGGCTTCGTCTACATCGTCTTCCCCAGCGTCGGCACCTTCGTCAAAGCCGGCCGCTTCGGACTGATCACGCCCCCCCTCTTTTCAGCAAAAACAGTTCGTCATGCTTAGCGGGCGACCTTTCTCCCCTCGATGAAATTGCGCTGCATAGGCATCAAACCAGGATGTCTGGTGACGTTCCGGAGACTGGGCAGCACGCTACGAAGCTTGCGTCGCACTTTGTTCAGGTCGACCTCGGTGTCGACCACCACCAGACGCAAGTCGAGTAGCGGTTGATACGAGATCACCTCGACGTTCCGCGAGCGGAGATAGGCCAACACCTTTTCCACGTCCACCGGTGGGGCGAAGCGCAAAACGACCCTGACGGAACCCTCCATGGTCCCCAGAGAAAATTCGTGCATAACCATGCCCTCTTTGGTCACCGGGTACCGTTGCTTCAGGCCCGTGAGCAGCTGCGTCAAGCGCAGCCGGCAGGATCGTTCGTTCTCATTCCGGGTATTCTCCATGGGTGCGTCCAATGATGGCTCC
>JAOZUO010000074.1:11696-30756 GCA_029938605.1 Deltaproteobacteria bacterium | reverse complement strand
GGATCGTTCGTTCTCATTCCGGGTATTCTCCATGGGTGCGTCCAATGATGGCTCCGGCGACTTGTGCCTCACTTTGAGCACCACCACCGGGTGGTGTGCCTCGGTGCCGAACCAGAACAGCGGCACGGTGCCAAGCCGCGCGAGGTCTCGAGCGATACGTTTCGGCACCGAAAACGCAGGCACGTCGACGTCGTACAGGTGGTGAGGCAACGACTTACGCAGCCTGGCAAAATGGGGACGCAGAAGGCGATGGACCTCCTTTGTGTTCGGTCCGAACTCCGAGCACTCTTGGTTGAAAGGCACGACGTCGAACTCTGTCGCGCTGTCCCAATAGGAAATTCTCCAGTGATATGCACAACTAGAGAGATCGGATTTCTTTCCTCGCGATAGACGCTCAATTCTACAGACCTCGCCGGGGTCCGAGATCAGCAATGCGCGGTTTGCAGGCCCCTGCCCGTGCATCCACTCCAATGCGTCGGGTGTGATGACGATGTACCGCGCCATGCAGACCAGGCCCTCGGTCTCTTCGCCAAGATCGTGGTTGACGGCCGAGAGCCGCCATTGGTCTGGAGCCCACCTGACGTACACCACTGCGGCCACGGCCACGGAAACCAGCGCCGCAAGGATCCCGATCCTACCTCCGTTGAGCCATCGCCTTCGCATCACTTTTCAGCATAGCTTATATGGAGCCGCGCCGCGTGGATCAACTCGCGAACAACCTCGCTAACCGAATCGACACGCTACTTCGAGAAATAGATCTCCATGCCCATCAGGGGCCAGATGAAGGCGACGAAGGGGATGGACGCTACTGGAGCGGGGGCAGATCGTAGTCGATGTCTGGCTCGGCAGAGGGGCGCTCGATATCGGGGTGGCGATCGAACCAATCCTGCCACGCGGCGACGAAAAACAAAAACAGCAGAGTGTTTGGGAATCTGGCGTTACTCGTCCACGAGGATACTCAGGAGATCTCGGGCACCGTGTAGAATGCGGACAATCTCAATGGCATCCGCGGAAGGTATGTAAAAAATCAAGTGGCGACGAAATCCCTTCACCGGCCAGACACGAAGCCCAGCCAGACGACGAGGAGCAAATGTCCGCTCACTCCCCAACTCGGGGGTCTCCTGAAGAGATCCACAGGTCCCACGGAGCGCCTTGAGGAAATGCCTCGCCGTGGCCAGCCCCGCTTCGACGGCCAGGTATTCGAACTGGTGGTCGATGTCGAGGTCAGCCCGTGGACGGAGGATCAGTCTTCGTCGAGATCGCCCCATCGTTTGATGAGCCCTCTTTCCTTGGCCCCCCAGTAGTCCTCATCGGCGACAATACAGGGCCCGGATTCGCGACCCTCGAGCAGCAATGTCTCGAGCTGGTGGTTGCGGGTACGATGTCGCCGCGCCGCACGGATCAACTCGCGAATATACTCGCTGGCCGAAGTGTATCCCTCGGTGGCCGTCTGCTCCTCCACAAACTTTTTCAAGGGCTTAGGCAACGAAATATTCAGGGTTGTCGAGGTGCTTCCCATGTTTTCCAGGGTGAGCGGGATGACAAACTCTGTCAATGTCTTTCATCAAGGCACCACATCGAGAAGGTGATCTCCACGCTCGGACATGGACGGGAACACAGCCGCGACGCGCTACTTCGAGAGGTAGATCTCCATGCCCATCAGGGGCCAAATGAAGGCTACGAAGATGGCGATGACGCCCATGAGCAGGATGGAGGCGGGGACGCCGGCCTTGAAGAACTCAGCCGAGGAGAACTGCTTGGACTCGTAAGCGATGGCGTTGGGGGCCGCGCCCACGAGCAGCAGGAAGGGCATGCCCGCGGCCACCAGGGCGGTGTACAGAATCACCTCGCCCGAGACACCCAGGTACGGGGCGATCTTCAGGGCCACGGGCAAACAGATGGCGATGGCGGCGACGTTCATGATCAGGTTCGTGAGGATCAGCACGATGAAGGTCACGCCCAGGATGAACACGAAGGCCGGGGCGGACTTGAGCATGGAGACCGTGGAAACGGCCATCCAGTCCGCGGCGCCGGTGTTCACCAGGCAGTAGCCCAGGCTCATGGCGCCGCCGAACAGCAGAATGATGTTCCAGGGCACCGACTCCAGATCCTGGATATCGAGCACGTTGAACACAAAAAAGAGGATCGTGGCCGTGAGAATGATCCCAGACTTGTCCACCGCGGATAGGGCCGGAACAAAGGAGCGCAAGCTCATCAGGAGCACCGCGCCGAGGGTGATCACCAGGGCAACCCACTCCACGCGGGTCATGGGACCGAGCTGTTTGAAAAGGTCCTGGGATCGCTCGCGCAGGCCGGGGATCTCGCTCCGCTCGGGCTTGAACCACACCATCACGAATCCCCAGAGCACGAACACCATGATCCAGCCCACGCTGAACATGTACCAGGTCAACTCGAAGAAGGTGACCTCCTTGCCCGTAAGCTCCTTATAGAAGCCGATCGCCACGGCGCCACGGGCGGCGCCCAGCAGGGTCACGATGGAGCCCGCGCCGGCCACGAAGGCCATGCCGATGAACAGCCCCTTACCGAACTTGGAAGGTTTGTTGTCCTCATCGTACAGGTGGTAGATGGCCACCAGCAGCGGGAACATGGTGGCCGCCACCGCCGTGTGCGCCATGATGTGCGTGAGCACCGCGGTCAGCACGAAGGCCCCCAGGTAGATGCGGCTGGTCTTCTCGCCCACCACCGAGAGCATCTTGTAGGCGAGGCGCTTGGTGAGGCCGGTCTTGGTGAAGACCTTGCCGATGACGATGGAGCCGAAGATGAACCACACCGACGGGTGGAAGAACTCCTTGAAGGCCAGGTGCGTTCCGGTGACAACCCGATCGGCGCCCACCTCCAAGTAGGGCATGTAAATCGGCCCCAGCCCCTCCAGGGCGACCTTGGTTCCCGGACCGGGATCATTGACGATGTCCACGCCGGGGCGGATCAGGAACAGCACCTGCAGCACGCCGATGGCGATGGAAGTGACACCGATGGGCACCACCTCGAAGACCCACCACGTGGCGGCGAACAGGAACAGCGCGATGGCGGCCTTGCCCTGGACTGTCAAGGCGAAGTGCTTGCTGCCCGGATCCACCGCGTCCCCCCAGGCGGGGGACAGATAGACGCCGGCGAACAAGCTCACTCCCAAGAGCATGAAAAAGAGGCGCTTGTAGTCAAACTTCTGAATGGATCCCGGATGGGTCGGTGCCGTCAAGACGATCTCCTCAATGCATGTGAGCTCGGCGACAGGGGCCCTGAGGGCTCAAGCTTGAACCCTAAGTTAGGGGCAACTAGCTTCAGCCTTATAACTGATTGCGCACCAATTGCACTGGAAAAAAACACCCAAAAGCAGAGAGCGGATCGCCGGTGTTTTCCCCTGCTACTCCGGTTGGAACACTAAAAATACTGTTCCGAAATGGATCTCTTGAACGGAATCGGCGTCGCGGCTAGCATGGGGGCTTGTCATCAGTAATGCGAAAGGAATGAACCATGAGGCGCAACATCCCCAATATTCTCACACCGGCCCTCGCCATGGCGCTGGCCCTGGGTGGACTGGTCACCGGCCCCGGCTGTGGGCCCAGCGACAACAGCGGCGGTAACGACAACCAGGCTGACGCCTACGTGTTCCCGGATTCGGCCCCGCGTCCGGACGCGGCGGCCTGCGAAGACCGTTGCACCGCGGGCACGACCCAGTGTGTCACCGGCGGTGTCCAGGAGTGCGGCGACTTCGACACTGACGACTGCACCGAGTGGGGCCCGGTGGAACCCTGTGACACCGGCGAGGCCTGCGTGAGCGGCGCCTGTGAAACCGCCTCCACCTGCGAAAACGAGTGCACCCAGGGCTCGGTCAAGTGCAACGACGACGGCACCGGTACCCAGGACTGCGCCGAGGACGGCGACGGCTGCTGGATGTGGGACACCGTGGTGCTCTGCACCAGCGGCGACACCTGCTCGGCGGGCACCTGCAGCGACACCTGCGTGGAAGAGTGCGCCACGAACACGCGCGAGTGCGACGGTGACGGCTACAAGGAGTGCGGCGACTACGACGCCGACGCCTGCCTGGACTGGGGCCCGGTCATCCCCTGCACCGGTGGCGAGAGCTGCTCCAACGGCTACTGCGACACGGAGTGCACCAACGAGTGCACGGCCGGCGCGGTCCAGTGCGACGGCACCACCGGCACCCAGGCCTGCGGCGACTACGACTCCGACTCCTGCCTGGAGCTCGGCCCCATCGTCCCCTGCGCCTCCGGAGAGACCTGCTCCAACGGCACCTGTGGCACCACCTGCAGCGACGAATGCAACGCCGCGTCGGACACCCAGTGCACCACCTCCGGCAGCGGCTACCAGGTGTGTGACACCTACGGAGCGAGCACCTGTCTTACGTGGGGCCCGGTCATCAACTGCGACCAGGGTGATACCTGCTCGGGCGGCACCTGTGACGCCGTCTGCGACTGCGACTTCACCTCCGGTATCTGTGAGCCGGCGTCCCCGGGCGTTACCACCGACTGCAGCTGTGACCCCGACTGCACCAGCGGCACGGCCTGCGAGGCCGACGGCTACTGCGACTCCTGGTGTCCCTCGGGCACCGATCCCGACTGCAACTGCGACTGCGACTACAACGAGTACTGCGAGGCCGGCACCGTGGGCGGCTCTGACACCTGCGCCTGTGACCCCGACTGCGAGGTCAACGAGTGGGCCTGCTCCGACGACGGCCACTGCGACACCTGGTGCCCCGCCGACCCCGACCCCTTCGCCGACCCCGACTGCGGCGAGGACGCCTGCCGGGACCGCTGGATGCTCGTGGGCTACCGCGAAGCGGACCAGATGTGGCTCGACGGATCCTACAACGATCCCGATTCTATCGAAGGAAGCCCCTGGGTGGAGTTGAGCCCGGGCCTCTCCTCGGGCTCGGCTGAGACCTTCGTGGAGTTCGCCGAAGAGAACGTGGGCTGCGTGAGCTCCATCAGCATCGACGCCTGGGGCTACGACGACTCCATCTTCGGGGACGGCGCCGAGGTCTATATCTACAACTGGGACACCTACCAGTTCGATCTGATGTCCGACGCGACCATCAACACTCCCGAGGGCTGGTTCACGAACACCGCCCTGGATCCGGCTCCGTACCTGCTGTGCGGCTCGGGCACCGGGGCCAAGTGCTACATCAACGTGAAGATCGGCGCCTCGGCCTGGGACCAGACCCATCTGTGGGACATGGAAGTGTGGGTCTACATGACGACCAACCCCTAGCGCGCCCTAACACGTCGGTGCGCTGAGCCTCCCCCTCCCCCTCCCCTTCTCCGTTCCACTCCGTGATAGTCTAGCCGGCAATTCTGTCGCAGGAGACGACCATGCGGATCTTCACGATCGCCGCCGCGCTGGCGCTGGTGCTGACGCTGGCGCTGGTGCCGGCCACGGGCGCCGGCTGCGGTTCGGGGCCCAAATCCCTCGAGCGCGAGTGGAAGGAAAAAACGGCCAAAGACTGCCACGCCCTGGCGGAGCTGGTGGAGGAGCTGCACCAGGACCTGAGCCGCGTCCACCGTGGCTTCGAGTCCGAGCTCAAAAAGACCGGCCCCAAGCGGGCGCTCTACAATGCTGGTCTGTTCGGCCGCCTGGGGCGCTTGGCAAAAAAACTGGACCTATCGACGGCGCGCCGCAAGGAGCGTCTCCGTCGCGCCGCCTGGATGATCCACTACCGCTTTGTGAAGGACGCCGGAAAGGTCCTACCCCGGCTGCACCGCTTCGTGGCCCTGATCCACCAGCTCAAGGCCTCCATCGATCTGGGCCGCTCCCAGGAGCAGAGGTTCGGCAAGGAGCTCGGGGCGCGTAAACCGGGGTGGACGCCGCCCACCAAACGGACCCGGCCCATGTTCGGCGTGATCATCAAGGATCGCGCAAACGCGGTATTCACCGGCGGACTGGGCGATCCCGTGAAGCGGGGACCAGGCTCCATTTGCCGACAGGCCACTGTGAGCCATGCCCAGGGTTACAAGCTGGGCGATGGCAACTGCTACTACTTCACGAAGCCGCCCTCAAAGAAGGGAGACTGCCCCAAGGTCGACGGAACCCTGCGCCTGTTCGACAACACCGACCCGGAGCTGTTCAAGGCCCTGGACTGCCTCTCCATGGCGGATGTGCTCATGGACGGTTTCCGGTTTCGCGTTTTGGACGTAGAGCTGATCCTGGCGGAGCTCAAGCGTCTGGATGTCGGGGGGCTCGTCAGCCTGCTCCGGCGGACAGGAGGGAGGTAGGCCATGCGCGCATGCAACCGCAACCTGCTGATCCTGATGACCGCCACGATCTTGCTGGCGTCCTGCGAGGCTCCCCAGACCCGCTCGACGCAGATGCGCAGATGGCTGTCGGAGTCGGGCAAGGGCTGTGAGGCCACAGCGGCCGTGCTCAAAAAACTACGACGTGGGGTGGCCGCCTTCGAGAAGATCTACGCCGAGGAGGAGGAAAAAACCCAGGCGAAGGGGCGCCCCTTCCAGCGCTACAATCCCCAGTTCGTCACCAGGCTCGAAGGAGCCCTCGCCGCCATCGACACCACGCAGGGTCCGCTGGCGAATCAACTCTCCACAGACGTCTGGCCGTCCCACTATCGGTTCGTGAAGCGGGCGCCCCAGATGCTGCCCAGGCTGCACCGTCTCCTGGTGCTGTTGGCCCAGCTCCAGTCCACGGTCCTCATCGCCAGGGCGCTGGAGAGACGCTTCGGCAAGGTGATGCGTCCGCTCTCGGCCACCGGGAAAAACCCCAAACCGCCAAAACCGCCGACCTTCGGCGTGATGATCAAAGACCACCGCCGGGTGGTGTTCCTGGCCAAGGTTCCCCAGCCGAAAAAGCGCAAGGACGGTCCGAAAACCTGTGGTGACGCCCAAAACACCCGACGCGTATTCTCACCCACGGACCCCGAGCTCATGAACCGCGTCGAATGCCGGGGAAGAGACAAGATCGTCTTCACCGCGCACCTGTACCACCTCGTGCAGATCAAGCTGATCCTGGCCAAAATCAAGAAGCTGGATCCACGGGGCCTGGCCATCGCCTTCCGCCGCTCGGCCGAGTAAATCCCAACGCCTCGACCCAGGAACCCGCCACAATGATCGCGCGAGCCTTTCCCATGGCCAGGAGATGGACTATGCTATGATCTCCTCCGGGGGTTCCTCGGAGCGAGGATGGTCGCCATGCGAGCTCTTATGACAACTTTTGTTAGCAGTAGGCTTCGGCTCAGAGCGGCGATGGGATCGGGGCTGATTTTGATCCTGGCCCTGGCGCTGGGCGGCTGCCCGGACAAGACGCCCGCCGGGCCCGACACCGACGGCCACGTCTTCCCCATCGATGGGGCGGAGGATCCGCCCTTCATCGTGACCCAGCTCCAGCCAAACCACGGGCCGGTGTACGGCGGCACCGAGGTCACCGTGCGCGGCTTCGGCTTCGACGACGGGACGCGGGTGTACTTTGGCAACCTGATGGTGGACCCGGAGCTGACGATCTTCGAAGGGGCCAACCGCATCCTGGTGCTCAAGACCCCGCCCGGGGTGGTGGGGTCGGTGGACATCAAGGTCCTGCGCACGGACGGAGAGTCCAGCCTGTTTGAGAACGGTTTCACCTATGACCAGCTCAGCGTGGATCCGTCGTCCGGCTCCTCGGCGGGGGGGACCTTTGTGCGCATCCAAGGCGCCGAAACGCAATTCACCGACCAGGACATCGTCACCATCGGCGAGGAGCTCCTGGAGGACCAACAGTTCGTGAGCCCCACCCTCATCACCGGCTACACGGTGGCCCACGCGCCGGGGCTGGTGACCGTAGAGGTGGAGGGAGCCAGCGAGATCATCAGCGTGCCCGAGGCGTTCTCCTTCTACGACAGCGCCGACCCCATCAACGGTGGACTCGGCGGCGGCCCCATCCAGGGGGAGGTGAACGTCACGGTGCTCGACACCTACACCTCCGAGCCCGTGCCCGACGCCTATGTGCTCATGGGTGCAAACGCCACCTCTCCTTACCAGGCGGTGACAGACGCCACGGGGCGGGTGACCTTCAGCGCTCCGGGCCTGGTGGGCCCGCAGATGCTCAACGTGGCGGCCGAAGACTACGAACGCGTCAGCGTGGTGGCCTTCGACGCCCGGGACGTGACGCTGTTCCTCACGCCCTACGTGCCGCCCAGCCCGGGCTCCATCCCCGGCCAGTCCTACTCCGGGGTGCAGGGATTTCTGACCTTCGGCGGCGTGGAGTTTGGCGAGGGGTGCGACTTCAACCAGATGGTCCCCGAGCCCGGGGTCGGCGAACGCCGCATCATCAAGGTCTACCAGTCCGTTCAGGACTACGACTACGTGGCCACCGAGCCTGGCGAGTCCGGCATCGTGGTCGAGGGCGTGCCCTGCACCTCGGCCTACGAATACTTCATCTACGCCCGGCCGGGCAGCTACGCAGTGTACGCCCTGGCGGGCATCGAGAATGAGACCACCCGGGTATTCACACCCTACGCCATGGGCATCACCCGCGGCCTCATCTCCGGGCCGGACCAGATCATCACCGCCGACATCGTCGTGGAGTTCGGCCTGGGCCAGCAGGTCTCCTTCGACATCTCCGCCGCGCCTCCCCTGGACCCGGTAGCGGGCCCCGTGGGGTACTCGGTGAGAGTCTTCGTGGACATTGGCGGCGACGGCTACATCGTGCGCGCCGACAACCAACGCTCAGTCACCGACGCTACGGACATCGTGGTCATCGACCGGCTGCCGGAGCTGGCCGCCGCCCTGACGGGGGCCAGTTACTCGGCCAAGCTCGAGGCGCATAACTACGGGCTGTATCCCTACTCCAAGGTGTTTTTGCCCGTACTGCCCGCGGGAAACACGGACATCGTGGTGGACCAATGGCTGGGCATACCCCAGGCGGTGGATCCGTTGCCCGACGGCGTCCTCACCACCAGCCGCATGACCTGGGACGCCACGGGGGTGGAGCCCACCTTCAATGTGGTGTTGATCAAGACTCACCCAGACGCGGACTCCTACTGGAGGCTCTATCTGCACGGCAGCGTAAAGCAGTTCGTACTGCCCGACCTCTACGGCCTCGGCCCGGGCCTCGACGGCCACCCCTCCTCAGAGATGTACTGGCACGTCATCCCCATCTTTGTCGATGGCATGGACTTCAACAACTTCTCCTATCGCTACCTGAACGACCGGTACTGGGGCGCCACGGCCGGCAACGGCTGGGTCTTCTCGTTCCCCGACGTTGAGTGAGGCACCCTGTGCATCGGAAGATCACCATGGGCGCGACACTGCTGGGGGGTGTGCTGCTGGGGGGGTTGCTGCTGCTGGGCAGTTGCACCGAGGAGCGCCTGGCCGAGTGCGAGCCCGGCCGTATCTATTGTGAAGGAGACCTGGCCCGAACCTGCGCCGGCGATGGACTGAGCTTTGAGGACGAGGACTGCGGTGACGAGGGCAACGTCTGTCACCCCGGCCTGGGCTGCTCCCCCTGCCACCCCCTCTCCCTTCTGTGTGAAGGCCAGACCGTGGTCCAGTGCCAGGGCAACGGCATCACCACCGTGCCCCTGGCCGAGTGCCTGGCCGCCGAAAACGAGGTCTGCTACCTGGGCAACTGCATGGACGCCTGCCAGGCCGCCGAGGACAACCGCAGCTACGTAGGCTGCGAGTACTGGGCCGTGGACCTGGACAACGCCGTCATCAGCTCGGTGTTCAACGCCGCCGCCCAGCAGTTCGCGGTGGTCGTGTCCAACCCGAGCCTCGTCGAGGCCCGGGTGGTGGTACACCGAAACGACGCCCCCGTGGGGTGGCCCCAGCAGTTGGTGCAGGTGGCTGAGACGATGGTCCTGCCCCAGGGCTTGGCCGTGATCAACCTTGCCCCCCGTGAGGTAGACGGCTCCCCGGAGGGAACCTACGACCAGGGCACCCACACGGCGCTGACGTCCCACGCCTATCGCGTGACCTCCTCGGTGCCCATCATCGCCTACCAGTTCAGTCCCCTGGACAACGTCCAGGTCTTCTCCAACGACGCCTCGCTGCTGGTGCCCACCTCCGCCCTGGACACCAAGTACCTCGTCATGGGCTGGCCCCAGACCATCGCCGAAACCAACGACCCCAGCACGAACTTCCACAAGAACCTGCGCGCCTTTCTCACCATCGTAGCCACGGAGCCGGGCACCGACGTGACCATCCGGCTCTCAACGGACATCGTAGGCGGCGGCGACATCGGGCCCCTGCAGGCCGGCGAGGAGCTACAGGTATCTCTGGGCCCCTTCGACGTGCTGAACCTGGAGACCGGGGACTTCGGCGCGGACTTTACGGGCACCTCCATCGAATCCGACCAGCCCATCGCCGTGTTCTCGGGCTCCGAGGCCTCCGACGTCCCCATGTTCGCCGACCTGTCGGATCGTTTCTGCTGCGCCGATCACCTGGAGCACCAGCTCTACCCCGTGCAGTCGGCCGGAACGAGCTTCGTCGTGGCCACCATGCCCCCGCGTACCCCCGCGGTGGCCGCGGCGGGGGGGGACGTCTCCATCGTGGCGGAACGCGACTGGTTGCGGCTCCTGGCCACCGAGAACGACACCGAGGTGATCACCTCCCTGCCGCCACCCTCAGACCGGATGATCCTGGCCCAGGCCGAGCACGTGACCCTGCCCACTGACTGCGACTTCACCATCTGGGCCTCTAAGCCCATCTTCGCGGGGCAGTTCGTGGCCGGCCAGGCCACCACGGGCATCTCCAACGACCTGCCCGGCGGGGACCCGTCCTTTATACTGTTGCCCCCCGTGCAGCAGTGGCGCTCCAGATATGTGTTCCTGACGCCGGACAAGTACGCCTTCGACTTCGTGGTGATCATCGCCGCCGAGGACAACCCGGTGTTGCTGGACTACGAGGCCCTCGGTGCCGAGTGCACCACCAGCCGGGCCCAGTGTGACAGCTATCCCGATATCCGTACGGAGATGAAGGTGCACCGTTGCCAACTGGGCTTCCCGCTGATCATCCCCGGGCTACCGCCGCCGGACAACATCGACCCCAATATCCAAAACGACGGCTACCACGTGGCCTCTGCCAACGAGCCCTTCGGGCTCATCGTCTATGGCTTCGACAAGCACGTCTCCTACGGCTACGCCGGCGGCACGGATCTGAAACGAATCAACGTCCAGTAGCTCCCATCCCCAAATGCCGACAAATACCGATCAGGTCTTATAGACCTACAGGTTGAACTTGGCCCCGGTGACCCGGAGGTTGGGCAGGTACTGGGGGCCATTGATCTTGGAGGGGTCCCCGCCGAAGAAGCCGTGCTCGGTGGCGTAGTGCTTGGCCTGCTTCTCGCCAACGGTCTGGATCTGCACCACGCCCTCGGCCTCGGCCCTGGTGACTCCGTTCTTGACACCCTTGGGCACCAGGAACTCATGCTTGGTCCAGACCCGAAGAAACTGCTTCGAGTCCTTCGCCTTGGCCAGGGCGAACCACGCCAGGCGGTGATGGCAGTGCTGCACCAACACCCCCTTGATGTGGATCTTCTTGCCCTTGAAGGCCTTGGGGTCCGCCAGCAGCTTGGCCACCTCGGTGACCTCCTTCACATCGAAGGCCTTCCCGAAATGGCCGCTGGGAAGGGACTGGTCCGAAGCCGTACCCATGGACGATTTGGAAGCCTTCTTCGCGCTCTCATCCGAAGTTTTTTGTGTGCATGCGACCAGCCCCAGGGCCAGAATGCCTGCAAACGCCAGGGAGGCCACCTTGGCCACTGTAAGAGAAATGTTTCTCATCATCGTTAATACTCCTCGAAAACGGGTCATATCCGGTCCACTCGGAGCGGTCAAGCCCAAGGGTAGGGGGCCAAATACGCTTTTTGGGCGAAACCTTCACAGGACTTGACAGGAACGGGATCCTGGCCTTACAGTACGTCCTCAAATTCATCAGGTCGTCAGTTCCTTCGACATTTCCGTCGTGGGACATGTTGGCGACCAAAAAAGAACGCGCTGGATTGACCAGCGAACGTTGAAGTGAGTACGCAACGTACTGGGAGGAAGATTCAATGAAGCGTGCAGTAACTCTTTTTGCCGTGATCGCTGTTCTCGGACTGAGCTTTGCCGGCTGTAAGAAAAAACCGGCCGAGAAGAAAGCCGACGACACGATGGCTCCGGCCAGCATGGACGACATGATGGAGCCCGACATGGACGCCATGGACAAGATGGAGCCCGCCATGGACGCCATGGACAAGATGGACGCCATGGCTGGTGGCGACGACCTCGGCAAGATCGGCGTGCCGGAGTGCGATGCGTACCTGAAGGTGTTCAAGTGCTACCTCGGCAAAATGCCTGCCGCCGCACAGGGCCCCACGAAGGCCGCCTTCGCCAAGACCGTCGAGACGTACAAGAAGATGGCTTCCGGTCCCGGCAAGGCCAGCCTCGCCAAGACCTGCAAGATGAGCATGGACGCCTGGGCGAAGGCCGTCTCCAAGATGCCTCAGTACAAAGACTGCTTCAAGTAGGGTACCCTACGACTCGTCTTTCGGCCGTCTAGGCCTGAGCTCCCCCTCTCTTTTCCCTGACATAGTATCAACCCCCCGTCCCGGGGACACCTGTATCCTATGGTCTCTCGTCGGACCGGACCCGGATGGACGCCTGGCGACAGGCGGCGGTGAACATGCCACAGCCCTCGATGAGCCCCGTTTGCGTGTGGACCTGGTGTACGCCGCAGGAGGGGCTACGGGCCTTGAGCAACGCGGACTCACACCCCGCCGCCCGCGCGAGCCGCACCGCCAGGGTCACGCCCGCCGCCAGCAACGCGGTGCAGTCCCGGCCGTGCTCGTCCACCAACCGCGCCGCCCCATCCATGGCCGCGGCGCCATCGCCGCCTTCGAAAGCCATGGGGGGCCGAGGCACTCCCAGACCGGCCAGAACCTCGGGGCACAGGGGCAGGACTACTCGTCCGTCCAATAGCCGATCCAGATGGGCCAGGGGCTTGGAACCACCGTCGTATCGGCAGACAATGCCCAACAGACAAGCCGACACCGCCACCGGGGGCGCCACCAGCGAGGCTGCGTAGCGCTGGGCTGCCGCCAGGGCCATCTGGGGCAGCTCCTCATGCAGCCGCTGATAGATCTCACCAGGCCGAAGGGGGCTTGGACCAGGCACCACGTCGGAGGTCATGGAAGGAAGGTCACCGCCGGCGCGACGCCAGGCGTCTGGACCACGCAGCCGATGTCCCACGCGGTCTCCCCCGCCGCCTCGGCCAACCTCAACGCCTCGGCCACATCGCCCGCAGACACCACCGCCGCCAGACCCACACCCATGTTGAAGGTGCGTCGCATCTCATCGTCGTCCACCCCGGCCTCGGCGATGAGTCCGAAGATGGGCCCAACCTCCCAAGACGACAGCCGCAGCTCCATGCCCAGCCCGGGGGCCAGAATGCGCGGCGGGTTCTCCACCAGCCCACCGCCAGTGATGTGGGCCAGCCCCTTGACGTTCACCCCATCGCAAAGGGCAGAAACAGCGCGGCTATAGATACGGGTGGGCTCGAGCAGGGTCTCGCCCACCGATCGCGTGAGGGTCGCGGGCTGGGCGTCCAGGGCCAGGCCGGCCACCTCCAGCAGCGCCTTGCGCGCCAGGGAAAAGCCGTTGGAGTGTACCCCTGTCGAGGCCAGCCCCACCACCCGGTCGCCGGCGGCAATCTGGGCTCCCGTGACGATCTTCGCCCGCTCCACCACGCCCACGGCGAACCCCGCCATGTCATACTCCCCATCGGCGTAGAACCCGGGCATCTCGGCCGTCTCCCCGCCCAGCAGCGCGCAGCCCGCCTGACGGCAGCCCTCGGCGATGCCGGCGATGACGCTCTCGGCCTGATCGGGCGACAGGGCGCCGGTGGCGAAGTAGTCCAGAAAAAAGAGCGGACGAGCGCCCGTGGTGATAACGTCGTTGACGCACATGGCCACCAGGTCGATGCCCACCGTGTGGTGGCTGCCCGTGGCGAAGGCGATCTTCAGCTTGGTGCCCACGCCGTCGGTGCCCGACACGAGCACCGGATCCGTGAGCCCGCCCGGCAGGGCAAAGAGGCCGCCGAACCCTCCCAGGTCCGAGAGCACCCCGGACCGCGGGGTGGACTGAACCAGCCTACCGATGCGGGAAACAACCTCGTTGCCAGCGTCTATGTCTACCCCGGCATCCTTGTACGTAAGCGGCGTCTTGTCTGGCATGGCGCCACACTACTACAAAAAATCCCTCCCCAATCTCCAAAACACCCCAAAAACTTGCCCACGATCGGCGACGGGGGGAATAGTTGATCCCATGAGCTACTCCCTCTTCGATAGCGACGAGCGCTGCTGCGTGTGCGGCCACCCCCTGGGCGGTCCAGGGCCCCAGAAGGGCCTCTGCGACGCGTGCATGCACAAGTTCCAGGAATCAGGGCTCGCCCCCGAGGGCAAACGCTGCCCCCTGTGCGGTGAGCGCCGACGGCGAAACCTGGTGCGGCACACCGAGTCCGGCGAGTTCATCTGCTATAGCTGCCACCAGGCGGTGGACCACCTACCCAAGTGGAAACAGAAGGATATCAAGTTCCTCAACGGCGCCTTCGGCCGTCGCCTGGGACCGGACTAGCCAGTTCCACGCCCCGGATAAGCGCTCCGGGCTCCTGGGCCCCTGGGCCCCACCACCAGAAACAAATTCCGCTAGAAGATTCGGGGAGCGGTGGAGAGGTCCCGCTGGACCAACACCGAGGACGGTACGTAGCGACGGGGCTGACAAAGACGCGGTGATCTCCACACTCGCAAAGAGAACTGAGCACTCCGCAAGGTGTTGAGGTTCTTCACGTCCACGGGCACGCCCTGGTCGGTGATCTTCACGCCACAGACGATACGCCGGGTCTGGCTACCGCGCACCAGCTCACCCTCGCGCAGCCCCTCGCCCGCGCCCACGGTGAGCACCATGCGATCGGCCTTGAGCTCACTCTCCTCGAAGTCGATTCCCACATCCACTGTCAGATGACTCCCCGGGGGACTGGCCACCACGTAGGAGCGGGTGGCATGGGGCATGAGGATACCCTCCTGCTCGAAGGGCGCCTCGAAGTCACCAGAGACGGCGATACGACGACATCCACCGGAGGCGAACACCACCAACGCGGCGCAGGCTATGACCACCAGATTTCTCACGGTCCGAACACTAACATACATCGAATTCTGGACACAAAGAAATTTCCATTTCGGAGTCCCAGGGGCACAAAACCCCCAATTCAACAACAACTCACATAATATCGACCAGTTGCCCGCACAGAACTCCCCAGACGGCTCACCGCAGCACGGCCACCTTTTCGCCAAAAAGCCGCTCGGTGCGCAGGAGCAGCTCGTCAGTGGGAGACACCGTGAGCTGATCCCCAAGGGCCACCACGGTCTCGGTGTGATGCGGGATCACCAGGTGCACGAACACCCGGGCTTCGCCCTGTTGGCTCTCGAGCACGGCCCGGAGCTGCTCCATGCGCCCGCGATCCACCTGGTCCACCGCCAGAGTCAGGTGCACCTCCGAGGTCTGGGACAGGCGCTGGTCAGCCAGCAGGGACACTTCCTTGAGTCGGGCTTTGGTGGTGCGGTCCTCCTCGTCACCCTCGTATCGAAGCCAGGCCGTCATGAGAAGGGGCTCGCCCGACTGCAGCATCTCGCCCACCTCGGGGAGTATCTTGGAGCTGACCATCACCTCCACCTTGCCCGTGAGATCTTCCAACGTCAGGAAGGCCAGCCGCCCGTCGCCGCTGCGCAGGGGGCGCTCCTTGTACTCCACCACGATGCCACCGAGCACCACCTCACTGCGGGTGCGGGTCTCGGCCAGCTCCGCGAGGGTGTGGGAGGTGAACTTGCGCAGGTCCTCTGTGTAGTGGTCCAGGGGGTGCCCCGAAATGTAGAAGCCCAGGCACCCCTTCTCATGATCCAGCAGCTCCCGGGGATTCCAGGGCTCCACGTCCGGGTACGTCTCCTCGCCGGGATCGAACTCCGAGGGCTCATCACCGCCGCCGGAGAACATATCCATGAGGTTGGTCTGGCCCGAGAGCTTCTCCTTCTGGATGCGCTGCCCCCGCTCCACCGCCCGGGGCAGGGCCGCCAGCAGCCGCGCCCGGTGTATCTTGTCGTCGTCGGCCACCTGACTGTCAAAGGCGCTCGCCTTGAGCAGCGCCTCGATGACGCCCTTGTTCACCCGCCGCAGATCCACGCGCACGCAGAAATCGAACAGGGACCTGAAGGGTCCGTCGGCCTCCCGCTCGGCGATGATGGCCTCCACCGCCGCCTCGCCCACCTTCTTCACTGCGCCCATTCCGAAGCGGATCGCCTTACTTCCCTCAGCGCTGCGCACCACCGAGAAGTCCACATCCGACTCGTTGACGTCCGGTGGCAGCACCGCCACACCCATGTCCCTGGACACGGCCATGTACTTGACCACACCGTCTGAGTTCTCCTTGTCGCACGAAAGCAGACCGGCCATGAACTCCACCGGATAGTGGTGTTTGATGTAGGCGGTCTGGTAGGTGATGAGCCCATAGGCCGCCGAGTGGGACTTGTTGAACCCGTACTCGGCAAACTTGAACATCAGCTCGAAGACCTCTTCGGCGACCTTCTGCGAAATATCCCGCTCCGCCGCGCCGGCGTAGAACACCTCCCGCTGCTCCTCGAGCACCGAGATCTTCTTTTTTCCCATGGCCCGGCGAAGAATATCGGCCTGTCCGAGGCTGAAGCCCGCCAGAATCTGCGCGGCCTGCATGACCTGCTCCTGGTAGACCATGACCCCGTAGGTCTCCTTGAGGATCCCCTCGAGGGACGGGTGCGGGTAGACGACCTTCTCCCGACCGTGTTTGCAGTCGATGAACTGGTCCACCATGCCGCCCTGAAGCGGTCCCGGACGGTACAGGGCCACCGAAGCCACGACGTCTTCAAAACGGTCGGGCTTGAGCTTCCGCAGTAGCTTCCGAAAACCGTCGGACTCGAGCTGGAACACGCCCGCGGTGTCCCCACGACTGATCATCTCGTAGACCTCGTGGTCGTCGAGCGGGATCTTGGATTCATCGAAGTCCGGCTCACCGTCGGCGCGACGCCCCTGGTTGATACGGGCCACGGCCTCGGAGATGACCGTCAGCGTCTTGAGCCCCAGGAAGTCGAACTTCACCAGGCCCACCTCCTCCACCTCCTCCTTGGCGTACTGACTCACCACATCGATGACCTGCCCGTCCTGACCGCGGGTGCAGGGCACATACTCCCACAGGGGCTTGCTGCTGATCACCACCCCGGCCGCGTGCATGCCGGCGTGTCGGTTGAGCCCCTCCATGGACCGCGCGATGTCTAGCAGCCGCTTCACCTCCTCGTCCGCGTCGTACAGCTCCTGTAGCTTGGGCTCGTCATTCATGGCCGATGACAACGTCACCTTGGGCCCCTCGGGCACGAGCTTGGCGATGGTGTCGGCGGAGGCGTAGGGAAGCCCCATCACCCGGGCCACGTCCCGCACCAGGCCGCGCGCCTTGAGGGTGGCAAAGGTCACGATCTGCCCCACATTATCAGCGCCGTACCGCTCCTTCACGTAGCTCAATACCTCGTCTCGCCGGTTCATGCAGAAGTCGATGTCGAAGTCCGGCATGGAGACGCGCTCAGGGTTTAGAAACCGCTCAAAGAGCAGCCCGTAGGGCAGCGGATCCAGATCCGTGATGCGCAGGGAGTAGGCCACCAGAGAACCGGCACCGGAGCCGCGGCCCGGGCCCACGGGCACCCCCATCCTCCGGGCGGCGGCGATGAAGTCCCACACGATGAGGAAGTAGCCGGGGAAGTTCATCTCCACGATGGTGGCCAGCTCGGTCTCCAGGCGCTGCCGGTACACCTCGTGATCGATGGTCTCTCCCCGGGCCTCGCCCTCGGCGATGCGCTCCACAAGCCCCTCGGCCGAGAGCTTGCGCAGGTAGTCGGCCTGGCTCAAGCCGTCCGGAGGCGGGAAGTCCGGCAGATAGGTCTTCCCCAGCTCCAGCTCCACGTTGCACATCTCGGCGATGCGGACGGTGTTCTCGATACACTCGGGCAAGTCCTTGAAGTAGGCCTCCATCTCCGCGGGCGTCTTGAGGAAGAACTCGTCGGACTCGTGCTTCATGCGCTTTTCATCGGCCAGGGTGCGTCCCTGGGAGATGGCCATGAGCACCTCCTGGGCCAGCGCGTCCTTCCTCTCGATATAGTGGCAGTCGTTGGTGGCCACCAGTGGGATGTCCAGCTCCCGGCCGATGGAGACCAGCTCATCGTTGACGAGCAGTTGGTCCTCCATGCCGTTGGGCTGCAGCTCCAGGAAGTACATTCCCGGCTCGAAGATCTCCTTGTACTCCCGTGCGATCTCCAGGGCGGCGGGCCGCCCCTGATCCAGCACGGCCCGGGCCACGTGACCGCCCAGGCAGGCCGACAACCCGATGAGCCCCTCGCTGTACTCGGCCAACAGCTTCCGATCTATGCGGGGCACATAGTAAAACCCCTCCAGGTAGCCCATGGAGACGAGGTAGCGCAGGTTCGCAAAGCCTTTATTGTTGCGGGCGAGCAGCACCAGGTGGAAAGAGGATCGCTTGGACTTGTCCTTGCGATCGGTGCCGGCCACGTAGCACTCGCACCCGAAGATGGGTTTTACCCCCGCCTTCTTGGCGCTCTTGAAAAAGTGCACGGCGCCGAACATGTTGCCATGATCGGTCACCGCCACGGCGTCCATGCCCCGCTCCTTGATGGCCGGGCACAGCTTATCCATGAGGATGGCCCCGTCCAAAAGACTGTACTGGGTGTGCAGATGCAGATGCGTGAAGCTCGTCATACGGCAGAGTTACGCGGAGGTGGGACGCCTGTCAACGCCCTTTTCCGCGAAACCACCGCATAACATGGCGTATATATTGGCCTTTACGCATATTGCATCGTGTTGCCCCGGAGATCGGATGGAGTGGAGCCGTAGGCGGGGGTACAGGTTTTCCTGGTAGACACTCAAGCCGCTGGATATACTAGACCTGGTAGAGTGTGCTTTCTTATGAAACGCTTATGAAACGCTTATGACTCGCGTAACGACCTCTCTTGTCTGTGTTTTCCTGGCGCTGTTCGG
>JAOZUO010000074.1:0-11596 GCA_029938605.1 Deltaproteobacteria bacterium | reverse complement strand
CGCTTATGACTCGCGTAACGACCTCTCTTGTCTGTGTTTTCCTGGCGCTGTTCGGGGTGCTGTCCGCTTGTCCGGGTGGACAGACCCAGGATTCGGACGCCGTCGTGCAGCCGGGAACCCACCAGATCATCATCCAGACGCCGCCGGGTCCTACCATCCGCCTTGAGCCCATGGGACAGGTGATGCTCGCCGTACGCTATCTGGACCCCACGGGCGTCCCGGAAGGCAGCGCGCAGATCTCCTTCGCCCTGCAGGGCGAGACGGGAGGCGCCACCCTCGCGGGGTTCCACGCCCTCACAGACGCATCGGGCACGGCGGAGATGGGGCTCACTGCCGGCGCCGAGTCCATTATCTTCACGGTGGAGGTTACCGCGAGCAACGCCCTGCCCGTGCAGTTCGAGGTGGCCGTCAGCGTCACGGGCTTTGTGAACATCGAGGTGCTGTCGGCGTACGATGGCCCCAGGAGCGCCACGGCCTTCGCAGAGGTGGCCGCCGAGCTCTACTACGGCGACCGCTGCTCCGACCTGAACCCCGTAGGGCAGAACCTCCCGGATCGGGCCCGGGTCACCCCCGACGGCTTCGGCACGCTCCTGTTGTTCGAAAACCTCCCGGCAGATCTGGACTACGCCATCGCCCTGCGCGGCACCGACGACCACGGGAACCAGCTCGCCTGGGGCTGCGCCGACGTGGCAAGCCTACAGCTCCTCCCGGGCTCTACCGTGCAGCTGGGGCTGACCGCGAGCGACCTCGAGCCCGACGCCTCCGGGGTCTTCGGCGTCAACACCACCTTGGTACTAACCGACGCCCAGGCCGCAACCATCACCGAGACGCTGGTGCCCTTGACGACCCTGGGCCGGTGTCCCTTCGACCCCCTCGATCGGCTGATGGACTGCATCGTGGACGCAGTCTCCCCCGACGGCTCCCCCGACTGCGTGGTCCAGGCGACGGATGAATTTGCCACCCAGATGGAGACCGTGCGCGGACGAGTCGACGGCAATGACTGCCGGGAGCCCCAGACACTGACCAGCGACACCTCCCTGGAAGCCATCGTGTGGGAGGCCACCGACGCCACCGGGCTCGACTACTACGCCGCCCTGGCGGACCTGGGCAGCGTGGAGCCGTCCATGGTGCAAACCCTCGAGCTCCGCTCCCGCCTGACGCTGGTGGCCGATCCACAGGGGTCTAGCTACTTCCTGTGGCACCTGCTTGAGGCGCTGGCGCTCCCTGACTTCGCCCCCGACACCTGGATCCAACTCTCTGAGCTCGGGGGCCTGGTACTGGAGGTGTCCTCTCTGGAGGCCGAAACCACCGTTGGCGAACCGACACTCTTGTCTGTGCCATTTCACGCCATGACCCTGCAGCCGCGCTGGGCGATCCTGGCCGCGGCCCAGGCGCACCTCCTGGCGCCGGTGGGGCTGCCGTCGGACCCCGCGAGCCTGATTGAAGCCGTACTGCAGACCATCCACTACCCGGACGGGAGCTCCCCCATGAGCGGCTGCGAGGCGCTGGATGCCCACATCTGTGACGCAGTCTCCGGCCAGATCACCTGTCCTCCGGATGCCTGCGCCCAGGGCGTGGCGCTCCTGGTGAACCTCGCTGACGACCACTGGTCCACGATCCCCCCCGCGACCCAACCCGACGCAACCTTTGCCGCCAACATCCCCTTGACCGACAGCGACGGCGACCTGAGCGTGGATCAACTGGGCTCAGCCGCCCAACCGCTCCCCTGGAAAATCGACCTCCACCTCAACGACACCTGGTCCTCCCCCCAAGACGCCACCTTCAGCGCCACAAAAATCGCCCCGGTCCCACTATAGGGACCGCGCGCCCCTCCAAATAACAAAAGACCAGAAATTTGCCCGCTGGATCCAAACGTTGATAATGGGATCAGACCTACTAGGTGGAGAAGATCCATGTCGACCCCCGACCCACAGCTCCAGCGCCCCCGAAAACGTCGCCTCCGGGACCGCCTGTTGGACCACGACACGGCCAACGAGCGGCTCGTGGACCAGCACGGCCTGACCAACCACCTGCTGCTCTTCGATGACGACGTTCGAGAGACCGCCGCGGCTCTGGGGGACATCGAGGCCTACCTGGCCCGGGCGCTGACCGTGCTCGAACGCCAGGACCTCTCCCGCGACGATCTTGAGAGCCTCGCCAAGGACATCGAGGTGGAATCCAAAATCGCCGCCCTGGACGACACCCTCTCCAGCCTACGCCATCGCCTGCAAATCATCGCCAACAACCTGGAGTAGTCCCAGGTCCCACGTCCCAGGTCCCACGTCTCAGCTCCCAGCTCCCAGATCTCTGGTCCCCGCTCCCAACCCCAATGACAAAAACACGAAGTTTCAACAGCATGGCTGATTGTAAATAGGATTGACAATTAGCCACGTGGTGCGTAGCCTGGTCTCATGGTTCCGAGAATTCTGCACGCCACGCTGCAAGAGAGCGCCCGCTTCTTCCCTGTGGTGACCGTGACAGGGCCCCGGCAATCGGGCAAGTCAACGCTCTGCCAGGCGGCCTTCCCGGATCACGCCTACATGTCTCTGGAGGATCCGGAGCTGCTCACCTACGCGCTCCAGGATCCCAGAGGTTTTCTCAAGGCGAAGCCCAACGGGGGCATCATCGACGAAGTGCAGCGTGCACCTGAGCTGCTGTCCTATCTGCAGGTGGACGTCGATGAGAAACGCGAGATGGGCCGCTGGGTGCTCACCGGCTCGGCCAACCTCGCGCTGCTCGAGTCGGTGTCGCAGTCGTTGGCCGGACGTACCGCTGTCCAGACGTTGTTACCGTGCGGCTTGGATGAGCTGAGAGGGTTCGATTCGTGGGCCGACAGGGACTCGGTGTGGGAGGCGGTGTGGACAGGCGGATATCCAGCCATCTTCGACCGGGAGATTCCACCCGCGAGGTGGTTCGGAGCCTATGTGCGAACGTATGTGGAAAGGGACGTTCGCCAGATCCTCCGGATCGGAGATCTGCTGGCCTTCCAGACATTTCTGCGACTGGCGGCGGGAAGAACGGGGCAACTGCTAAATTTGTCGAGGCTGGGATCAGACGCGGGAATCAGCCACAACACGGCCAAGGCATGGCTCTCGGTGCTTGAGACGACATACCTCGCCTACCGCCTGCCGCCCTATCTGGCGAACTGGGTGAAGCGTCAGGTCAAGACGCCCAAACTGCTCTTTCACGACTCGGGCCTCGTCTGCTATCTGCTCGGTATCCAGTCTCCCGAGCAGCTGCGGCTGCATCCGCTACGCGGCGCAATATTCGAAACCTGGGTGGCCGCCGAGGTGTCTCGGGCGCGCTTGCATCGCGGCGTCGAGTACCCGCTCCACTTCTATCGTAGCCGGGACGGGCTCGAGGTGGATCTACTGGTGGAGCGCGGTGGAGACCTCATCGCGGTCGAGAGTAAGAGCGCAGAGACCGTTCCGAGCGGTGGTTTCGCATCCCTCGATACGCTCGAAGCTCACCTGGTCTCCATGGCTCCAGGGATTCAAAGCTTCTCCAAAGTGCTCGCCTACGCTGGAGACATGCGCCAGGACCGATCTACGGTCACCGTGCTGCCCTGGTCCGAGCTGCCCGGTTTTTCCTGGTGTTCAGAAGAGTCCCGTTCAGAAGGGTCCCGTTCACATGGGAAAAACACCTAAACCCCAATTGCAACCAATGATACTGTCCCTCAATTCAGGACTCTGACATGCCCGCGATTAACATTGCTGCCCTCGCGATCTGGTTCCCGGCCTTCTTGATCTCCATCACCCTGCACGAGGCCGCACACGCCGCCACGTCGCTGTTTTATGGGGATCGCACCGCGGAGAAACAGGCCAGCTTAAACCCCATCCCCCACATCCAACAGGAGCCCATAGGGACCCTGGTGGTGCCCTTGATCTCCTTTGTTTGGATGGGCTGGATGTTCGGCTACGCCAGCGCGCCCTACGACCCCTACTGGGCCGACAGAAACCCCCGGCGCGCGGCCCTCATGTCCGCTGCCGGGCCCCTGGCCAACCTGGCCCTCGCCGCCCTGGCCCTGGTGGCTCTCCACATCCTCATGGCCATGGATCTGATGCAGTACAACCCCCGGTCGCGGTTCATCATCGATTTGGTGATCGCTCCCAAGGGCGGCCTGACCTTCCTGGCTCAGTTCCTGAGCGTCGTCTATGGCCTGAACCTGCTGCTCGGGATCTTGAACCTGCTGCCCCTCCCTCCCCTGGACGGCTCCGGCGTCGTTCGGGGACTGTTCCCCGGCTCCGGCGCCGCGAAGTTCCTCGCCAACATGGAAGAGCGGGGCTGGGCCATGATCGGCCTGGTCGTAGCCTTCCTGCTCTTCTCAAGGCTGATGCCCTACATCTGGGCCCTCATCGAATTCGGCGTGAGCGCGTAGGGACCCTTCTTAGCGCCGCCAGAACCAGGGGACCAGGAGCAACAGCACCGTGTAGATCTCCAGGCGCCCGGCCAGCATGCAAAAGACGAGCACCCACTTGCCCACCGCCGGGAAGTGGTTGTAGTTGTCCGCCGCGCCCACGGCCCCCCAGCCCGGACCGATATTTCCGATGCAGGCGATGGAGGCGCCCAAAGAGGACTTCATGTCATACCCCAGCAGGGAGATGACCGTGGCCGCCACCACGAACAGGGCCATGTACAACACCACAAAGCCCATCACTCCCCGCCCGATGTCCTCCCCCACCACGCGATCGTTGTAGCGAAGCGGCAACACCGCCCGCGGGTGGATGAGCTGCTTGAGCTCCCGCAAGCCCGCCTTGAGCACCAGCAGCAGACGCATCATCTTCATGCCGCCGCCCGTGGAGCCGGCGCAGCCCCCGGTGAACATGGCCACCAGGAGCAAAAAAGCAGCAAAGGGCGCCACCCCCTCCCACAGCTCAAAGTTCGTGGACGCGAAGCCCGTGGTGGTCACGATGGAGACCACTTGGAAAGAGGCGTAGCGCACGCTCCGGCCCACCCCCCAGCCCAAGCCGTCCGAGGCGACCAGACTCAGGGTCACGCCCGTGAGCAGCACCAACGTGACCAGCCCATAGGTGCGGAACTCACCGTCCCGCAAAAAGGCCAGGGGATCCCGCCGGGACATCCAGGCGATGTGCAGGGTGAAGTTCACCCCCGCGGCGAACATGAACAGCGTGATCACGCTCTCCACGTAGACACTGTCGAACCCCTGCACCGACGAGGCCAAGGTGGAAAAGCCCCCTGTGGCCAGGGTGGCGAAGGCGTGGTTCACCGCCTGATACACGCCCATGCCCGAGGGCAATAGCAGCAGCACCTGGCCTATGGTCAGCAGGAAGTACACCGCCCAGAGCACCTTCGCGGTCTCGGTGACGCGCGGGCTGAGCTTGTCCTTGACCGGGCCCGGGACCTCGGCCTTGAACATCTGCATGCCGCCTATGCCCAGCAGGGGCAAGATGGCGATGCCCAGTACGATGATGCCCATGCCCCCGAGCCAGTGGGTCAAGGAGCGCCAGAAGAGCAGTCCGTGGGGTAATCCGTCCCGCCGGTGGGGCGTCCTCCAGAGCCCTTTTTCCAGGATGGTGGCCCCGGTGGTGGTGAAGCCCGAAGCGGACTCGAAGTAGCAATTCGTGAAGGAGCAGAACTCCCGGCCCAGGCCCGTGTCCCCCTGCCCCTTGGCCCCGCCGCAACGCGGAGGCGTCGGGTTCTCGGCGACCACCGCGCTGGACCTCTTCACCGCTTCGGCGTTCCACACATGGGGCAACTGCGCGTAGAAAAAGTACGGCAGGGCGCCGGCCAGACAGGCCACGGACCAGCCGAAGCTCACGATGAGGATGCCGTCGCGGATGGAGACGTCTCGCTTGACCGGCGGTCGCTTCACCACCAGCAGCAGGGCAGCCCCCACGACGCCGCTGGCCGCCGCGGCCATGAAGTGCGCGAAGGCGTCCTCCTCGCCGTAGGCCAGCGCCATGAAGGCCGGCGCCAGCATCAGCACGCCGAGCAGGCACAGCAAGGCCCCGAGGGCGCGGAGCACCACCCGTACGCTCATACCCACTCCAGCGTTCGACTACCGTAGATCAACCAGCACATTGGGCTCTTCCCGTCGGCGTCACGCGCCGCGCACCCGACAAGACACCAAACCCCGGATCCACGTCAAGGATGTTTGAACCTACCGCCGAGACCAGAACCTACCGCCTACGCGTGAACTGCTGACCGCTAACCGCTCGATGACCTCTTTGGGCTGCGAGCGGCGCCTCCATATTTCCAGACGAACAAGGCGGTCTGTTGGAGCCAGCGGAGCCGCTCGAGTGGGGAAAGCTTGGTGAAGCTGTCTTCCGGCTCTCGAAACGCTGCCGAAGGGATGGACCGGATGAGCTGTGCCAGGTTTCTATCCATCGGAAGTCTCTCCGCCCCGCGCGAGGCGCTCCAGGCGCTCCAGCGCCCGGATATCGAAGAGATCCTTGTCTCGGGGCGGATCGACGGCCCGCTTGAGGGTGATCAGCCTCCTGGTGGACACGATGCGCAGCGGGATCCCGGGAATCTCCACGGAAACGGCGTCCGATCTCAGGTTTTCGTAGCTCAGCTCTGAGGTGAGAAACACGTCGATCTTACGCAGAGGCATCGCAGGGTCGGCGAGCATGAAGACGATGGCGTTCTTCTCCTCGACCATCTGGCGCACCGCCTCGGGATCGGCGAGCACCTCGACGGGTACCGGCACCAGCGGTCGTAGCCCGAGGGTGGAGACGGCTTTCGCGAAACGCTCGACGTTTTCCTTGGACATCTCAAGGGCGATGTCCAGGTCCATCGTCGTTCGCTCAACGCCGTGCAGAACCGCCGCCACGCCGCCCGCGACCACGAAACGCACCTGTCGAGCGATCAGCTCTCGCAGTAGGTCTTCCAGGTAGTTGATGTCCGGTCCGCCACCCATGGGATCATCGTACAAGAGTGTTGACATGCAAACAAGCAAGGAGGCGAAAGGGGAGCAAAGGATATGAGAAGGATAACTCGACCCCAGCGCGGATACGAACCAGGTGAACTTCTACTTCGATGGCGCGGTGGTGCCCTACGACGAGGATTGCGCCACCGGGGTGGGATGGACCTGGACCGACGCCTCCCACACCCGGATGGAGTTCTGCGCTCAGTCCTGCGATCCGCTCACCAACCACCAGGTGAGCGACGGTACCGCCACCTTCGGATGTCAGACGGTGGTGTTATAGCCACTACGGATGCTTGCGTTCTCCATAGAACGCGGGAACGCGGGCACCCACGGATCTTCTCTAAGGATGTTTAAACCTGGCCCCGGCGGTGTGCTATCACCGGGTGGATGGCCATTGCATGGACCCAGCTCGCCGTGGTCGCCCTCTTTTTCGCCGGGATGCTGGCCCTGGGGGCCTGGGCGTCCAAGAAGCAGAAGACCGCGGCAGACTTTTATGTGGGCGGCCGACGCTTCGGCACCCTCACCATCACCGCCACCCAGATGGCGTCGGCCTTCGGCGGAGGCATGCTCATCGCCCACGTGGGCCTTGGCTACGCCTACGGCTTCGCGGAGCTGGTCTACATGGCCGCCCTCTCCACGGGCGTCCTGCTGCTGATGCTCCTGGTGGCCCGCTGGCTCCGCTCCCAGGACTTTTTCACCACCACCGATTGGATGGTACATCAGTACGGAGAGTCCCGGTCCCTGCGCATGATTACCTCCGCAGTGGCCATGCTGGTGACCCTGTCCTGGTGGATCTCTCAGCCCATCGCCGCGGGCAAGGTGCTGCACGCCTACACCGGCCTGCCCGTGGAGCTCGGCATCGTCGTGGCGGGTCTGGTGGTAGTGGTCTACACCATGACCGGAGGCATCATCGCCGTGGCCTACACGGACCTCGCCCAGCTTGGGCTCATGATCCTGGGCATGGTGGTACTGCTGCCCCTGGCCTGGTCCGAGGCCGGCGGTTGGTCGGCCATCTCCGCCGCCGTGCCCCCTCAAAACCTGACGCCCTGGGCACCGGGCAAGTCCGTGGTCTGGGGGTGGGTCCTGGCGGTGCTGCCCGGCCAGATGGTGCTGCAGGTGTATCACCAGCGCATCTTCGCCGCCCGATCCGAACGCGTGGCCCGACGGGGTCTTTTCTACCTTGCGGTGTCCTGTCTGCTCGCCGGCGCCTGGGCAACGCTCCTGGGGCTGGCCCTGCGCACCTTGAACCCGTCCCTCGCCGATCCCGACACCGCCATGATCTGGTGCGTGCGGGAGCTTTTGCACCCCGCAGTGGCCGTGGTCGTGCTCGGCGCCATCATGGCCGCCATCGTCTCCACCGCGGACTCGGCCCTGCACTCCACTTCGGCGTCCATCACGCGCGACTTCTACCAGGGCCTCCTACGCCCGGACGCCACTGACGCCCAGGTGCTCCGCGTCTCCAAGTGGACCATCGCCGCCCTCGGTCTGGTGGGCATGATCGCCGGCATCCTTTTGCCCTCCATCATCGCCGTCCTCGTGCTCGGCTACACCCTCACCGCCTCGGGCCTACTCTTCCCCCTGTTCGCCGGCCGCTTCTGGCGCCGCGCCACCCGCACCGGCGCTGTGGCCTCCATGATCTCCGGCGTCCTCGCCGCCGGGGCCTTCTCCACAATCCCCGCCCTCAAGACCTGGCTCTCCCCCGCCCCCGCCATCGCCGCCGGCCTGGCCACCTCCCTGATCACCCTCATTACCGTCAGCCTGGTCACCCAACCCCGAAAACCATAGCGGCGAAGCAACGAAACTCAGCCAACGAGGTGGGTGGCGAGAGCGGCGGTTTGGTTGCGGATGTCGGGGACGGCGACGATCTCCCAAAGCCGGGACTTGGTGAGGGGGCCGATGGCGAAGAGGTCGGCGGAAGGCTGACCGTCGGCGTCGAAAATGGCGCCGGTGTCGTCTACGTCGATTCCCAGGCGGTGCGCGTCCGGGCGCATGTGTCCGGCGGTGAGCAGGGAGCGGAACAGAGGGTTGTCACCGGCGGTGATGTCGCAGGCGGGGCCCGTGCAGTTAATCACGCCTTGGAAGGTGCGCCGGACTTTTTCGGCAGGTGCGTGGGCCGGGGCTATGGTCACCTGTACCCGCCCGTCCGGGGTGGGCTCGGCGGAGACCACGCCGGCGGTGAGCACCTCCAGGCGACCACCATCGCGCAGGACCCCGAGCTGACGGGCGATGTCCGGAGCGATGCGGTGGCGGCGCACGTCCCAGTGGACGCGGTGCTCTTTGAGAAACAGCGCCCGGGCCTCAGGGGACCAGGACTTCCAAAGGGACTGGGTGTGGGGCCGCAGCGAGTCGATGGCTCCCCGCCAGTCCTCTCCCGGGTGGTCGTCCTGGTGTTGCTCGAGCTGCTGGCGCAGTTGCGCCGGGCCCTGGGCGGCGACGGCGAGATCCACCTCGAAGGTCGTGGGCGCCACCTCCCACTTGTGGGCGCGCGGCATGAGTCCCCGTCTGGAGAGCGCCGTGAGCGTCTGGGCGTACCCCTCGTCGGCGAGAGCCAGGGCCACGTCCACCATGGTCAGGCCCGTGCCCACCAGCAGCAGGGAGGACTTGTGAGCGAAGGTCCGCAGGGTCTCCCACTGCCAGGGGTTGTTCAAGAAAACGTCCGGGGGAAGCGCGCCCAGCAGCGGCGCCGGCGCTTCGTTGCCCGTGGCCAACACCACGGTGTCCGCCTCCAGGATCTGGCCCGACGCCAAGGCGATCCGCCAAGGGGCGGTGGGCGCTCGGGTGACGGCGACGGCCACGCTCGCCACACGCTCCACGGTGACGCCGGCCTCGGAGGAGTGGTCCGTGGTGTCGAGCAGGGCTCGAAGATACTCGCCGTACACCCGTCTGGGCACGAACTGCTTGGCCAGCGGCGGCGGCGGATCCCCTTGGTTCCAATTCCCGCCCGGGTGGTGTTCGCCCAACCAGCGCACGAGGTGATCGGGCTCGTTGGCCAGCGCGCTCATCTTCCCCGCGGGCACGTTGAGCAGGTGGTAGTCGTAGGGGGTGGAGTAGGCAGTGCCCCGGGCGAAGTCATCGGTGGCGCCCACCAGGGTCACCCGAAGGGGGCGGCGGCTCCGGCGGTGCAGCTCCACCGCCAGGCTCGCGCCCGAAAACCCGGCACCCAGGATTGTGATGTGTTGCGGACGGGGGGAAAGATCACTCATAAATCACCAGTATTTCAACAAACACTAATAACCCTCTTGAACCGGGTCAACTCCGTCTTATAGTGCGTCCATCCAATATCGGTCCGCCACCACCCCAAAGAGGAGACCCCAAATGTATAGGATTGCTCGACGGATTTCGCTGGTTGCGCTCACCCTGGTCCTGGTGGCTGGGCTGGGCGCCTGCAAAAAGAAGCCGAAAGAGAAGAAGGACGGCGCAGACCCCATGGCCAAGGGACCGGAGGCCATGGGCATGGACACCATGGGCATGGACGCCATGGGCATGGACGCCATGGGCATGGACGCCATGGGCATGGACGCCATGGGCATGGACGCCATGGCGGCGGGTGAGACGCCCCGACCGCGGCCGCGCCCCAAGAAGCTCTCTTTCGAAGAGCAGCTCAAGCTCTCAATTCCTGTGACGCCGAAACCGGTTGAGCAGAAAGTGGGCAAGCTCACGCTTACGCCCCAGGCCTGCAAAGTAGAGGGCACCACCTTCTTGCACTCGAGCAACATGAGCGTGCTCAAGGACGTCGTCGCCACCAAGGACAAGGTCTACGTGCTGTTGGACAAGGACAAGGTCCTGCGTTTCTCCATCGCGGCAGGCAAGGCCTGCCGGCTTACCCTGGACAAAGCCTGGGCCAAAGAAGGGACCCTCAAGGGCTCACACCGCGTGACCAAGCTCGGCATCGACAAAAAGGGCAACCTCTACCTGTCCAGCTTCATGGGCGTGAGCCGCTACGACAAGACCGGCAAGCCCCTGTCGGCGTGCAAACCCGGAAAGAACGGCAGCCTCGCGCTCCACCCGTCAGGCAAGTGGGGCCTGAGCTATTTCGTGAGCAACAAGGTGATGCTGGCCAAGCTCTCGCCCAAGACCTGTGAGGGCAAGCCCTGGGTGCGCCAGGATCCGACGGACCCCAAAAACAAGCTGGGTGAGCTGAAATCGGTGAACACCATCGGGTTTTACAAAAACCTCGTCCTGGTGGGCGGCCTGCACAAGACCAAGGTCAAAAACTCCCAGCCCCGGGTGGTCATCGCCTACACCAAGGCCGGCAAGAAAAAATTCCAATTCGGCGCCCTGTCTGGTTTCAAGGGAGATCGCTTCGGCTGGTTCCACGGAATCGCCCAGGGCAAGAAGGCCCAGATCTGCGTCCTGGACTCCAACTTCCGGAGCCTGAGCTTCTGGGACGGCGGCGGCAAGTTCCAAGGCGCGGTCAAGCTCAACACGCTCTTTGGCGTGAACTACCCCTGGATCAGCAGCTTCACCGTGGATCCCAAGGGCACGGGCTGGTTCGTGGTGGGCGTCAGCCGGAAGTTCAAGGAAAAAGCACCCAAGGGATCGCGCTGGAGCGTGGGTGAAGGCTTCCTCTTCCGCGTGACCGGCCTGTAGCTCTCTCCTCTGTCCGGCCGTTGTCCGGCCGTTCCTAGCCCTTCTGGCCCTGTGCCACCCCTCTAGTAAATATCCCCCGGCAAAGCCGGGGGCATTACAATTGTGAGCCGCTCAAAG
>JAOZUO010000073.1 GCA_029938605.1 Deltaproteobacteria bacterium | reverse complement strand
TACACCTTGGGACCGATCCGTACGTTGCCCATGATCTGGGCGCTCGGATCCACGAAGGCCGAGGGATCGATCTGAGGCCAGTCCCCCAGCGGGTTGGGACGGATTCCATCGAGGAGCATCTCGTGTGCCATTCTTTTCTCCCAAATACCTGTGAGCCATTTCGGCGACTGAATGGTCCCAGGAAACCGTTATTGGTCACCTGACGCAAGCCCCTTGTGCTGAAAAAAAAGAAACGGTACATACTGACCCCTTTGCCATCTTGAGGATTCACTGGGATGATGAACAAAAATAAGTCCATCGAGTTTATTGATACGTCCTTGCGAGACGGACACCAGTCCCTGCTCGCCACGCGCATGTCCACGGCCCAGTCCCTCCGGGTACTGCCTCTGCTCCGGGACGCCGGCTATCGTATTTTGGAGCTCTGGGGCGGCGCCACCCTGGACGCCGCCCTGCGTTTTACCGGAGACGACCCCTTCGAGCGCCTCGTCCGTTTTCGCGAGGTCCTCGGACCCGACATCCAGATCCGCTCCCTGTGCCGCGGCCAGAACCTGTTTGGCTACTCCCCCTACCCCGACCATGTGGTGGAGGCCTTTTTAAAGGTAGCTTGCGGTCTGGGCAACGACCGCGTACGCATCTTCGACGCCTTGAATGACGAGCGCAACCTGGGGACCGCCGTACGGGCCACCCGGGCCGCGGGTAGCCACGCCGAGGTGGCGCTCTCCTACACCACGAGCCCGGTACACGACCTGGAGCATTTTCTGTGCTTCGCCGGCGCGGCGGTGGAGCTGGGCGCCGACTCCCTGGCCATCAAGGACATGGCTGGCATCTTGCATCCCATGGTGGCCTGGGAGCTCATCGAAGGGCTCAAGACGCGATTCCCGGACCGGCCGCTCACCCTGCACACCCAGACCACAAACGGCTACGCCAACACCACGGCGGTGGTGGGCATGCTGGCCGGCGTAGACTACATCGACGTGGGCCACGGCCCCCTGGCGGGCGGCACGGCGCTGCCCCCCGTGGAGCTCATGCAGTACTTCGCCGACAGCCTCGGGTGGGAAACCAACGTGGACCGCGACTCCTGGGCGCCCATCCACGCCGAGCTGCAAACCATTCGCACCGAGCTCCGCGACTCCGACGCCTCGCCGGACACCATCGTCCGCCCCTGGCCCAAAAACCCCACTGACGAAGTGAAACGCACGGTGGACCAGGCCCTGGAGCTGATCCAGTCCCGCGAGCACGCCAAGACCGAGGAGGCCATGCGCCTCATCGAGCATCGGATCATGGTCCCCCAGGGCTATCCCGCCGTGGACGCGCGCCAGCTCCAAGCCCAAATCCCCGGGGGCATGCTCTCCAACCTGCACAAGCAGCTCAAAAACCAGGGCGCCCTGAACCGGCTGGACGAGATCATCGCCGCCGTTCCCTCCGTGCGGGAGGAGGCGGGCTGGGTGCCCCTGGTGACGCCCACCAGCCAAATCGTGGGCTCTCAGGCGGCCTTCAACGTGCTGACGGGCAAGCGCTACGGCCACGTGTCCAAGCCCTTCGCCAACCTGGTGCTGGGGCTCTATGGACGCACCCCCGGCCCGGTGAGCTCCGAGGTGTTGCAGATCTGCGCCAAGGGACGCGCGCGGTTCACCGAGCGGCCGGCTGCCTACGCCGAGCCGGTGGATCTCGACGCGCTGCGATCCCAGTACGGCGATCTCATCCAGAGTGAGGCCGACCTGATGCTCATGGCCCTTTTCACCAAGCCCGCCCAGGCCTTTTTCCAAAACCGCGCAACCTAAGACCGCCGCTCACAGAACATTCAGGTACATCATCACCAGCGTGGCGCAGGCAACTGCCGCGAAGACCACGGCGACGATGAGAGGCCAGCTACGACGCGCAATCGGCTCGTCGTCGGCCCAGTGCGAGGTAGAAGGAGCCCCCACCGGACCCTTGTCCGACTCGTGAAGCAGCCCCTGAACGGCCGCATCGAGGACATCCTCACCGGACTCCTCCTCGAACTCTTGGACGGACACATCGACGGACTCCTCCTCGAGCTCCTCGACGGACTCCTCCTCAGGATCCTCGACGGACTCCTCCTCGGGATCCTGGGCCATGGTTCCGCTGACCTCGTCCTCCATGCGGGAGGCGAAGATCAGCTCACCTCCCTCGGCCTCGGCCTCGGCGAAGTCATTGTCGTAGGAACCTGAGCGAGGGGAGTCAAAGTCCAGGTCGTCCTCGTCCTCCTCGACAGGCTCATCAGGCTCCACCTCGAACCCGACGCCCGTCTCATCGAACAGTCCGGTCAGGTAGCGCGAGAGGTGGTTGGAACCCACTTTGGGGCCCAATGAAGCCCCGAACCTTTCCAGGTCTGAATGCAGCTCCGCGCCGTCGGGATACCGGTTCTCCGGCTTCTTTTCGAGTAACCGCATGACGATCTGCTCGAGGTCCGGTGGATAGTCCGGTCGCACCAGGGAGGGTGGCTTGATGGGATGGTTCAGGATTTTGTCCACCACCTCCTTGCGGGGCCCCTTGAAGAGTCGACGCCCCACCGTAATCTCATAGAGCACCACGCCCAGGGCGAACAGATCAGACCGGGCGTCCACGAGGTCGCCGCGTACCTGCTCGGGCGCCATGTAATTGAGCTTGCCCACGACGGTCCCTACCTCGTTGGCCACCTGGCTAGCGGCCCGGGCGATACCGAAGTCCACGAGCTTGGACACCCCGTGGAAAGAAATGAGGATGTTCGTGGGGCTGATATCCCGATGCACAATCCCCACCCGATTCCCGCGCTCATCACGGTGGTCCTGGGCGAAGGCCAGCCCCGCGGCTATGTCGCTGATGATGCGCACCGAATAGCGCAAGGGCAAAAACTGCTTCTCGGCGATGCCCTTTCGGCAAACCTCCATCAGATCCTTGCCGTGGATGAACTCCATGGCAATGTAATAGGTGCCGAAGGCCTTCCCGATGTCGTAGATGTGAACGATGTTGGGATGGTTCAGATTGGCGGCGATGCGCGCCTCATCCAAAAACATCTCCACGTAGGCTTCGTTGGCGGCCAGCTTCTTGTGGATACGCTTGATCACCAGCTCTTTTTTGAAGCCTCCCAGGCCCAGCTGGCGAGCAAGAAATATCTCCGCCATGCCCCCCTCGCCCAGCTTGCGGAGCAACACGTACTTTTCGGCGAAGACGTTATCGTCATCCATGAGCGGTGCAACCAAAGAGGGCTAGAGATTCCAATAAGGCTCCAGGGTACGCTTGATCTCGTCCATCACCTTGCCGAGCTGCGGGTCAGCGCTGGGGGCGATCTGCTCAGCGTCCCCCAGGTCGTCAGCCAGCAACTCTTCGAGCAGCCCGACGATGGACCGTCCGAGGGCCTCGACATTGTATCCCCCTTCGAGCAACGCCACGATCTTGCCGCCGCAGACCTGCTCGGCCACCTGACGTGCCTTTCGCGCGAGCACCCGGTAGCCGTCATCCGAAACGCTCATCCCCCCCAGGGGATCCTGCGCGTGGGCGTCGAAGCCCGCCGAAATCAGCAGCAGGTCCGGCTTGTACTGCGCAATGATCGGGCAGAAGATCTGGTCAAAGGCGGACACAAACACCGCATCGCCGCCCCCGGCGCGCAGCGGGACGTTCACGGTATATCCCTCGCCTTCGCCCCTGCCGATCTCGCGGTGGGAGCCGGTGCCCGGAAAGAAGGGGTAGTGGTGGGCGGACAGGTACAGCACGTCCTTGCGCTTTTCGAACGTGTGCTGGGTACCGTTGCCGTGGTGCACGTCCCAATCCAGGATCGCCACCCGCTTAGCGCCCGCAGCCCGAGCCGCCTCAGCGGCGATGGCGATGTTGTTGAAAATGCAAAAGCCCATGGCCCGGTTGGCTTCGGCGTGGTGACCAGGTGGCCGCACCAATCCCATCCCCGAAGTGAGCCCGTCTTCGGCCCGCAGCACATCCACGGCGAGATCCACCGCACCGCCGGCGGCGTTGAGGGCCGCGTCCCAGGACCCCTCTGAGAAGAAGGTGTCCGGATCCAGGTGGCCCTCCTGTCCCGGAACGTCCCGCTGCACGCCATCGAAGTAGGCGACGTCGTGCACTCGCGTGATCTCGTCGGGGGTGGCGGGTCGGGAGGCGCGGTTGCTCGTACGATCCCTCATCTGGGCCTGCATGAGAGCGCCCTGCACGGCGATCAATCTTTCGGGACACTCCGGGTGGGAGTACACCGGATCCCGGTGGTTCAAAAACAGCTCATCGTATAGCAGGGCGACAGACATGACCTCTCCTCACTCCAACTCTCGTGTCAGTGTAGACGGGGCCCGACCATCCGTAAAGATCGAACTCCGATCGGCAACGCCCCGGTCCGCAACACCGGCGGACTTCGGGCAGCGCCCGAAGAGGTGCACCTCAATACCGTTGGAGCGACGGAAGATACGTGCTCGGCGCTCGCACAAAGTTCGTGACAGCACCCGGGTGGACGGAGGCGAGGTGTTCCAGGCGTGGGACACCACCAGCACCACCCGGCCGTCGTACTGTGCCGCCAGTCGGGCGAGGAGTTGCTCACGATCTTGGTCTGAGTCGGGAAGGCCCACCCGTGGGGCGCCGCCACGGTAGTAGCGATCGAAAGGGATTTGGACGTAGTGCTTGTCAAAGACGATAACGCTACCGGGGACCTGGTGGCGGGTCACATACCGGGCCACACCGCGCCAATCCTCCCGACCAAAAGCTGGGTCTGCGTGGTACCGGACGAGGGAGAGCAACTGTAGGGCCAGAACCACGCCGAGCGCCGCAAGAACAGGCCAACGCCGTCCCCCCTTCGCTTCCCCTCGCCTCGGCCCTTCCCCTGGCGCCGCCACCACCACGCACACCACAGGAATCAAGAAGGCGAGGTACCGGGCGGTAAAAAGCGGCAACACCGGAAACAGCAGAGCCAGCGCGACCATGGGCACTGCCCCCACCAACAGAAGCAGTCGCCCTTCCGGTCGCTTCCGCCACAGGGAACGCACGCCCCAGAAAAGTAGCGGCGCTATGGCCAAGACGAAGGGAACCACCAGCCACAGGTGGCCCAGGACCACCTCTCGATGGGGCAACGGGTACTGTCGAACGACTGCGGACTCTCCCAGCAAGAGCATGAAGGGCAACGACGCCACGCGCCCAAGCAGATCCGTGGTGTAGCCCCGTTGCTGCGCGGTCACCCGACTCAAAAAGATCAGCACCCAGGGCAAAAACAACAGGGCCGCGGCAACCATGGGCGCCAGCAACGCAGCCCCTTCGCGAAGCGAACGACCGCGCAGCGCCACCAGACGGTGCACGCCCAACACCAGCGCTACCCAGGCGAACTGGTAATGCGTGTGCAGACCCGCCGCGAGCACAGCGCAGTAGGCCACCCCGGATCCCCAGGATCCCGGCCGCTGTTGGGTCCGAAAATGCAGCAGCAGGGCGACCACACCCAGCAGTATGAGCAAGCTATAGGCCCGCACCTCCTGGGAAAAAAGCAGGTGGTAGGGGTTAAAAATCAACAACGCCAAGGCGACCAGGGCGGCGCGTCGCTCCAGGATCCGGCGGGCCAGGGGCCAGAACGCTACGCAAGTCAGTACCCCGAACAGCGCGGGAAGCAGACGGAGCCAGACGTCCGATCCCACCGGCCCCAGGCGGATCCAGCCGTGCAGGAGCAGACGGAACAGCGGCGGGTTGTTGACCTCGGCCAGAAGACAACCGCGCGTGGCGTGGCGGGCAAACTGCAAGCTGGTGGCCTCATCGAGCCATAGGCTGTGAAGATCCAGCGCAGCCAGACGCAACACCGCGCCCACCCCCAGGAGGGCGACCACTACCCAGCGGTCATTCAGGCCGAAGCCTCTTGCGGTGTTCATAATTCCTATGGCGGCTGACACAATGGTCGGACCAATTTTCGTCAATTGGTCCAACCACCTTGACAAACTGCGCGATCCTTTTCGCACATTTGGTTACACAGGGTAACCCATTACGCACCCCCAGGACGGGGGCCGGAATCCCCAATGAGAACTTTTTTCAATATTTCTAGTTGGTTAACATTCATCACGGGATCTTGGAAAAAATGGCACGAAACGTGAACATGCGCAGTCCGTTGCTCTCTTTGTAACACAGAGAGATCGACAGAAAGAGACCGCTGATGCCAAGCGTAGCGCCCCGTCAAAAGAACGTCGCCTCCACGCCCGAGAGGTTCATCAACACGCCCGAGGCGAAGTTGAGTCCGTTGGCTGTGAAGTCCGAGGCCGAGGTGCTCTTCGAAACAGAGGCACGCCCGCTTCCGCAACCCAGACAGATGAGCCTGGCCCACCGGGTGAGACTTGGGCTCCTGGCCGCCATCAACTTCGTGGCCGGCTACCTGATGATCAACGTCACGTCCATCTTCGCGGTGTTCCTCTTCCGCGTGCTCAACCGCACCCGGATTCACGGCCGCTGGAACGTCGGCGTATCCCGGAACACGCTCCTTTGCTCCAATCACCGCACCATGATCGACAGCTATCAGGTCGGTCTCCTGTCGAGCTTTCCCTTCGGCTGGATCATGCCGTGGGTGATGCCGTACCATCCGGCCGCCAAGGAGAACTTCTTCCGCAACCGCATCATCGGCTGGTTCTCTTGGCGCTGGCGTTGCATCCCCGTGCGCCGCGGCGTCAAGGATATGGAAGCCCTGCGCAACATGACCGAGGCGCTACGCTCGGGTCACATGTGCATCTTCCCCGAAGGCACCCGCAGCCGCACGGGCGAATTGAAAGAGGGCCGTCCGGGCACGGGCAAGCTTATCCATGACACCCAGTGCAAGGTCGTCCCCATCTACCATTCGGGCATGGAGAACGTGCTGCCCGTGGGCACCGCCTGGCCGCGCATCTTCCGGCGGATCGAGCTCAACGTAGGCAAGCCCATCGACATGAGCGATCTCTACGCGCAGGCCTCCTCCAAGGAGACCTCCAGGCTGGTCATCGCCCGCGTAATGGAAGCCATCGCTGAGCTCAAAGCGCAGTCCGAAGCCCGCGCGGCCGCCAGGGTCTCCTGGTACGTCGCCGTCAAGCGCGGCCTCCGACGCATCGCCGGTCTCCCCCTCTCCCTGGTACGCCGCCAGTAAAACAGGGGGTCAGTGGCCCCGATCCATCCCGACGGACTGCGTTGCTCGCTGCGGTGCGTGCTCGTGTACACAGGTACACTCCGCGCGCTCCTCGCTCGCGCCTTGCCCGCCGGGCGGCTCGAAGCCACTGACCCCCTGTTTGGGCGTTCCGCTCTCGCAGCGCCCCGCTCCAGCGGCAAAGTGAACCTCCTTCGCGTGGGCGATTTTATAGGGAGCGAAGCCCGCGCGGAGGAGTGCACGGCAGCCGCTCTCGCAGCGCCCCGCTCCAGCGGCAGAGTGCAGCTCCTTCGCGTGGGCGAAGCGAACGGCTCAATGACGCAAACAGCTCCGAAAAATATCAAACAGCGAGAGCCTCCCCGGCAAAGCCGAGCGGACTCCTTCAACCCCAGACGAAACGAACGGGACGTTGGTTGGTGCTACTTGCGTTTGGAGGAGTGGCGACTGGACTTCTTGCGGCTGGACTTGGACTTGCCCTTATTGCCGGCGGGCTTATTGCCGGCGGGCTTATTGCCGGCGGGTTTGTTGTCAGCGTCGGCGTCATCGCCGTCGGCGGCGGCCTGGTCCTGGTCACCTTCCTCGCTCTCGTCAGACTTGGCAAAGAGCATGGCGGGGACCATAAGCCCCACCCCCACCACCAGGGCGATGTCAGCGATGTTAAAGGCCGGCCAAGGCCACACCAAACGCCACCCAGGGGTCAGCCAAACCCAAATGAAGTCAGTCACCACCCCGTAGACAATTCGATCGATGAGGTTGCCCACCGCACCTCCCGCCACCATGGCCAGGGCCCAGACAAAGAGCTTGGAATCACTCTCCGGCCGCCGTAGCAGGTAGAAGATCAGCGCCAGGGCCAGCAGGCCAATGATGGAAAGAAAGACCCTTGAGCCCGCCGTGTCGTTGAACAGGCCGAAAGCCGCGCCGGGATTGAACGACAGGATGAACCACATACGCGCGCCCGGACGGTCCCAAACTCCTTTGACGTAGGTCATCTTGCCGTCGCGTTTGACCGGCACAACCTTCCGCGTCCCGCGGGTGGGATCGTAGGGGTGGACGCGGTAGCGCTTTCCCGACGGCGTCTTCAGGATCTCACCGCCGCGGTACTGCTCAGGATTCTCATCAAACAGCGCCCGGCGCTGGGTCTGCGTGAGCAGGGCCGACCGGGCCCAGATCTTGGTGGCTTGATCCAGGAGCAGCACCGTCAGACCAGCGACCCCCACGATGATCAGCTTCTGCTTTAAGGTCAATGTCCTAGCTCCTTGAGCACCGCCGCGCAACGCGCGCAAACGCTCTGGGGTTCGGCAGCGTTCTCCTCCACCTCCTCAGTCCGGGTCTCGGGCAGGACCACCAGGCCGTCGACGTGCTTCCAGCAGCGCGGACACATGGGCCCCGGGTGCTCAGCCACGGTCACGTCGACCTCATCACCATCGACGTCTACCACGGTTACCGACGAGACGATGAAGTAGTCGTGCAGCAACTCAGCGCTCGAATCGAGATCCGACCGCAAAGGACCGGGCACGCCCACCGTCACCGAGGCGTCCAGGGACTTATTCTTCTGCGCCCGGAAGGCCTCCAGGCCTTGGGTCACCGCCGCTCGAACCGTGAGGATTGACTCGAAGCGCGCCAACAGCTCGGCGTCCACCTCGAACCCATCCGCGGAGGGCAGCGAGGCCAGGTGGATGGAGTCCGGGTCCTCGGGGAGGCGCGGCAGGTGACCCCAGATCTCCTCGGCTGTGAACACCAACACCGGCGCCATGAGCGTGGTATAGGCCCGGAGGATCTCGTACATCACTGTCTGGGCCGCCCGGCGGGACACCCCCGTGGGTGCATCGCAATAGAGCCGATCCTTGAGGATGTCGAGGTAGAGCGCCGACAGGTCCACGGCGGTGTAGTCCACCAGCCCGTGGTAGACCTTGTGGAGCTCGTAGTCCTCATAGGCCTTGCGCAGCCGGTTGATCAGCGCCCCGAGCCTCCCCAGGGCCCAACGGTCCACGTCGGTAAGATGCTCAGGCGCCACCGCGTCTTTGGTGGGATCGAAATCGGCGAGGTTGCCAAGCATGAACCGCGCCGTGTTGCGAATGCGCCGGTAACCATCTGTGAGTCGCTTAATGATCTCGGGGGAGATGCGGATGTCGTTCCGGTAGTCCTCCGAGGCCACCCAGAGGCGGAAGATCTCCGCGCCCTGACGCTTCATGATCTTCTCTGGCGGCTCGTAGTTCTTCTTGCTCTTGGAGTAGGGCTTGCCGTCCTTGTCCACCACGAAGCCGTGGGTCAACACCGCCTTGTAGGGCGCCTTTCCCCGGCCGGAGACGCCTGTGAGCAGCGCCGAATGGAACCAACCCCGGTGCTGATCCGAGCCCTCGAGGTACAGGTCCACGGGAAGGCCCAGATCCGGGTTATCCTCGCAGACGGCGGCCCAGCTCACGCCGGACTCGAACCACACATCGACGATGTCCTCCTCCTTGCGGAAGGAGGTCCCACCACAGGAGCCGCAGACGGTCCCCTCGGGGGCGAGGTCCGCCGCCGAGCGCGAGAACCAAGCGTCCGAGCCCTCTTCGCCAAACAGGTCCGCCGCCCGCTCGGCCAGCTCCACCGACACCAGGGGCTCATCACAGTCTTCACAGTACAAAATGGGCAGGGGCACTCCCCAGGCCCGCTGACGACTCAGGCACCAGTCCGGACGGTTGGCCACCATGCCGTGGATGCGATCCCGACCCCAGTGCGGGATCCACTGGGTGCGATCGATCTCCTCGAGCGCGCGCTGCCGCAGATCGGCGTGATCGAGCTCTACAAACCACTGGGGCGTTGCGCGAAACACGATGGGCTCATGGCAGCGCCAGCAGTGGGGGTAGGAGTGACTCAGGGTCTGGTCCAGGGGATTCAGGTGCGCACCCGCAGCCTGGAGGTCCTTCTGAATGACGGGGTTGGCCTTGTGTACCGGAGTGGACTGGTAGGCAGGCACCTCCTCGGTGAAGCAGCCCCCGTCGTCCACCGGAGCGAAGATATCCAGACCGTGATCCACGCCCACGCCGTAGTCATCGACGCCGTGCCCCGGAGCCGTGTGTACCAGGCCGGTGCCGGCCTCCAGGGTGACGTGATCAGCAAACCAGACCCGGTAGTCCTGATCCTGGCGGTCCCCCGTGAGCGGGTGACGATACTTCTTTCCCTCAAGCTTTTTCACGTCCACCGATACGCGCGCCGCGGCCTCCAGCCCAGAGTCCGCCAAGAAGGAGTCGGCCAGATCCTCGGCCACAATGAGGTAGCCCGTCTCGACCTCAAGGGCCACGTACTTGTATCGGGGCTGAACCACCACTGCGAGGTTGGACGGGATGGTCCATGGCGTGGTGGTCCAGATCACCAGGGAGGTCTGCTTGCCCGCAAGCTCGGGCGCCAGGTACCCGGCGTCCTCCACCAGATCCATCTTGACGTAGATGGAGGGCGAGACGTGGTCCCCATACTCCACCTCAGCCAGCGCCAAGGCGGTGCGACAGGAGGCACACCAGTACACGGGCTTGCGCCCCCGGTATAGATAGCCCCCCTCAATGAGCTTGCCGATCTCCCGGACGATGGTCTGCTCGTAGTGGGGCTGCAGCGTGAGGTAGGGCGTATCCCAGGCCCCAAAGCAACCCAACCGCTTGAACTCCTCACGCTGCTTGTCCACGAAACGCAGGGCGTAATCCCGACAGATTTTTCGCACCTGTATCTTGGAAAGGCCTTCCTTTTTTTTGCCCAGGTCCCTGTCCACCTGCAGCTCGATGGGCAGCCCGTGGCAGTCCCAGCCGGGTACGTAGTGGCAATGGTACCCGTCCATGGTGCGATGCTTGACCACGATGTCCTTGAGCACTTTGTTCAAGATGTGGCCGTAGTGAATGGACCCGTTGGCGTAAGGCGGCCCATCGTGGAGCACGAATCGGGGTCGGTCCTGCGATCCCTTCTGGATGCGGTCGTAGAGCTTGTCTTTCTCCCACCGGGCGAGGATTTCGGGCTCTCGCTGAACCAGGTTGCCGCGTTGGGGAAATGAAGTCTTCGGCAGGGTCAGGGTCTTTTTCAGTTCCACGGTGATTCCTCAACGGATGCGACGGGGAGTTGCTATACCAAAACACCTACGGAGGCGTTCCTCGCGTCATGTACTGTATGATCCGTAGTGTGTCAATGAGATCCAGGACTTCGGAGACCGCCTGGGACCGGTCCATGGCCGCTGCGCGGGGTCTAAGGGCCCGCCGTAAAATAAGTAAATATCCCCCGGCAAAGCCGGGGGCATTACAATTGTGAGCCGCTCAAAGCGGCTTGGGGAGGCCGGATCAGCTCTCGTGCCTTTCGGGGTGCGCTTACTTCATTGACGGCCCACACGCTCAAGTATCGGAGAGAGAGCGAAGCTCGCGTGGAGGAGTTCACGGCAGCCGCTCTCTCAGCGTCCTGCTGGAGCGGCAGAGTGAAGCTCCTTCGCGCGGGCGAAGCGAACGCATCAACGGCGGAAACGACTCCCGGAAATGTCAAACTGTGAAGGCCTCCCCGGCAAAGCCGGGGGGACTCCTATATTGAGCTAGATCGCCCAGACCGCCGCTGCATCCCGGCTCGCTTCGTTACTTCTCGTTGCATATCAATAAGTATGCGCCTCGTCGTGCCTCGCGAGCCGGGCGCATCGACGCCCTGAATCGAGTATTTATTTTGCGGCGGGCCCTTACAGACTCTTGAGCCGCTCGCGAACCTTGTCGGCATACTTGCCGTTGGGATCCACCTTGAGGTAACGCTCAAAGGCCTGTCGGGCCTGGTCGGTTTGGCGCAGGGACTCGTGGGCAGCGCCCATGAAAAAGTGGGCCATGGGCACCTTGGACCCGAACTTCTTCAGGGCCCCCCGGGCGATGCGTAGAGCCACACCGTACTTCCGCCGCTGAAGCATCTGCTGCACCCGCATCATCCGGCCACGCTTGGAGGCCGCCGACTTCACCTGGGCCTTGGCACTGAGGACCTGCCGATAGAGGCGGCGGAACCTGCGGCTGAACAGGTCCGTCCGCTGACGGGAGTACAGCAAATAGGCAAACTGCGCCGCCGCCTTTGCCGCGGTCTTCGCCCTCTCCATCTCTCCGTTATCCACCATATCGGCGATGACAAAGCCGAAGATCTTCAGATACAGGAGGGGGTTGCCCATGGCTCGCCCCACCGCCCCGGAGATCGCCCGCCGCATCTCTCGTTTGTTCGACTTGCTGCCGGACGTCGCACGGATCATCTGGTTGACGTCCCCCTCCACCCGCACCGCGGCGGTGACCAGCTCGATCACCTCATCGATGACGGTCTTTTTGCCGAGAGGACGACGCATGTGCCTCAGCAGCTCAAACGCCGTACCGCTATCTCCCACCAGGGCGGCGTACACACCGCGCAGGAAGCGGAGATGGTAAGAAGACAAGCGCTTAGCCCCCCGCAGCTTCCTCAGGGAACGCAGACGCTTTCCGGCCGTACGCGTCCGCCCGCTTGCGAGGATCTTCGCAACCTTCTGGAGGCGCATTCTCTTTTCGTCGACGACGAGCCATTTCAGCGGCATGACCGGCATTCCCGGGAAGTTGCGGCTCCGCAGCAGCCACCGCCACATCTCCCGCCGCGCCTTGTCCGCGGCCACATCATCGCCCTTGGCCACGGCCTCCTTCAGCCGCAGGGCGGCGACCCGAGAGCCGGTGAAGTGCTGCCCCTCGGTGATGTCGAGGCTGCGGTTCATCTCCTTGACGGCCTCATCGATGTGGCCCGACTGAAGGTGCAAAAGCCCCATCATGCGGTGGGTGTCGTAGTAGAATTTGTCGTAGGAGATGGACGTGGCCAGGGCCCACTTGGCCAGGCCCAGGCTGTGCGTACGAAGCAACCGCTGCAGCTCGCTCTGGTGATGATCGAACCACGGATCATCCAAGGGCTCGGCCCCCTGTGGATCCAGGCTCCCCGCCGCCAGGTAGACCACTGACAGATGGGACCAGGCACTCTCGGGGTTGGTGTTGTTGTACACACTGCGTCGGGCGTGCTGCAAGGACTCGAGCGCGACCTCGTTGTAGCTGCGCAGCATCTTGCGCGCCTTGAGGAAGGGGTGGAGCACCTTGGAGTACTGAAAGTGGTAGTAGCCGAGCATGTTCACGGCGGCGACCCCCCGTCGGCCGTGGTACTTCGCCTTCGTGAGCAACTTCCCCAACACCGGCGCCATCTTCTGCAGCCGCCGCTCCAGGCTCCGCATCTGGGATTCGAGTCGCGCCTGCTGGCGTGGATTGTCGCGTCCGGAGCGACGCAGCATCTGCTCCTGGCGCGTGAGCTTACGCAAGCGGTTGTTGACCCGCTGAACGCCGGGAATGATGCTTCGCCCCGCCGCCCGTGAATAGGCGAGAGCCCGAAACATATGGTAGTCCGCCGTGATCTGCTTCGAGGCCCACCAGAGCCCCGTGGAAACGCAGAGGAACAGAACCGGCCCGAGCACGAGCCAGGTGTGTTGTGGCAGGCGGTCGTCCTCCACGGCGTCGTCGTCCTCGGGAAGACCCGGGCGCAAAATATCCCCACAGAACACCACCACCGTCCAGAATCCGATCCAGGATGCCATCAGGATCCACGGTAAAATATCGGTCTTGACCGGCACCTCCCTGGAGACGTGTTTGAGCTCGGAGATGGTGAATGAGAATGCGTCATGGATGCCGGACACGCCCCAAAGCAACATGAAGAGCACGACCGCCCCACCGCCCCCCCAGATGAGGCTGGTGATCATCCATTGGGACTCTGCCTGCTTTCGCTGGGCCACCTTCTGGGCCAACCGACGACTCCGCCCCACTCCCTCCGACTTGTTCCGGCGACGCTTGCCCTTGGATCGGCGGGACTCCTGCTCTGCTTGGGGCGGAGGCTCGGCGCCCGTGGCGGGCTCCGGGGCGCCGGCGTCGGGAGGGGCTACACCGGCGGTCCTACGCAGCACCATGCCCATGGCGAGTAACACGTAGAACATCAGCCCGCTGGGGATCACATCGTAATTGAAGAAGTTGTTCACCAGGTAGGCCACCAGGGTGGCCAGCAGGCCTGCAGCGAGCAACCCCCATCGGGACTCCTCCTCCCGACGTCGCGCAAGCACCAGGCTCCAGATCCCCACGATGATGAACCCCACGTATACCAGCAGTCCGAACAGACCGTTGGCCGTCCACTCGTACAGGAGCATATTGTGTGGGTTCCGATAGTTCACCCGGGGATCGGCCCGCGCCACCCGCTCGGTCTTGAACTCCAGGAAGGCCACCCGGTAGTTCTCGATGCCGCACCCTTTGAGCCAGTACTTGCTCAGCATCGAGACGGTGTCCTCCCGCACGATGCCGCGGGCGCTCTCCTGGGTCACCCGCAGGGCGGTGCCCACCTCGTAGGGCAGAATAGCGGTCTGGGTGTAGACCGAGAATCCGGTGATGGCGGTCACCACCACGATGATGGTCACCAGGACGTGCCGGAAGATCCGTAGCCGGGGCAGGAGCCAGGGCAGCGGAAGAAACATCATCCCCAACACCGGCAAAAACGGCAGCAGCGCGTGCCAGCCAATGGGCTTGATCGCCGTAACGAAGCCGTAGATCGCGGCCCCGAACGCCACACAGAAGCCGACCACCGGCAACAGAAGCAACCGCACCAGGGTCTGGCGTACCAGCGCCTTGGGCTGTTTCCAGGGCTTGGCTACCAACAGGAAGGTCATGATGCCGACCCCGTAGCCGAGCCAGGCGCCGCGGGTCTTGAGCACGGACATACCCACCGCGACAATGGCGGTCGCCGCGGTGGCGAAGATCCACCACCCCTTACGCTTCTCCACCAGCATCAGGCCCAAGGAGCCCAGCCCGCCAAAGAGCAGATAGTTGGAGAGAAACTCCGCGTTACCCACCAGGCCCGGCGGGCGGAAGATCGGATGCGTGGGCCATTCGTAGATGGCGGAAAGAGACGCAACAATGGAGGTAGCCGCCAGCACCCTCAGGAGAAAGAGCAGGTTCTCCCGCCGTCGGGCGGCGCCTAGCGCCACCGCCATGGCAGCCACCAAGAAGCAACCGATGGTGATCGATCCCATGAGCCGCGGCATGGACCCCAGCAGGCTCACCATGGGCTGCCCCGAGAAGACGACGGAGAGCCCCAGCACCGCCACCTCCGCCGCCAGCAGGTAGAACAACGGATCCCGCAGCTCCTTCCAGCGTCGATCCTGGAAGATCAGGAAGCCGCACAGGGCCAGCAGCCCCGTGGACCCCACCAGCAACGCGCTGAACTTCATCACAACGTAGCCACGCTGCAGCAGGTTGGAGTACGACACGGCGGATAGGACCATGACCAGTCCCAACACCATGAGGATCGCTTGGCGTAGTCTTCTATAGCTCATTGGCTTTCACTCAGTTCCAAAGCGGGTTCTGCCCAGTGGAGCGGCCCAGACTATTGCCATAGACTGGCTACGACAAGGATCAATTTCGAGTAGTGTGGATCACTCGAAGTCGGCAGTGATCACGGTGTGATCCGAGGCGCCCTTCCCTTTTCTGGCCTCTCGGTGGATGTCGGCGGCGACGCAACGTTCGGCCAGGGGGGCCGTGGCGAGGATCAGGTCGATGCGCATGCCGTGGTTTTTGGGGAACCCCAGCCGGCGATAGTCCCACCAGGAGTACCGCTGGGCCTCATCGTGGTGCATTCGAAAAGTGTCGGTGAGGCCCCAGTCGCACAGGTGCTCCAGGGCTGCACGCTCGTCGGGGTGACAGTGCACCTCTCCGCGGCGCTCCTCGGGGTTCCAAAGATCCCGGTCGTCGGGCGTGACATTCCAATCGCCGCACAGGGCCACCTCCTGGTCGGGCGAGGTGTTGGCCTCGAGGAAGCTCCGCAAGCGACCGAACCAAGCGAGCTTGTCGCGGAAGTGGGAGGTGCCCACCTCCCGGCCATTGGGCACGTACGCCGAGGCCACCCAGAGGGTACCGATCTCGGCCACGAGGAACCGGGCGCCCAGGTCGTCGTCTCCGTCGTCAAAGCCGCGGCAGATCTCTTGCGGGGTGGTTCGGCTTAGAATGGCCACGCCGTTGTAGGTCTTTTGTCCATGGGTGATCCCCTGGTAGCCTGCGTCTTCGAAGGGTTCGATGGGAAAGGCCTCGTCCACCACCTTGGTCTCCTGGAGACACAGCACGTCCGGGCGCTCCACCTCAAGCCACGCGAGCACCCGCTCGAGTCGCGCCCGTACCGAGTTCACGTTCCAACTGGCGATTTTCAAGTCCTTGCCTCCCGACGCGACATCGCGCTGGGTCCACATACTGCCTTATTTGGACCCGACTTTGGGAATGTACCAGCGAAGTCTTGCTGTTGGCGTAGTTGCTGGTATTAATGTTCTCGGAGTCAAATCCCCTAAGGAGCCCCCATGACCCATACCCTCCGTATCCCAGGTGATTCCCTCGCGCAGGCCGACCCGGTCATCGCGCGCCTGAACCGTTTCGAGGCCGACCGCCAGAACCGCAAGCTGATCATGATCGCCTCGGAGTCCGTCTGCCCACCGGCCGTGCGAGAGACCCTCGCCAGCGAGCTCGGAAATATCTACGCCGAGGGCTATCCCTCCGAGCGAATGTGGTCTCTGGACACTGACGCGCTCGAGGCCTTCGATGAGACCTTTGTGGAGTTCCGCCGCTACGGCGATCGCCGCTACTACAAGGGCTGCGACTACGTGAACGTGGTGGAGTCAGTGGCCAAGCGCCGCCTGTCCCACCTGTTCGCCAACGACCACGTGAGCCACGACCAGATCTACGCCAACGTACAACCGCTGTCCGGCGCCGCGGCCAACAACGCAGTGTTCAACGCGTTCCTGGAGACCGGATCCCGCATCATGGGGATGGACCTGACCTGCGGCGGGCACCTCACCCACGGCAGCGAGGTCAACCGCAGCGGCCGGACGTACCACATCGGCGCCTACCGTCCCGGACGCAATGGCAAGCTCGACTACGCGGCCATGGAGTCCCAGGCCCTGGAGTTTCGGCCCGCGCTCATCGTGGCCGGATTCTCCGCCTACCCCTGGGATATTGACTGGGAGGCGCTTCGCCGGGTGGCCGACAAGGCGGGAGCCATCCTTCATGCGGACATCGCTCACACCGCCGGCCTGGTGGCGGCGGGGGTGCTCAACAGTCCCGTGGGCCACGCCCACGTGATCTCCTTCACCACCCACAAGAGCCTCTGCGGGCCCCGGGGCGCGGCGATCCTTACCACGGATCCCGACCACGCCGCCGCCGTGGATCTCGGCGTCTTCCCCGGCGAGCAGGGTGGGCCGCACATCCATCAGATCGCCGCCAAGGCCGTGGCCTTCGAGCTGGATCGACAGCCCCCCTTCCGAGAGCTGATGGAGGACGTGGTAACCAACGCCTCGGCCCTGGCAGAGGCCTTCGTCAAGCGGGGCGTCAAGCTGGCTTACGGCGGCACCGACACCCACCTGTGTCTGGTGGATCTCAAGAGCCTCAAGACCGCCTCGGGCGTGAAGATGACCGGAGAGATCGCCTCCCGGGTGCTGGACATGTGCGGGCTCACGGTAAACAAGAACACCATCATGGGCGACACCTCCGCGAACCAGCCATCGGGGCTGCGCTTCGGCACGGTGTGGGTGACCCAGCGGGGGCTAGGTCCCGAGCACATGGATCGTATCGCCGATGTGACGCTCAAGGCCCTCGGAGGCGCACACGCCTTTGAATACCACTATGCTGGCGGTCCCGTGGGTCGCGCCAAGCTGGACTGGGGGCTCCTTGAGGAGGTCCGCGCTGAGATCTCCTCCCTGGCTACCGAGGGTGCGGACGCCTCCCCGGGGGACGGCTCCACGGTGGGCTATCCCCACGCCGTTACCCAGCCCGAGGCCACCGCGTCGACGCGCTCTACTCCCCTCGGCCAGGCACACGCCAGGGCCGCGGCCACGCTGCACGATCGCGCGGGCTGGAAGATCCCACAGCGCTTCGGATCGGTGGATGACGAGGTGGAGGCTGCCCGCACCGGATGCGCCCTCTGGGATCTCGGCGACGCCGCCGCCATCCGGGTCGAAGGCGGCCGGGCCGAGAATCTACTCCAGGGCGCCCTGACCGCCGACGTGCTCGGGCTCGGGCAAAGCGACTGCACCGCCGGCCTGTTGCTGGACCGGCAGGGAGCCCCCGTGGACCTGGTGACGGTGGCCCGGCTCTCCATGCCCGTCACCGAGCCCCACGCCTTTTTGCTCATCACCCGCGGCGGTCGAGGCGATGCGGTCACGACGTGGCTACGCGGGCTGTCTGACGGCTACGTACAGCAGGACGATGACATCCTTCGCAAGGTAGAGGGCCCCGCCGTGGTGCGTCCCCTTTCGGACAGCACCGAGGTGACCGTGCTCGCGCTGCAGGGCGCCGAAGCGGCGGCCACGTTGGCCAAGGCCGTTCCGCAGCTGGCCGAGCTCGCCCCGGGGCGACTCGGCCATTGGGAGAGCTCCCTGGTGGTCCGGCTAGCCGGTGACGCCGATCGTCACGTGATCGTCACGCCCACCGAGGAGGCCCAGAACCTCTGGTCGCGACTGCTGGAGGGAGGCGCCACACCCTGCGGCTCCGAGGCGGCCGATCGCCTCGCCATCGAGGCGAACCTGCCCGCCGTGGGCTCGACGACCCCCGCCGGCGCGGACCTGGGCAAGGTATTTACTCCCGGGCTGGTGGAGCCCTCCAAGCCCTACTTTGTGGGGCAGGATAAGATCCTGGCCGGCATGGCCCAGGAGTCGGCGCCGCCCGAGCACAACTTCACCGTACAGGAGCCGCCCCTACGTCGCACCTGCCTCCACGCCGAACACCTCAAGCTCACCAAGAAGAAGTTCATCATCCCCTTCGCCGGCTGGGAGATGCCCGTGTGGTACACCTCCATCGGCGCCGAACACAAAGCTGTACGGTTGGGAGCGGGGCTCTTCGATGTCGCACACATGGGCGTGCTCGCTGTCCGTGGCCGCCACGCGGAGCGATTCTTAGACCTCGTCACCACCAACTATGTACCGTGGCTCGCCCCCGGCCAGTGCCACTACTCCTATCTGTTGGCGCCCGACGGGCGGGTCATAGACGACATCATCGTCTACCGGGAGGCGGCGGACCGCTTCATGGTGGTGGTCAACGCAGCCAACGCCGAGGAGGACGAGGCCTGGCTCCGCGCGGTGAACGGCCAACAGGCGCGCATGGATCTGCGCCACCCCATCCGTCGGGTGGAGCACGAGGTGGAGCTGGTAAATCTGAAGCTCGATGAGAGCGAGGGCGCGAATCGACGGGTGGACCTGGCCTTCCAGGGACCGGCCTCCCTGCCCACAATGCTCCGACTCACCCGCAACGCCGACTTCGCCAGTCGACTGCGCCAGCTCGGTCGCTTCGAGCTGGCCACCGGCTCCCTCGACGACGTGGACGTGCTGGTGGCACGCACCGGGTACACCGGCGAGGACGTGGGCTTCGAAATCTTCCCTCACCCCGACCACGCGCCCCGGCTGTGGAATCTGTTGCTGGATGCGGGCAAGGAGCTGGGAGTGGCCCCCACGGGCCTGGGCGCTCGGGACTCCACGCGGTGCGAGGCGGGGCTCCCCCTGCACGGCCACGAGCTCGCCGGCCCGTACGGCATCAACCCCATGGAGGCTGGCTACGCGCCCTTCGTACGCATGCACAAACCATGGTTCGTCGGACGGGATCACTGCGTCGCCCGACTGGAGAGCTGGACCCGCCAGGTGGTGCGATTCCAGGTCAACACCCCCGGCGGAAAGGGCATCCATCCAGGCAACAAGGTGGTGGACGGCAAGCGCGGCCAGTTCATCGGTCACGTCACAAGCTGCGTCTCCGTGGGACGGGTCCAAATCGGCCTCGCCCTGGTGGAGCGCCGCTACGCCCGGGAGGGTGACCTCCTGGTGATCTACCCCCGATCCGAACGGGACAAGGATCCCGAGCCTCGCAAGCTGGCCGACCTCAGCCCCGGAGACAAGCTCCCCCTCCCCCTCGAAGCGACGATCCAACCCCGTTTCGCCCGCCCCGCCGACATGCACCGCTTCGCCCGGGAAATGGGGTAGAACCCCGCGCGCACCCCTCGGCCTTTCCACAAATTGTCGGTGCGTTCAGGTCACAAAGATGACATCTTGGTACTGTCTCTGAGTCAATGAACATCAGCCGCACGAAATAATCGAATAGTGAAAGGACTGGTCATGTGTAAACTCCTGGTACTCGTCGCGACTCTTGCCATGGTCCTCACCGCCTGCGGGGATGATGACAGCGGAGAAAACCAAAACGACAACAACAACAACAACAACACATCGGCCACCTGTGGTGACGGCACAATTGATCCGGGAGAGCAGTGCGACGACGGCTCAGCCAACTCGGACTCCGCCCCGGACGCCTGCCGAACCGACTGTCGCGACGCCTTCTGCGGGGACGCGGTCATCGACGGCAGCGAGAGCTGCGACGACGGCTCAGCCAACTCGGACTCCGTCCCGGACGCCTGCCGAACCGACTGCAATCCCGCCTCCTGCGGGGACTCCACCCAGGACGCTACCGAGATCTGCGATGACGGCAACAACCTATCGGGGGATGGATGCTCCGCCGACTGTCTCTCCGTCGAGTCCTGCGGCAACGGGATCCTGGACACTGCCGCCTCGGAGCAGTGCGACTGCGGCGTGGGATCCTCTCCCCTGCCTCCGGACTGTGACACCGCCAACGACGACCTCGCCAGCCACTGCACCACCACCTGCCAGAACCTATGTGGTTGGAGCCACTACTTCAATGACGACCTCTACAACGCCCAGACGTACGCGGTAGCCGTGGACTCCTCGGGCAACGTCGCCATCACTGGCCATTTCAAAAACGCCATCAATCTGGGTGGAGTTTCGCTGGGGGATACGAATGTCCCTCTGATCTCAAAAGCCTTCGTGGCCAAATATGACGCCGATGGCAACCACCTCTGGTCCATCTGGCTGTACAACGAATCGAACCCTGCCGCGGGTTCCTCCATAGGCTATGGTGTGGCCTTTGACTCCCAGGGAAATGTCTACGCCATGGGGCGGTTCACAAACACGCTCACTTTGAACGGGGACCAGGTGCAAAGCCTCAGTGAAGTATCCACCTATGTGCTCAAGCTCGACGGCGCCACCGGCTCCGTGGTCGCCCACACCCAGCTCGGCGGCGTGGGCGCCACCGGAAAGCGAAGGGGGTGGGGCCTCACGGTTGACCACAATGACAATGTCCTCATTGTCGGTGACTTCATCGGCAGGTGGGAGTGCATCCCGGGGTCCTGTGACGATTCAGCCACCTTCGATCCCTTTGTCGTGAAGCTCGACTCCTCTCTGGACGCTGTCTGGATCTTAAATGATACCAACAACGACTCTAACGCCGGCTACGACTCCGGACTCGGCGTAGCGGTAGACTCCGCCGGGGACGTATTCTTCTCGGGTAGTTTCCAAAATCGGCTGAACCTGGGCATTAACGGGAGTCTGTTCCACGGATTCGATAACTGGGATATCGCCTTTGTGGCGAAGCTCTCCGGAACCAATGGCGACCCCCTGTGGGCAAAGATGCTCGGCACCGCCTATGTAGCTGGAAAGCACATCGCGTCCGGAGTCACATGTCTGAGCACCGGGGCAGTGGTGGCAACGGGCGCCTACATGGAGACCCTCACGTTGTCACCCTCCCACAGCGAATACAGCGCCACTGAAATGCGCGCCTTCATGGTGGCCTATTCGGGGGATGGCACCTATCTGTGGCACCACGCTCCGGAGACCGCCGAGGCCTCAAATATCGGGGTGACCCATGATGAAAACGACAATCTGGCCTTCGTAGGTTACTCCCTCGAGGCCATCGACTTCGGAGGCGGAACGCACCAGTTCCCGGCGGAGGAGAGCGCATTCATCGCTCGCTACAACGCCCAGGGGGATTACCTGGGAAGCCGCGTCTTCGGCACCACCGGCCCCACCACTGGAATTGCCGTGGCTGCCGGCCCCTCCGGCACCCTAGCACTGGCCGGATACTCCAAAAGCGACCTCGACTTCGGCTGCGGCGAGTACCTCTACACAGACGTGCATCGGAAATTCAAGCCCTTCGTAACGTTGCTCAATCCTTTCTGAATGGGAGAGGGCGCAGATGGATCAGCGATGGGAAACGTGTGATGGGGCCCGATAATCCCTTGGTCTTGCTGTCGGTCAGGGCGATGTACACCAGGGAGCGACCCACGCGCACGGTGTAAAAGACGTGCTCCTTGTCGTCTTCGGGGCAGTCGTACCGCCAGGCCTTTCGCCCCGACAGGGTGGTCTGCTTGGCCTGGGGGAAGCGGTTCCCCTTGAAGCACCACACGGCGCCATCGAACCCGAGCACGCGCACCAACCCCTCGCCGCCCTCCGGCCCGGAGAAGGCGGCCTGGGCCCCGGGACCGTACCTCTTGAGCTTCCACCCGGCGGGCAGCCGCACCCGCGCCAGATCTCCGGCCACGGGGAATCCCTTCTTTCTGCTTTGGGGCGTGTCCCGCCAGCGGGTCCGCAGCTTCAGGGAGGACTCAATGTCCCGGAGCACCTGATGGGACTGGGCGTCATCCCAGTCAACTCCGTCGAGGGTCAACCGCATCCAGATGGGGTGGTTTCCCCGGGGAAGGACGATCCACTGCACCGCCGCCTGTCCAGCCATCCGAGGCCCTCGCAACACCAGCGCCTTGCGGCCCGCGAACCGGGTCCAACGCCTCGAGACGCTAACCTTCAGCTTCAGATCTTTTTTTATGACGCGTCGGACGAACTTGTCTGACTGACCGGCCACGTATGCGGTCTGGCCCTGAGCCACATGCACCAGCACCCGCACCCGGTCTCCGAGTCGCCGCTCGAGCAGGTAGTAATCAGCGGCCGCCTCCACACCCCAGTGGGCCAGGCGTTCAATGCGCAACCCCATGGCCGGATCATCCACCAGCGGCTTGCCCGGGGGCGGCGATGGTCGCAACGGCTCTCGGATCCAGCCGGGAGTAGCCAGGCGACGAACCAACCGCTGGTTTCGTAGACGCCAGGGAGAGCGATGAAGCAACCGGTTCAGCGCAGCCTCGGTGAGCCGCCCGTGCGGGTTCACCCGCACCGTGGCCCGGCTTGTCCGGGGATCAAGGGTCACCAACCGACGCGCGTCGTCGCTGATGGCGCCCCGGCCTCCGCCCAGCCGCTCGAGGAGCTTGCCCGTCCTCACGTCCCAGAGCCGCGTCGACCGCCAGTCACTGGTGAGGATCACCCGTCCCTGGGCCGCGATCTGCGCCCGCGTGAACGAAGAGGACTGCGCCTCCACCGAAGCAAGCATGGCCCCATCCGCGCTCCGGAAGGTGACGATTCGCAGCCCATCAGAAACCGTGACCAGACGCCGGCCATCGGCGGTGAACCGCGCGGCAACGACCTTGCTTCCGCTCACCCCCGCCGCCGCCAACTGGTTCCCCGTCAGGCTGTCCCAAATGCGCGCGAGTCCGTCGGAGCTTGTGGTGGCCACGAGGCGACGATCCGGGCTGAAGCTCACCGAAGTCACCTCGCCGAAATGACCGTCGAGAACGTGCAGCACCTTCCCGGTTTTGGCATCCCAGAGACGGGCCGTCTCATCCCAACTCGCCGTAGCGAGACGTTGACCGCGGGGGCCGAACCCCACGGCGATGACCCGTTCCTTATGCCCCACTAGCTTCTGGAGGACCTTGCGCGTAGGAATGTCCCAAAGGGTCACGCCGTCGAGCCGCGACACCAACGCCCGCCGCCCCGTCGAGTCGAAGGCCATGGTGAGCACCTCTTTGCCTCCCCCCCCCAGTGACGCCAGAGCCGCCCCCGGGGCCGAGCTCCCCACCCAGAGCCGCCCCGCGACGTCCGTGAGCAGGAGTCGGGCGCCGTCCGGGCTGAGCACCACGCGGCGCGCCTTGGGGGACACCTGATGACGCGTCACGCCCAAAGCCGCCTTCCACAGAATGGCCTGGTGGTCATGACCTGCACTGGCCACGCGCCGCCCCGCCGGATCGAAAATGGCGGCGGAAACGTGGTCTAAATGTCCCTTGAAGAATGCGAAGTGCGCTCCGCTGCCCGCATCCCACAGCCCCAGGGTCCTGTCATCGCCCCAGGTCAGGAGCTTTTTGCCGTCTGCGCTGAAGACCACCCGCTTCACAGCGTTGGCGTGACCCTTGAGCGCAGCCACCAGGCTCCCCGACGTTGGGTCCCAGAGACGGGGGGTCTCGTCGAGGCTTGCTGTGACAAGCCGCAGTCCGTTGGGGGAGAAGGCCACGGTGGTCAGCGGCAGGCGATGCCCCTTGAGCCGGTGTAGCAGCTTTCCCGAGGCGGTCTCATAGATCCGGGCCACGCGATCTCCACTCCCGGTGACCAGAAGGCGACCGTCCGGGCTAAAAGCGACCGCGATAATCCGTCCAGTCCGCTCTGACGTCGGTGTAACCGCCTTGGGGGTGACCGCCTTGGGGGTGACCGCCTTGGGGGTAACCGCCTTGGAGGTGGACAGCTTCGCGCCGGTAGTCACGTCCCAGATCTCCACTCCGCCGGCGGGCGTGGCCAGGGCCAGCAGCTTCCCATGGGGGCCCAGAGATCCAACAAAGAACCGAGGACCGCGGGGCTGTTTGTTCCCCAACGTCGGTGCGGACCAAGAGCGGATCATCCGGCACTTTTCCACGTCCCAGACCACTACCGTACCTCGGTGGTCCACCCCAGCCAACCGCTTGGAGTCCCGGGTACCAGAGACCCGCAGCGCCCCGGGAGACGCGAGTCCCCGCAGGACGCACAGGCGCTTACAGGTGGCGCTGTCAACCACCGCCAGGTCACCAAAGTCCCGCTGGCCGACGATGAGTTTCGACCCGTCATGGAAAAAACGAATGGGAAACCCCGCCATCGGGCACCGGGAGAGGAGCGCGCCCTCCGGGACTCGCCAACGCTTCACGACGTTGTCCTGGCCCGCGGTGAACAGCACTCGTCCCGCGGGGCCAAAGGCCAAGGTCTCCACAGGCGCCGTGTGGGCCGTGATCTCCGCCAGCCGGGGCTGAGCGAGGCGAGCCACCCGCGCCAGCAGGATGCGCAAAGCCAGGCTCTCGATGCCGAGACGTCGAGCCTCCCCCAGGTAGGCCAGTCCGCGCCGGGGGTGGCCGGCCAGGACCTCCCGCCGTCCCTCGTCCACGTAGAACTGAGCCAGCCGGGCGGTAGCCTCCGCAGCGCTCTTCCGGGCCGCGCCCTCCTCCCGCCGCGCTCGCTCCGAGGCCTTCACTGCCCTCCCACGCTGGACCTTGGCCCGATTGCCCTCGCGCACGATGCGGCTCACGCTCCAAATGGCGAAGACCGCGAGCACCCCCAAAAAAAGCGCCGTGAGGGAGAGCACCAGTTGGTTACGCTTCGCCCAGCGCCGGACCAGGTCGGTGCCACCATAGTGGTGCGCTCCCACCAGTTGCCCCATCTCGTAGCGACGCAGATCCGCCGCCAGGTCGTCCGCTGTCCGGTAGCGGTCGTCGGGCTCGGACGCCATGGCCTTGTCCACGATGCTCGACAGATCTGGGGGCAGCTCGGGCCGCACCTCACGCAGCGCCCGGGGCGGCCCGTTGAGCAGCGCGGTGATCACCATGTCAGACGTGTGGCCTCGATAGGGCGGCTGTCCGCTCAAACAATTGTACAAGATGGCGCCCACGGCGTAGACGTCCGCCCGCTCATCCACGGCCTCTCCCCGAGCCTGCTCCGGCGGCATGTACGCCGGAGTACCCATGACCGCACCCACCACCGTCAGCCCCGCCTCACCCTCCCCGGCGTCGGCATCCACGGCCTCCTCCACCTCGGGATCCACGTCTCCGTCCAGCTCCTTGGCGAGGCCCCAGTCGATGACCACCGTCTCGCCGTAGTCCCCCACCAGCACGTTCTGGGGCTTGAGATCCCGGTGGATCACCCGCCCGGAGTGGGCGTACGCCATAGCCTCGGCCACCGCCCGAACCTTGGGCAACAGGGCCAAGCGCTCCTCGGCGGTCTTCGCCTCGCCGATGAGGTCCGACAGGGGCCGCCCCTTGATGTGCTTCATGGCGTAGAAGGGCTCGCCAGAGGGCCACTGGCCATGCTCGTAGATGGGCACGATGGAGGGATGCTGCAACCGACCGGTGATGCGAGCCTCCCGCTCAAAGCGCCGCTGCAGGTCCGCCCGGGGCACCAGCAGCTCCTTGATGGCCACCTGTCGACCCAGACGCCGATCCCGGGCCGCCACGATGCGGCCCATGCCTCCACGGGCGAACTCCGCGCCCTCTGTGTAGTGCTGTCGGGTGACGGTCACCAGCGCCGGCAGGTCCTCCCCCTCGGAGCCCGGTACGTCCGAGATGGGCTCCACCACGTCCGCGCCCGGATCCGGATCCGCGCTGGTCCGGCGCGCCCCCCGATTGTCGGGCTGAGTGGGCGCCGCGCTATCGGCAAGTACGGTCTCCTCAGCCCCGGTCACCTCGGAGACCTCATCAGGAGCCACGGTGGCCTCCAGTCCCGTCACGGGCGCAGGGACGCGAGCCTCGGCTTTTACTTTGGGTTTGGGTCCCTCGTCCATGATCGCATCGGCTCCAACCAGAGTCGAACCCGACTCTGCAAACCACCGTTACTCCACGGGGTTAATGGCCTCGAGGTTGAGTCCGGCGGGGTAGCCGTAGGAGACGTTCTGAGACACGCCCGACCCTCCGGGGCCGCCGTAGGCGTACACCATGACACCGATGGGATCGGCGGCCTCGATGACGTGGGGACCGTCGGCGATAACCAGGGACGTGAGGGAGTGACCGCTACCACCGATGGCCACGCTCGACAGGTTCACCGGGTTGCCATCCAGCCACACGGTGGTTCCCAACGGTGCGGTGATATCCGCGTAGTCCGTGTCGTAGGTGGTGGGCGTCAAGAACACGTAGTCGAGGCGGTACTGGGCCACAGGCACCTGCAGCATGAAGGCCGGATCCCCCTCATCCGAGCACTCCCCGGAGTTCGATGAACGGATGAACTGCCCCACCATCACGGGGTTGGTGGCAGTGATCTCCACCGGGTCATTGATGGTGGTCTCCTGCCACTCCCCAGCGTCGAGCGTCCAGGGCCCGGCCACCGGCGGATTGAAGGTGACCGTGGTGTTGTCGGCGTCGGCCATGACCCGGATGTAGTCCGGCGGATCACAGGAGGTCCGGGCGTGGGTCTTACCCACCACGTAGTAGCTACCGATGGCCTGCCGCGGGAAAATCTGCTGCTCGATGTGGTCGCAGTAGGACATTCCGTAAGGCACGTTGGTGCACTTGTTCCCGCCGAAAACCGCCACGGGTTGGTCGGCCTCGATGCGCGTGCCCGTGAGGTTGACGTTGGCGCCGCTGGCGGTGATCACCATCACGTCGAAGGGGTTGAGGGTACCGCTGGTGGCGCCGCTGACCCCGGTGGTCGGATAGATCGTCACGTTGGTACCCGGCACCGTAGCCACCACAGCCACGAAGCTGTCACCGGAGCTGCGCGAGGTGTAGTCCATGGCGTAGTATCGTGTGGCCAGGGAGTGCTTGGCGAACAGCAGGGAGGCATCAGTGGAGGCCGCCCCCACGGTGTCGATGGAGTTGAACTGATAGGCCGCCACGGGCAGATCGCTCACGATGAAGTAGGCGCGGTTGAAGGTGCCGGCGCCCGGGACGTTGAGGGTCCGCGACGAGTCCTCGTAGGTCTGCAAGCCATTGGGCGGGATGGCCCAGGTGGCGATGACGCCGTTGACGCTCGACAACGTCACGTTGGCCGTCTGGGTGTTCGACGGATTGGACACGATGATGCCGAACTTCTTGTTCAGGGAAAACTGCGGAAGATCCACCGCGTAAAACTCGCACCCGAGATAGGACTGGGTCAGGGCCGCCAGCTCGCAAGGGTCTAAGCACCCCTGGTCGATGACGCCATCGCAGTTGTTGTCTACGCCGTCGGTACACTCCTCGGGCACGCTGGGGTTCACGCTCGGGTCGGCGTCGTCGCAGTCGCCGTTGGCGGTGGTCCAACCGTCTCCGTCTATGTCCTCGTCCACCAGGTTATCGCAGTTGTTGTCGATGCCATCCCCGTCGATCTCCGGCACGAAGGGCCCCACCGCCGCGTTGCCCTCCTCGCAGTCCCCGTCGCAGGGTCCGGCGCCGTCGCCGTCGGTGTCCGGCTCCGCCCCATCGGCGACACCGTTGCAGTCGTTGTCAATACCGTCGAAGCAGTGCTCCAGGGCGCCGGGGTTCACGTCCGGGTTCGCGTCATCGCAGTCGCCGGCGGCCTCGGTGTAGCCGTCCCCGTCCAGGTCCGCATCGATGATGCCGTCACAGTTGTTGTCGATTCCGTCGATGACCTCGGTGGCCGCCGGATGCACATTGGCGTTGGCGTCGTCACAGTCCCCCTGGCAGGGGCCAAAGCCGTCGCCGTCCTCGTCGGGCTCGTAGCCGTCAGCTGCGCCGTTACAGTTGTTGTCGATTCCGTCGTCGCACACCTCCACCGCAAAGGGATACACGAGGATGTTGTTGTCATCGCAGTCACCCTGGTTCTCCGTGTACCCGTCCCCGTCGTCGTCAACGAAGGGATCGGACACAAAGGCGTCGGGAACCATGTCGGCGTCGGACAGCGCCCCGTCGGTGGACGCATCGCCGCCGGTGGTGGCGCCCTTGGGGCCGCAGGCCACAAAAACCAGTACCAAAGAAATCGCCAGTAGAGCTCGCATGAAGTTTGTCACGATCGCCCTCCTAGTTGACCACGCAAGCGAAGGTGGCGGTCAGGTTGTGCTCGTCGCCGTCCTGCAGGGTGTCGCAGGCGGCGCCGAAGAGCTCGATGACCATGTTGGAGGAGTCAGTGTAGTCCCATCCGCCGGACTGCGACCCGTCCCATTCCACCTCCACGCCGTCCATGTAGATGTGCACCAGATCCGGGAAATCCGGAGGCTCCTCCAGCTGGATCTCGCAAGAGATAAAGGACACGGCGATGGCCTGCAGCGCCGAAATAATCTCGCTTTGATTCCCGGCCGGGTAGTAGTCCGTGGAGCCGCCCACTTGGGGCAACCCACCGGCCACCGCCATGGCGTTGAGCAACACCTCGTACTCCGACGTTCCCGCCAGTCCAATGACTACGGTCTCGATGCCCGCACTCTGGAGATCGCCGATGACAGACACGGTGTGGGTGTCGTCCAGGCACGTGTATCCAAACAGGCACGCCGACGGGTGGTTGGTGCAGCAGTACTCAGCCGTGGCGTGGGCACAAGTGCACGCCGGACTCGCGTCCAGGAAATAGTTGCAGTTGGGCCCTCCGTCCGTGGCCAGGATCACGATCTTCGGCGACTCCGAGCTTCCGAGGTCCGTCAATGACGACGCGGCGTTGTTTAACGCCGCCGCCGTGGGCGTACCTCCGGCCGGCACCGCGGAGGTGAGCTCGTCTAAGACCGCTTGGCGATTGTCCAGGGCCACGCCCACCTGGGGCCCGGAGGTGGAGCACTCGTTGTTCGACGGATAGGTGAGCACGCCAAACTTGATCACCGCCTCGAACTGCGTAAGGGCGGTGTCTAAGGCCACGTTGAGCTCCTCCCACTTGGTCAAGCCGGGCGTGGCCGAGGTCTCAGACATGGAGCCGCTACGATCGATGACCAGATACACCTCCGCCGGAGGCGCCTGCTGCAGCACAAAGTTGCGCGGATCGCAGCCCACCATGCCGTCCCCGCCGCTGCCATCCAACCACACGTGACCACCGTCGGTGGGATCCTGCACGTCATCTGACACCGACGCATCGTTGACTCCGCCGCCGTCACCGTCGCGGGCCCCGGAGGGACCGCAGCTCACCGTCACACAGAGGAAGAGCCCCACCATCATAGGTACAAAGAGGTTGCGTCTATTCATGGAATTCACCGGTTCCGGGTTTGTTCAGCCGCATTGTACCACAGCGCCGGTGCTAGGAACCCGTCGACGCTACCCCTCCACTGCTACAGATATCTCCATGGGCGGGGGCTCGTCCATGGTTCGCTTGACCGCGCAGTACTTGGCGGCCTTGATCAAGGACTTGTGATACTTCTCGGGAAAATCTGGCGGCACCTCTACCCGTAGGTTGATGCCGATGAGCACCCCGGACTTCTCGTCGAAGGTGTGATCCTGCACGATCCGGATCTGCTCGGTGGGAATGTCCCGGGTCTGACAAAATCCCACGATGTAGATGCCGGTGCAGGTGGCCAAGGAGCTCAAAAACAGCGTAAAGGGCTCGGGCGCGCTGCCGTCGCCACCGTAGTCCTTGGGCTGGTCGGTGTGAATGGTGAAACCGTTCACCGTCGCGTCGATCTTCTTGCCGCCGCCGTGCGTAACCACAATTTCCATTGCCATGGGGGAATCCTCCTGAGCCGGGGTGCGCCAAACAGCAACCACCCGATTGAGTCTCCGAAAGCTAACCACTCGGCGCCGGTTGTCACCCCTTCGGTTCCACGCCCCACCGCGTTGACCGGTCCACCCAGGCGGTGCTATGACCTGAAAATCCAACACCACCGCTACCGGAGGAGAATCGATGTTCGATCTACTGCTCGATGAGACCGAGATGGGGATCCGCAATGAGGCCCGGACCTTTGCCCGTGGGGTGGACTCGGCGCTGCTGCGCAGCATGGACAGAGACGAGGTGGAGTACCCGCGGGAGTTCGTGGAATCGGCGGCGGAGGCGAACCTGCTCGGAGTGAGATTTCCCACCGAGTACGGCGGCCGTGGTCTCGGCTGGACCTCGGCCGCGGCTGGAGTGGCCGAGGTGGGCGTGCTGGGATCGGCGCTGGCCTGCGCCTACTCCATGCCCACCATTGTCGGCACGGCCATCGACGGGTTCGGCACGCCCGCGCAGAAGGAGCAGTACCTGGCACGCACCCTCCGGGGCGAGATCATCAGCGCCGAAGCCCTCACCGAACCCCGCGGGGGCTCGGACTTCTTCGGCACCACCACCACCGCCGTAAAAAAGAGCGACCGGTATGTGTTAAACGGTCAGAAGCGCTTCATCGTCGGGGGGTTGGGGGCCGACTTCTTCCTGGTGTACGCCCGCACGGATCCGGACGCCGACCCCAAACGCGGCATCAGCGCCTTGCTCGTGGATCGCACCGAGGGCGTCACCACAGAGCACCGCTACGAGCTCATGGGGCTACGAGGCGGTGGAACAGCCCGTTTGGTCTTCGAAGACGTGGAGGTCCCCGAGGAGAACATCCTCGGGGGACCGTCGGGGCTGAACATGGGGAGCGTCGTGTTCTCGCGCATGATGGTGCCCGAGCGGCTAACGTCGGCGGCGGGCGTGCTGGGCATGGCGGAGGCGGCCATTAAGATCGCGGCCATCTATGCCGACCGCCGCAAGGCCTTCGGACAGAAGATCCGCCGCTTCCAGGGCGTCTCCTTCAAGATCGCCGATTGCATCATGAAGCTCGATGCCGCGCGCGCGCTGGTAATCGCCGCGGCCCGGGCCGCCGACGCGGACGTGGACGCGGACCGCACCCGGCGCCTCATCTCCGAGGCCAAGTGCTTCGCCACGGACCGCACCTGGGAGATCGTCAACGACTGCATGCAGGTGCTCGGCGGCATCGGCTACACCAATGTCTATCCCCTCGAGCGGCTGCTGAGGGACGCACGCCTGCCCACCATCTGGACGGGCTCCAACGAGGTCATGCGCGCCGTCATCTCCCACGAGTACTACAGAGAGCTGCTAGGCCACCCCGATGACGGCCGGGACATCGGCTCGGACACCACGGGCTTCGAGTACGAGGTGGAAAAGGTCTACGAGTAGCATTGACCGCCAGGGACCAGGGATCTGGGACCAGGGATCAGCCGAAGGGGACGCCGAACAAAAAATGGAACGTGTGGCCGCCGGGGGCCATGATGCCGTAGGCGTAGCCCAAGCGGAAGGTCAACCACTGGTAGTAGCCAACCACCACATCCACCAGAAGCTCCGCCCCCACCCCTACCTTGAAGTCCCGCAGCCTGCGATCGTCGAGCTCGCCGAAAAAAGCGTTCCCCACATCGCAAAACACCGCGCCCGACAGCCGCCGAAAATAGATGGGCAGCGTCCACGGGGCCCAGTTGATCCAAGCAACGGGAAAGCGATACTCCATGTTGAGCAGGTGGTATTGATCTCCCCAAATAGCCCAGGGTGGGTAGCCTCGCAGGTAGGCGCCTCCCACCGGCGCTACGTCGAGTAGGGCCGTCACGAGGTCCTGCTGGGGCAGCCCGCCCACCGCGAAGTAGCCCCGGCGCACCAGGTTCCCCCGGGAGATGCCCCCCGCCAGGCGCAAAGCCAGCACGTGGCTCTTCGCCCAGGGCATGGGCAGATACTCCACCCACCACCAACTGGCAGCCACCGTGCGGTAGTCCGCGCCCCAAAGCTCGTGGTTGGCGCTGATGGACACACCCAGGGATCGCCCCCGCTCCGCGCTCACCGAGTAACGGTAGCCGTAGACCCTGCCGTAGCTCAGCCGCATGCCCACCGAGGAGAGGATGCCGCTCTCGGGCCGGGAGGTGAGCTGGGCGGACGGATCCGGCGAAATGGTCTCTTCGTCCACGGCACCGAAATGCTGAAACCGGTAGCTGAAGGTGATGGTGGCCGATCCAAACCGCCGCGAACGCATCACGGGTAGGCTCATGGTGGCCTGCCCCACCACCGACTGCTCGGTGAACACCTCAGCGAGCCCATCGATGGTAAGCCCGCCCCTGGGACCCCGCCCATAGCTGGCGAGAACTCCGAGGCTCGGCCAAAGCTGGGAGTAGCTGTACGCCGCAACCGCGGAGAGCCCCTCCGAAGCGAAGTTGTAGCCCACATTCAGCTGCCAGGCGTGCAGCCCCGCGACGTCGTTGCCCATCAACTCCAGGGTCAGGCTCGCTGCCCCGGGCGCGAATCCGGCGCTGAACCACCAAGCCTCCGGGTAGAGGCTCCGCAGGGGGTTGTAGCGGTGGACCTTCAGGTCGCCCAGCCGAACCTCGGGTCGCTTGACCACCGGCCGATCACTGACGTAGGGCAGCGCGGACAAAAAGCGCTTGGGGTCCAGCGCCATGCGGTACAGGTCATACCCCTTATAGGTAAAGCCCACGAAGGCCAGGGTCTTTCCGTCGGGGGAGATCGCGGGCTGGAGGGCCCCCGCCACCACGTTGGTCACCTGCTGCAGCCGCTTTGTGGCCACGTCCAGCGCATAGATATTGTAGATACCCGTGCGGTCCGAGCTGAAGTACAGGGTGCGACCGTCCGCTGACCAGGTGGGGGTCAGGTCCTGCGCGCGATCCTTCATGAGCCGCCGCACCTTGCCCGTGGCCACATGCACGATAAACAGATCGCGATAGCCTCCCCGGGTCCAGCCGGAGTAGGCGACGTGCTGACCGTCGGGTGACCAGGCCGGGGTGGCGATCTGATCGTAGGTAGCGCTACGCACCAGCATCCGGGGCCGCTTCCCCCGAGCCAAACCGCCCGACGGCACAAGCACCAGGTGCGTCGTCCCCGCCTTGTTGAGCACGCAGGCGATCTTCCGTCCGTCCGGAGACACGTCCGGCTCCCGCACACGCAGGCCGTAGGTCAACCGCCCAGACCGGTTCGTGCGCAGGTCCAGCTCGAAAAGATCCGTGTAGTCGTAGATCGACTTGTGGACCTCCATCTGGCTATACACCAAGCGTCGCCCGTCGGGTGTGAAGGAGGGCGAGCCCCCGGGCTCCAGACGGATCATCTTGGTGAGCTTGCCCGTCCGCAGGTCCAGGCGCTTGAAGGCCCGGTCCGTATAGCCGTCGTCGTCGGCCACCACCAACCACCGACCCCGGGGGTGAAACCGCGGCCAGAAGGTGTACTCGCCGCTTACGGTCAGCCGCTTGGCGGGCGTCAGGCCGCGGCGTCGGGCCCGCCGCACCTGGAGCCGGTATCGCCGCCGCAGATGGCGCTTCCACTCCTTAAAGAGTTGCACGTAGCCCTTGCCGCCGAGGTGCCGCCTGGCGACCTTGTTGAAACCGTAGGGGATCCAGTCGCTGCCGAAGTCATGGCTGATCTTCACCAGCTTCTTCTCGCCATAACGCGCTGCCAGGTACTTCAAAAACCGAGAGCCGTAGAGGTAGGGCGCGGTGCCGTGGGGGAAGCGTACGGGCGCCGAGGAGATCTCCCCGATGGACTGGGACTTTCCAGAGAGGATCCCCATGCGCAGGTACATGTCGTACAGGGAGTTGCGGTTACGACCGCTCGAGGAGAAGCGCGACTCGTTGTACACCGCGATGCCCTCGATCCACCAGGTCGGCTGCAGGTGGTTAAAGGAGATGGTCTTGCCGAAGATCCAGTTGATGATCTTGGAGACGCCGCCGATGGTGTCCAGGTGCAGGACGTGGGTGTACTCATGGGCGATGAGTCCAAAGAGCCAGTCGTCGAAGTCGTTGAGGGTCGACATAGAGTCCGGCGCGCTTAAAAACAGGTGGATCACATTGCGCGGAATGGTGATGGCCATGCCGTTGGCGCCGTCAGTGTAGTCGGTCAGCACCACCCGCGTTTTGCGCTTGGGCGAATGCTTCATGAAGGGCACGAGCAACCGGTGCGCTGTCTCACACAGCACCGCCACCCGCCGGGCGGACCGTAGATGACGCAGGGCGAAGGACACATCAAAGTGCTTGGTGCGCAGGGTCCGCCACTTGAGGGACGGATCCCCGGCCCGTGCCGCCCCGGGTCCGCCCGCCAGACACACCCCCGCCGCCAACAACATCACCATCAACAGCAGCAGCCGTGGCCCACGACGCTTCGGCGAGCCTGAAGAACGCATGATCATACCGCCTGTCAGCCTATGCCCTCGCCCAGGACTTGTCGAGCGGATCGGTCCTCTACCCTCCAGAGACCAGAGAGACCCGCTCCACCCGGGTCAGATCCTGTTCGTAGTAGCGGCTCGCCAGATAGAAGAACATCGCGGCCAACACACCGTACACAGGCAGAAACAGTACGGCCGACCGCAACCCCATGACGTCGCTGAGCAGACCGATAAGCGGCGGTGACCACGCGTCCCCGGCGGTGTGCTGCACGATAACGCACAGGGAGTACGACAAGGCCCGCAAACCCGGATGCACCACGTCCTGGGTCACCGCCACCGCCGGCGCCAAAAACAGGGTGAGCACAATGCCAAACACGCTCAGTAGCACCATCTGGGCCAGGCCCTGGGGGGCCAGAAAGGCGAACGCCAGCAGAACCGCCGCGCCGAGGGAGGACAGCGCGGGAAACAGCAGACGCCCGCGGGGATTCTTCTGCCACCATCGATCACTGAGGTACCCCCCCAGGGGCGCCCCCACCAGCACCAGGGCAAACACCGGCGTGGCGTACATGCCCCCATTGCCGCGGGTTGCAAAGCCGGTCCGCTCAAAATAGGTGGGGAGCCAGGTGGTCAGGCCCGTGGTGATGGAGACGTTCATGGCAAACCCCAGGAACGTAAACAGCGCCGACGGAGTGTGGAGTATGCCGACGGCGTTGGCCCACAATCCCGCGCGATGAATCGCCGACCCGGGCGTGCGAACGGTCTTATAGTCCGGCAGCCGCCAGGCCCAGATGGCCAACAGGAACCCCGGAATGGAGACCAGGCCGAAGGCGTGCTTCCAGCCCCAGTACCGGGCGATCAGTCCCCCCATGGCCATGCCGATCCCGATGCCCAACGGAATGGAGATGTACCAGATGCCCATGACCCGCGCGCGCTTCTTCTCGGGATAGGCCGCCGAGAGCAGCGCCGTGCCCGCCGGCGCGTACCCCGCCTCACCGATGCCGATGAAGGCCCGCGCCACGAGCAACTGCGTATAGGACCGCGTGAAGGCGCAGGCCAGCGTGGCGAGGCTCCAGAAACCGGTCATGATGGCAATCATCTTCCGGCGGCTCCACCGGTCGATGAAGATCGCCGCGGGGATGGAAAACACCGTAATGAAGATGATCACGATGGAGACCAGCCACCCCGCCTGTTGATCGGAGATCCCCCAGTCCCGCTTGATGTAAGAAAGCATGCCCGTGACCACCATGCGATCGACGTAGTCGAGCATGTAGATCAAAAACAGCACCGACAGGACCGTACGCGCGCCTCGCTTGCTGGCGAAGCCGGTGTCTTCTCCACCTGGCCCAGGCGTCAAACCAAACGTCGGCGCCGGCGCGGGCACGGGCGTCAAACCAGGCTCAGACGCGGGCACAGGCGAGGTCTCTCGGGGAGTCTCGATGGCTATCTCCAGTCCGGTGGGTCCAGAGCCCCACCATACCGCAGATCCCGGCCCCTGCGGGATTACCGACTAACAGTTTCCACCCCAGAAATGGGTTCGAAGCGAAAGCGTTCCAGGTGCGTCGGATGGGCATTACCAGATCACGGTGGTTGTACCGGGGGTACTACCCCTGATCTGGTGGTGTGCAGACGGCGTGCCTGGGGCGCTTGCAGCCGAAGTCCACTTCTGGGGTGGGAACTACAGCTCCTTGGCCAGCACCTGGCTGACCGGACTGTATCCCTGGGAATCGTAGAACCCGAAGCCCGGGCGATTTCCGCTCCAGACGGTGAGCACCAACTGGCCGGCCTCCTGCTGCCGCGCCCAGTCCTCGCCGGCGCGCAGAAGCGACCTGCCGACCCCCCCGCGCTGGCAGGAACGATCCACCACCAGGTCCTCCACGTGGGCCCGGCGCCGATCCATGAACACCGAGCTTTGGGGGGTATCGTACAACTGCAGGTGAATCAGCCCCAACAGGGTCTCGTCGCGCACCGCCACCAAAAGCTCCTGGGCTCCGTCGTCCACGATGCGATCCAGATAGAGCTTGGAGCGGGCGGGCTCCTGGCCACACGTGAAAAAGTCCGGACGGATCTCGGCGTGCAGCGCGTCCACCTGGATCCACAGCCCACACAGGGCCAGGTGGTCCCCCAGCCTAGCTCGGCGGACCCGGCAGACGGACGCCTCCTTCGGCTTCGGCTTCGGCTTCGGCTTCGGCTTCGGCTTCGGCTTCGGCTTCGGC
>JAOZUO010000217.1 GCA_029938605.1 Deltaproteobacteria bacterium | reverse complement strand
TCTGCACCGACCCCGCCTCCACCGGCGGCGGCGGCGCCTCCGCCGGCCGCCTCCATCTCCGCACCACCCCCACCGGCCTAACCATCTCCCCCACCGCCACCCTCCGCACCGCCCCCTGCACCGACACCTCAACTCCAGAAGATTGCCTCAACGAGCTGGTGGGAGAGTGAAGGCTCACTGATTTTGCTTTATGATGCGCAGTTATCTATGGTCGTGACCAGACACGGAGGAATCAATCCATGGGTAAGAGGCGCAACAAGAAGGGCACAAGAGGCCATTCCAGGAAGGCCGGCAAGGCCGCTGGGCCCCGTGGAGGGGAGGCGTCGAGACGGACTGCGCGGTATGAGCAGGTCCACCGTGCGGCCCGGGATCTCATCGAGCGTCGACTGTGGGATCGGTTGGACGACACGGACTGGTTTCTCCTGGAGATCCCAGAGCTGGATCAACTTCAGGTTGTGACCGTCCTGGGGAGCGCGGAGATCTCCCGAGGGCTCTGGCTACTGCGGGGCTCCGGTGGCGTGGCGATGCTGCGGGAGATACAGGATGACGAGCTCTCGCAAGATGCAGTGACGCTTCGTACTGACGGGCTGATGGTTGGCGTCAAGCGAGCGCGGGACGTGCCCCCGGCTCACCGTCGGTTTTTGCGGCAAGCCGGGGTGAACCCAAGGGGGGATGTCGAGGTCCCCATGCTCACGGTGATGCGACCGGGCAAGCAACCGCGTTCGCTCGTCGCCGAGGATCTGGAGGAGGTGCTTTGGTCCCTGCGGGGGATCATGGCGGCCGATCGTTTGGGGATGCTCGTCGGGGGCCGGATGCGCTCCGATGACAAGTGGGCGACAATGGTGGTGTCCGGCTCGTTGGAGGATCCTTCGGTGGCCCTCGAGTGGCGACTGCCGCCTACCCCGGTGTCCGATGGCGAGAATCGCCCGACCTGGATCCCGGATCGCCCGAGTTTGGAGGCCTTGCCTCTGCTCGACGTAACCTGGCAGGTGGGGTTGCCGGTTTCGTCGGCACGTATCGTCAGCAATTCCGCTATCATCCGGACCCTCCTGGTGTTGGAGAAAGAACGGGATTTTATGGTATCGGTTCACGCATTTATTGCGGACCGGGCTGAGTATGTCGCCGCCGAATACCTGGTGGATATCTTCTCCGGGGAGAATGAGGAGGGCGTCCGGGGCATACCTACTGAGCTCCAGGTGACCGACGAGCTGCTATTTGACGTCCTGGTGCCGGAGCTGCGTCGATTGGGTGTGCGCTGCACGCATGTGACCCCGGCGCCCTCGCCGCTGCGGGAGGCCATCGATTCCCTGGAGCAGCACCTATCAGGCATTTCGAAGGACTCGCCACCTGTCGGCGAGGAACCGGCGCGACAGCTGCTGGCTGAGACCACCGATGGAGAGCTCCTGCTGCGGCATGCTTCGGACCAGTCGCAAACCTCGGCCGACCTGGATGTGTCTACGGGCGGGTCCGACTCCGATTCCGATTCCGGATCCGACTCCGGATCAGACTCTGGTTCCTGGAAAAGCCGAAGCTCATCCGTTCCCGCCGAGGGCGACATCGGGGCGTGGAAGACGGTGGACCATCAGCTGCTCACGGTGGCCATGGGCGCCCTCCCCGCCGAATATGGCGAGGACCTGCGGCTGGCGACCCGATACTTCGGTGAGGAGGGGTACGCGCGGGGAGTGCTGCAGGATCCGTCGGTCGGTCCCGTCGCCTTCTCCGCCCTGTCCGATTGGCTCTGGCTCGACTATCGGCCCGGTGGTCGTGGCCCCACCCACGCCGAGCAGATCCTGGCCGGCGAGGTAGCGGGGGTCATCCTCATGCCCGCCGAGCGGATCATCCTTGAGGGATTGGTCGAGGCTCCCATCTCGCTTTTTGTTGTGCGGCGCGTGGAGCCAGGTCAATCCCTGATCGTGGAGGATCTGCTTCGCGGTGGTCGGCGCGAGGTGCGGGATCGGAGCCTCTCGGAGTCGGCCCAGGTGGAGATGGGCTTGTTCGCTCGGATTTACCCGGTGGGAGGGACCCACTTCATGTCCGGGCTCGGCCCGCCGTTGTCGCCGTTCCAGATCGGTGGCGCTCAGCAGGTCTTGGACGACCTCGGGCTCGAGACCACGCCCAAGGCGCTGCGTCGCGGCGCCCATCTGTTCGGCAGCCTCTGGTATTGGCAGCAGCAGCTCCCGGCGATCCCCGAGATCTGCACCAACGATGGCGAGATCTCCCGGTTGAACGAGGGGGTGTTCCACGCCGAGGATCCCGCGCGAATCTGGAGGGCCTTGCGTCACCACCCCGACCTGGAGGTCGACGACGAGCTGGAGACGGTCCAGTGGTTCGAGCCGAGTGATTCAGCCTCCGAGCCCTCGATCATCGCTCAATTCTCGATCGAAGACGACTGCATCACGGTGATGAGCAACGCCGATTCTCGGTGGGAGCGGGCGCGTGCCTTGATGGAGGAATTCGACGGGGTGACGTTGGTGAGCCATGAGGCGCGGTCCATGCAGGAGGTACTGTCCCAGATCCAGGAGTCGAAGGCCGCCGAAGGCAGAGGGGAGTCGGACTCTGACCAAGCCCCTGGCTCGGACTTCGACCAGGCCTCTGATGTGGACTACTCCTCACCAGAGGTCCGTGAGCAGCTATCCGCGGTGATCCTGCAGCGGCAGCTTGCTTGGGCCGACGACTCCATCCCGGCCCTCGGCGGCAAGTCGCCCAGGGAAGCGGTACGTACCGCCGCCGGTAAGCGTAAGGTGCAGCAGATGATCCGCGCCATGCCGTCGGTTTTTTTGGGGGAAGGGATAGAGCCTCTCGAACCACCTCGCGTCGATCTTCGCCGCGCCCTCGGCCTCCCCAAGGAGTGAGGATCCTCTACGAACGCCCCGATGACATTGACGTGGGCGCGAGATCTCTGAGCCCGGGGCGATGGCGCTCGGGGATCGCCCCGGGATCCGTCACGACCCTGAGCTGCGAGAGAGTTCGCGCCAGGGCAGGGGGATCCAGCCATCGGACGATGTGATCCTCGCGCCATGATCGAGGAAGCTCCCGTGCCCAGGGACCCATGGGCAGGCGTCGGCCCAGACTCCCGGCGTGGGATCGGAGTAGCGCCTCCAGGGCGGCCTCCTCCACCGCGGGGATCACCGCCTCGGGCTCCCCGGAGGTGACGGCCGCGAAGGCGTTGACCGCGATGAGCCCCGGCGTACCGCGCTCGGCGTGGATCATCCGCAGCGCGGCGGCCCAGCGTCCCCCCAGGAGGTGGAGCACCACCCAGCGGCCGTCGGGGAGGCGCAGAGCCGGCGCATCCGTTTCCGAGAGTCCCACGTGGAGCGCCATATCCCGGGCCAGCTGGTGTGGCGTCAGGGGTCCGGCGCGGCTGCTGGTCGCCAGGTCCGCGCCGAGCCGCGTGTCGGTGACCACCAGGCGGCCTGGTGCGCGCCCGTCGGTGACCCGCAGGCGTCGACCGCCGAGCCTCAGCCGTCCCCCTCGTGCGGCCTGGCGGCCCACCTTGCCGATCACCTGGCGGCTGACGCGGTCCACCACCGTCAACTGCGCCACGTCTTCGTCGATGTTGCCGTGGATCCGACCATACTCGAAGGCGGACTCGAGCCGCTCCCCGGCGTGGTATCGTCGGGGTCCCCCCACGAGCCAGTCATGCTCCCGCAAATGTGACAGCAGCTCGGGCAGGCGATCCTGCCAGGGCTCTTTTGCCAGGGATGACGGGAGGCGCTCGGCCAGGCGGTCGGCCGAGATCCACCCGCCGCCGGACTGCATCACCAGGCCCAAGGCCTGTTGTACCAGCACCCCGGGCGAGAAGGGGTGCGGATCGGAGAGCAGACGTCCCCGGCGAGCCGCGGCGAGGAGGTGCTCGTATCGCAGGGCCTGTCCCTCGCCGTCGGCGAGGCAGACCACACGGCTCGCCGACGTGCGCCGGTTTCCTCGGCCGAGCCGCTGCAGCAGCGAGGCCACGTCCGGCGGCGGCGTCATCAAGACCACCAGGTCGATATCCCCGATGTCGATACCCACCTCCAGGGTAGAGGTCGCGAAGCAGAGCCCGGTGTCGCCGGTGAGCATCTTGTGCTCCACGGTCTCGCGGCGCGATTGAGAGAGGCTCCCGTGGTGTGGGTACACCGACGCGCCGAAGGGGGGGCGGCCCCGGAAGGCGCCGCAGAGGCGCTCAGCGTCAGCCCGCCGGGGCACAAAGGCGAGCACCTTGCGCACGTCTCGAGCGGCAAGGTGTGTAAGCGCGTCGCGCAAGGCAGCCGGTCCGCCCCGGATGATCCGGGCTTGGATGGAGCGCTCCGAGGCCACGGCCACGGTGCGGTGGTCCGGGGCGAGGTACCGCGAGGCCAGCTCTTGGGGGCGATCCACCGTGGCTGATGAGCCCACCACCTGTAGCCGGGGCGCGAGGCGTCTGAGCCGGGACACCAGGCAGCCGAGCTGGTCTCCCCGGGGCGAGGTGTGCAGCAGGTGGATCTCGTCGAGCACGAGATGACGTAGGCCGGTGAGCCGCGCCGGGGCGCGAGCGAGCATGGAGTCCACCGACTCGGGGGTGGTGATCACCAGGTGGGGTGGGTTGTCTCCGCCGATCTCCCGGTGCTCGCCCGTCCGGCGGCCGATTCGTAGGCCCGCCGCCTCGCAGGGCCCCTCCAGGCGCCGCGCCAGGTCGTTGACCAGGGCGCGCGTGGGGCACACTACGAACCAAGACAGCTCGCCGCCCTCGCCTCGATCCCGCGCGGTTAGGACACGCTCGGCCAGGGGAGCGGCCCAGGCCTCGGTCTTGCCCCCGGCCGTGGGCGCCAGCAGCAGCGCGTCGGCCCCCTCGAGCAGCGGGCCGGCCGCCTCGCGCTGGATCGGCCGCGGCGCGCCGAACCGCGCCAGGAAACCGTACCAGGCCCTGGGCAACATCTCCCGCAGATCCGCGGCGACCTGTCGCTCATTTCCGGGCGTCTGGTTGTCGTTGGTCATCGTTGGTCATCGTTGGTCACCGCTGCGGACCCTGGGTGATGAACCGCTGCTTGAGCTCGGCCAGCAGGGGCTTGACGCGGTCGGGGCGCAGGCGCGCCACATCCACCACCTCGGTGACGAACTTGAGCGCTTGTCGTGGGTTCTCGATCAGGCCCCGGCTGTGGCAGGCCTCCATGACCGTGGCGAGCAGGGGCGCCAGCTCCACGCCCGGCGCCAAGTCCAGGCCTGCCCGCCGGTAGAGCGCCAAGGTACGCTCGGACAGGGCCACGAAGGCCGCCGTGTCGAAGGGGTGAAGCTCCAGGAACCGGTCTGCGCGTACCACGCCCTCGAGCATCTCCCGGCCCTCGGGATCGTGGGTCAGCGCCAGCACCGTGTGTAGCGGTTGGTCCTCGGCGAAGCGGTGGGAGAGGCGCCGGTGCGAGGCGTGTCCCCCCCGGGGCAGCGTCGCCGGATCGAAGCGCAGATCCTCTGTGGGGAGGGAGGCCGCCGCCAGGGTCTGAAACAGCACCCGTGACAGGACCCGGTCCGGACCCCGCAGTGCGCTGTAGAACTCGGCCTCGTCGATCAGCACCACCAGCCCGGCGTGGCCCACCTCCCGGGCCAGACAGGCGATCCCCCCGAGGAGCAGGGTGTACAGGTGGGTCACCGTGCGGTGATCCTGCAGGGCCCACAGCCGGGCGCGCAGGCCCGTGGTCAGCTGCAGGTCCCGGTTTAGCTCGCGGTTACTGGCCACCTCGGCGCCCTCGATCCAATCCAGGAGTCGCTCGTGCAGCGTCTGGCTTCGTGCTCCCGGCTCGCCGGCCAGCGCCGCGTGGTACATCAGGGCCGGTCCGAGGTAGGGATGCGCCGCATGCGCCACACCACTTGGGGGGTCGCGTCGGGCAGCGCGGCCGGCCCACCGCAGTACCCGGTCGCCGTCCCGCGCGGCCGCGGTGAGCAGCGGCGCCAGCCCGGCCTGTCGGTCCGGCGCTCCGGGGTATCGTAGACCTCGAGCGAGCTGGTGATAGATCCTCCGGGGATGACTCGGCAGGGTCTCCCGGCTGTCCATGGTGGCTCGCCCCACCAGATACCCCTTTTCCAGCGCGATCCGGGCGATGAGCTCCAGGGTATGGGTCTTTCCCGTGCCGTAGTCCCCGAGCAGTATCCGCAGCCCTCCCGCTGCACCGCCCGCTGCCCAGCCCGCACCGGCGGCCGTACAAGCCTCCGGCGCCTGGAGATCCCTCCGTACCACCGCCAGCTCCGCGTCCCGCCCCACGGTGTAGGTCTCCAGGTGATGGGCCGGTACGACCCCGAGCCGAAGCGCCTCGATGGCCTGTCGCGCCCAGCGTTCGTCGAGGTCCGGCTCCGGTTCCGGCGTCGGCTCCGGCTCAGGCTCCGGCTCAGGCTCGGGCTCGGGCTCCGGCTCAGGCTCGGGCTCGGGCTCAGGCCCAGGCTCGGGCTCAGGCTTAGGCTCAGGCTTAGGCTCAGGCTCAGGCTCAGGCTCGACACCCGGTTCGCCGATCTGGTGTAGCTCGATGATGGGGATATCCCACGGCGTCCCGGTCATCCGGTCGAACTCCACCCGGGCCACCCGACCACCCCGCACAAGCCCAAGCACAACGCCCTCGCCGAAGTCGGGATGCGTCACCCGAGCGCCGGTGGCGAGCGCGTCGGTGGCGAGCGCGTCGGTCGCCTTCCCCCGTTCAGGCATCGAAGAACTCGTCGTCTTGCTCCACCCCCAGCCCTAGATAGCCGCCCTGGACCAGCGCCTCGGCCGCCTCCCGCGACAGCGTCTGCTCGCCCTCGGCCTGCTGGTGATACAGAAAGTCCACGTAGGTTTTGACGAACAGCCGCCGGTGGCTGATCTCGAAGGTGTAGGCCGACATGATCCCGGCCAGCCTCGCTCGGTTACGGGCCTGCAATTCGCCATCGGCTGCCCAGCCCGTGGCCCGGCGGAATATGCGCTCGATCCGCGTCCCCATGGCCTCGAGGAGCTCCACGGGCCCGAGGTCGAGCTGCTCCAGATCGATCACCGCCGCCTGGGGGCTCCGCTCGGACAATGACACCGGGCTCTTGAGGCGCTGGTCCAGGGCCGGATACTCAGGCACCACATTGCGCAGAAACTCGGGGGGCACCGCGTACAAAAAGAGGGTGGACGGCAGGCTGGCTTGGCCGCAGAGGTCGATCACCTGCCGGAGGTTGTCTCCCACGGCGTGCATCTTGCGGGCGCCCAGAGACAGGTTCCGGTCCACCTCGTCGAAGAGGAGCACAACCCCGGGCAGGCCGTAGCCGGAGACTATCTGGGTCAGGCTGCGCAGCATCTTGAACCCCGTGGCCGGCTCCATGGCCTCGTAGATCCCCAGGGGGCGGGTATCCTTGAGGGGCACCCCCTCGCCACGGAGCCACGCCTCGAGCAGGGCCTGGCGGTCCCAGTCATCGTCCAGGCAGGCCGACAGGAACATCGACGCGGCCCGTCGAAAGGAGTGGCTCTCGACAGACACCCGTGAGGCGGTGCGCCCGATCCACTGCCGCACCGCCGCGTCGCCGAGCTGCTCGCGCCGATCACAGACGAGGTCCCGCAGCACGTCGGGCAGGCCCCGGGTGGGCTCGGCGCCCGCGGACAGCGGCGGCGATGACAGGCTCGTGGCCACCGCGGCGTAGACCTTCACAGGGTCGTCGTAGGGGCACTCCCGGGGCGACAGGCTCACCAGGGCCGTGAGGAACCCCCGACGCCAGGCCCGCTCTCTGACGCAGTACAGAAAGTGGGTCTTGCCGCCTCCGTAGTAGCCCTGCACCAGCTTGAAGCTGGAGGCCAGCGGCTCGTGGGCCAGGCGCGACAGGTACTCGTCGTCGAGCACCTTCAGGTAGGTTTCGTTGCCCACGTTCAGAAACGAGATGCCCTGGTCCGGCGGCTGTCCCGACTCGCCTAGCCTCTGCAGGATGTGCCGGGCCAGCCGCTGGGTAAGCTCGGGGTGAACATCGGGGCGAATATCGGGGTGAACATCGGGGCGAATATCGGGGCGAACATCGGACCCAACGGTTCGGGGGCGCTCACTTACGGGTCGCTTGCTCATGATGTCTCCTCGGGTGGGGGCTCGGTCCTGTCCGAGACGAACCACGCGCTCAGGTAGTACTGACCACGGTCGGGGCCATCCTCCAAGTAGAGCACGTTGCCCTTGTTCCGGGTGGCCTCCCCGGTGGCCGGCCCCAGGTTGAGCCGCAGCTCCATGTGGCTCAGCCTCCCTTCCCGGCGCAGCCGCCCGAGGTCGTAGGCGAACCGCGCCCGGCTGTAGTCACGGAAGTTCCGGGCCGTGGGATCTCGCCGGAATGGTTTCTTTTGGAAGGCCAGGGCCAACCGGGGCAAGAGGTCCACCAGGGGGGCTCGCGCGCCCATGGGATCCTGGGACTCCCGGCAGCGCTGTCGGTAGGCCAGCGCCAAGGCCTCGAAGAAGACCCCGGCGTCCCAGCTCGACTCCAACGCTTCGAGCTGCTTACGATGCTCGTCGAGGATCTTGCTCGGCTCCGCCGCCACCTCCGCCACCTCCAGCCGGGCGTAGCGTAGGCTCGCCCGGTTCGACTCCAGATCCACGCCTACGGTGAAAGGCGGCAGCGTGTACTCCATGGGGTCGGCGGTGACCAGTCGGCACTGCAGGTCAGCCTCGCCCGCCGCCCGGGTCAGCTCGATGCCGAAGGAGACCCGCCGCTGGGCCAGCCGATCGGCCTGGTCGGCCTCCACGGCCGCCACCAGGTCCGGCAGGCCCGCGCGGAGGTCCTCGCCGATGATCTCGTCGGGCAGGTCAGCCACCTCGCGCAGCTCGGCCACCACCTGGGCGACCTTGGCCGGCGTCGCCAGCAGCTTCTCCCGGCCGAGCTTCGAAAGCGCCTTGTCCAGGCGGCTCATGCCCTTGACCCGCCGGCTCACTTCCGTGGCGAGGGCCGTCACCTGATCTGCCAGGGGCGCTGGGCTCCGCTCTGACTGGATTCTCTGATCATCGTCCATTGTTTGAGTCCTCACGTCGTCGGAGGTTTGTCTGCGGACATCTGGGCGCGGCGGGCCACCGCCTGCGGGCTCGCCGGCGGCCGCTGCCCCCGGCAGCGGGGACAGTTCCGCCGTCCGCGTCCGTCGCTTTCTTCCAGGCAGGGTCCGCAGAGCCGGTGCAGCGCCTCGTCACAGAACCCCAGCTCCAGGGTCGGGGCACCGCAGGCCTGGCAAGCCAGGGGATCGAGCCGTCCGGTCAGCCCGTTGCTGTCGACCTCCAGCCGGAATTCCTGCTTTCGGCGCCGCACGAGCAGGTCGCATCGCAGCACCGGGATCCGGGCCAGCAGCAGGGCGAAGGGTTGTACACGCAGCCGGAGCCGGTACTTGTCCCTCAATGCGGATCGCTTGGAATGCGCCTCACGCTGGAGCTGAGCCTGCTTCTCCCGCCGGATCTGCCGAGCTTCTCCGGTAAGGCGCCGTCGCCGGATCTCGTCCTCCATCTCCTGGTGGAGATCGCCGAAGTAGGTGTCGATTCGCGCCGCGTCCCGTCTGAGCCGACGGTGAACTCCCTGTCGAAACGATCTCGCCCGGATCTCCAACTCCGCCTGAGCGGCCATGGCCGCGAGCGGGTAGAGTTTGGCCAGCTCCCCGGCCGTGGCCTGGCCGTAGCTCGCGTCGGTGCCCAACTCCTGCCAGCCCGGGGCCTCGGCCATCAGCCGCTCGGCCAGGCCCTCCACCACCGCGCCCCTGCCCGACACGGCCACATGCACCACCCCCTCGCGCCGCTCGTCCGCCTCGGTCACGGTGGTGAATGACCAGAGCCAGTAGTCTTGCCAGGATTCCCAGGTGCCCACCAGGCGAAACGTGGCGTTGAGCGTGACGAAATGCCGATCGAGCACCTCCTCCATGGAGCGTTTGAGGCTCCTTTGCGGCATGCGGACCGCCGCGGTCGGCATGCCCCCCGAGGCCAGATCCACCGCCCGCTCCAGCAGCTCGGTGCCGTAGCCCACCGGCACCACCGGCAGATCATCCTCGCTGCGACCGCCGGCCTCTCCACCCTCTCCACCCTCTCCACCCTCTCCACCCTCTCCACCCTCTCCACCCTCTCCACTCTGGGCCGCCGAGGGATCGTCCGTCGCCACCAGCGACACCATGGGCTCGGGCAGTCCCAGTCTCTCGGCCAGACTGTCGGACACCAGCGCCTGCGCGCGGGCGCCCGAAGCCTCACGCTCCACCGCGCCGCCATGGGCTCGGACGAGCTGCTCCATGAATCCCAGCAGCTCACTCATCGGACCTCTCTCATGTTTTCATATCCTGCACTCCAAGCCCTCACACCTCATAGTCATCGGCGAAGATCTCTCCATCCAGGTCTTTGATCTGATCGTAGCGCTGTCGCGCCTCGAGCAGCTCGTCCCCGAGGCGATCGAAGGCGCTGACCACCTCGTCCTCGCTCTGGCTCTCGCCGTAGATCGACAGGATCCGCTCCTCGAACTCCGCCTCGTCCTTACGCTGCCCCAGCACCAGGTCCAGCTCTCCCACCACCAGCTCGAAGAGGTTGATCCGCTGGTCGAGCACCTCCAGGATGTGGTGCTCGGCGGTGGACTTGGCGCAGAGGTTGTACACGTACACCGGCCGCTGCTGCCCGATGCGGTGGATGCGGCCGATGCGCTGCTCGATGCGCATGGGGTTCCAGGGCAGGTCGTAGTTGACCAGGGTGGAGCAGAACTGCAGGTTTCGCCCTTCGCCCCCCACCTCGGAGCAGAGCATCACGTCCACGTCGTCACGGAACCGCTCCACTGCTGCGTCCTTCTCCGCCAATGAGAGCCCACCAACAAAGGTGCTGTGGGAGATCCCGGCCTCCTCCAGGCGCTCTCCGAGCTCGGCCAGGGTGGCCCTGAACCGCGAGAAGACCAGCGTCTTTTCACCGCTCGTCCGCAGCAACTCCACCAGGCGCGACACCTTGGCCGGCTCGGGTACGTACCCGCACATGCGTGCCAGCCGCAGCATCTCGGTGCGGATGGTCTCATCGAGCTCCTCCCGGGAGGCCATCTTCTCAAGGGTCTTCTGCACGGCGCTCGGGCTGGATCCCGCCTCCTGCAGCAGCAGCCCCAGGGCCAGCCGAGACACGCCCTGTTGGTAGCAGCGGCGTACCAGCTCGGTGAGGTTACGGTAGAGCTCGACTTCGGCGGGTGACCCCTCCACCAGCAGGGTGACGGCGTGACGGGGCGGCAGCCGCACGTCGGCCACGGCGCGGGTGTTGCGGATCATTACCTCGGCCAGCAGCTCCCGGAGCTGCTCGTGGTTCTGCGGCCGGGTGGGATCTCCTCGGGTCACGAAGGAGCGACGGTAGGCCGTCTGGGTGCCGAGCTGGCCGGGCTTGAGCAGGGTCACCAGGGAGTAGATGTCCATCAGATCGTTCTGCACCGGTGTCGCCGTGAGTAGCAGCAGAAACCGGCTCCGTAGCTCGTTGACCAGCTTCCACCCCACAGTGCGGCGGTTCTTCAGGTGGTGGGCCTCATCCACCACCACCAGATCGAAGCCGATGGAGCCGAGGATCGGCCGGTGCCGCTGGTTGCGGGCCAGGGCCAGGGAGGCCACCACCAGGTCTCCGGACCGCCAGAACCCCTCCGGATCCCGTCGCAGGTCCGCACCCTCCGCCGCCCGGGGCGACAGGCCGAATTTGTTCGACAGCTCCTCACACCACTGGCTCACCAGGGCCGGCGGCGTCAGCACCAGGATCTTGCGGGCCATACCGCGCATCCAATACTCTCGCAGCACCATCCCGGCCTCGATGGTCTTGCCCAGCCCCACCTCATCGGCCAGCAGCACCCTGCCGCGGAACCGCTGGAGTACCTTGCGCACCGACTCGATCTGGAACTCGAACTGCTCCACGCCCCGGAGCCCCGGCAGACAGAGCAGCTGCTCGAACCGCGTCGCCCGTGTCAACGCGTTGGCCCGCAGCGCCAGCAAGTAGTGCTCGAGCCCCCAAGCCCCTGCAGGCCCCTCTCCGTTCCCCGCCCCGTTCCCCGCCCCGTTCCCCGCCCCGTTCCCCGCCCCGTTCCCCGCCCCGTTCCCCGTCCCCGTCCCCGTCCCCGTCCCCGTCCCCGCTCCGTCCCCGTCCCCGTC
>JAOZUO010000011.1 GCA_029938605.1 Deltaproteobacteria bacterium | reverse complement strand
CCGCGAGGGCGGTCGCACCGTGGGCAGCGGCGTGGTGACCAAGATCATCGAGTAATTCGCTAGCACGCAGGCGCTGATGAGTGTATACTCCGGCGCTTGTTCAATGCCAGGATGTGCCACGGTGGCCTCTGGCGGGCTAAGGCCAGGATTTGGATCAATGGGCAATCGAATTATTGTTACGCTCGAGTGTCGTGACTGCAAAAACCGCAACTACACGACTACGAAGAACAAGCGGACGACTCCTGATAAACTGGAGTTTTCCAAATATTGTCGGTTCTGTAGGAAGCACACGCCCCACCGCGAGACCAAGTAAGCGGCGGCGAAAAGCAAAGCGCGCAGGCGCGAGGATTTCGATCGGCAAAACGACAAAGGGATGGTCACGGCCAACCCTGATAGGGCAGTAGCTCTAACGGTAGAGCGCCGGATTCCAAATCCGATGGTTGGGGGTTCGAATCCCTCCTGCCCTGATGACGACGGCCAATCGATTGGAATGGCGACCGTACCCCGGGTGACCCATGGGTGAGAGAAAATACGTTCAGCTGATGTTCATTGTAGGCGGCATGATCCTCGCCTATGTGCTGGTCATGTCCACGGATTGGGTCTGGGGCTATTTCCAGAAGCCTCCGCAACTCTATGTAAATGGAGTGGGCATCGGAATGGCGATGATTGCGACATTCATGGTGTGGCGACACCGCTCCACCCAGCAGTCGGCTTCTGAGACTGTCTCCGAGCTTCGAAAGGTCACCTGGCCCACGCGCAAGGAGACCTCCCAGGCAACGGTTGTTGTGATCATTACGGTGATTATCGCAGCGATATTCCTACAGATTTTTGATGCGATCTGGTCTCGAGTGACCGGATACATTCTCGGGTGAGCAGCGTGAGTGGAATCAAGGACGTAGAGCGCAAAAGTCTGACGAACTCCAGTGATGAAGCGGAGATGCGTTGGTACGTGGTGCACACGTACTCAGGCCATGAGAGCCGCGCGGAGGCCTCGCTACTGGAGCGTGTACGGGTGGAAGGTCTTGAGGATCACTTCGAGGAGATCCTGATCCCCACCGAATCCGTCGTCGAGATGCGTAAGGGGCAGCGGCGTACTACCACACGGAAGTTCTTTCCCGGGTACATGTTCGTGCGGATGAAGCTGACCCGGAAGACCTGGCATGTGGTTAAGGGCACCCCGAAGATCACGGGGTTTTTGGGCGGCAACAACCCCAGCCCGGTGCCGGATCGCGAGATCAATTCAGTCAAGCAGGCCGAGACCGAGGGTGCGGCTAAGCCCACGCCCAAGGTCTTGTTTGAAGAGGGTGAGACGGTTCGCGTCATCGACGGCCCGTTTTCCAACTTCTCGGGCATTGTCGAAGAGGTCAAGCCGGAGAAGCAGAAGATCCGGGTGCTGGTCTCCATCTTTGGCCGCGCCACGCCGGTGGAGCTGGACTTCACGCAGGTGGAAAAATCATAGCGTAGCAGCAGTCAGGGCGGTCGCGGCGACGCGAGCTCCCGGCCGCGAATGACCATACGGGTATCAGAAGGAACGAACGTCATGAAAAAGGCCATCGGTCAGATCAAATTGCAGGTGCCCGCGGGCAAGGCCAACCCCTCTCCGCCGGTAGGACCCGCCTTGGGACAGCATGGCCTCAACATCATGCAGTTCTGCAAGGAGTTCAACGCCCGGACCCAAAAAGATGAGGGCATGATCATCCCCGCGGTGATCACTGTGTACGCTGACCGGACCTTCTCCTTCATTACCAAGACCCCGCCCGCGTCGGTCCTCCTGAAGAAAGAGGCCGGGCTGGCCACCGAGGGCAAGCCGGGCACCGGTTCCCCCGAGCCCAACAAAACGAAGGTGGGTCGCGTCAATCGTGAGTCCATCCGGCGCATCGCCGAGATCAAGATGGAGGATCTCAACGCCGTGGATATCGAGGGCGCCATGCTGATCATCGAGGGCTCGGCCCGGTCCATGGGCTTGGACGTGATCGACTAGACTTTCAGATTTTTCGACGACTAGAGTACTGGGCAGCGGTTGCTGCCTTCACCACGGGCACACCACCTCCCGTACAACTGGTGGCAGGCGCGAGGGCGTCGACACAGGGCGGACATGCCAAAAACCGGTAAGAAGTACAAAAAAGTGTTAGAGCGGGTGGAGCGGACCAAGCGGTATCCGCTCGATGAAGCCCTTGAAATCCTGCCGAACTGTAGCTTTGCCAAGTTTGATGAGTCGGTGGACATTGCCGTCAAGCTGGGTGTCAATCCCCGTCATGCGGATCAGATGGTCCGGGGCGCGTTGGTGCTTCCGCATGGCACCGGCAAGACGGCGCGGGTTCTGGTGTTTGCCAAGGGTGACAAGGCCACCGAGGCCGAGGAGGCCGGCGCGGACTTCGTGGGCGCCGAGGAATATGTAGACAAGATCCAGAAAGAGGGCTGGCTGGACTTCGACAAGGCCATCTCCACCCCCGATATGATGGGGCTGGTGGGGCGCCTTGGACGGGTACTCGGACCCCGCGGAATGATGCCCAACCCGAAGGTAGGCACGGTAACCATGGACGTTGCCAAGGCCGTCAGAGAGATGAAGGCCGGGCGGGTGGAGTTCCGGGTGGAGAAGGCCGGGATCGTCCACGCTCCCCTGGGCCGCATCTCCTTCGGTGCCGACAAGCTCCGGGAGAACCTGATCGCTCTGATGGACATGCTGATGAAGCTCAAGCCGTCCACCGCCAAGGGCACATACGTTCAGAGTATCACCGTGTCGACCACCATGGGCCCGGGCATCAAGCTGGACAGCGCCGCGGTGCTGGCGCAGATCGCCAAGTAGGCGGGTCTGGGAGAATAGCCATGAATCGTACGGAAAAAGAACAGATGATCGAGCAACTCCAACAGGATCTGGCCTTGGAGGGTGGCGCCGTCATCCTGGCCGATTTCAAGGGTCTCACGGTGGCCAACGCCGAGGCGGTCCGCAAGGAGTTTCGCGAGGCCGAGTGCGTTTACAAGGTGGTGAAGAACACGCTGCTGGAGCGCGCCGTCATGGGAACGCCCCTGGAGGGACTCAACACCCTGCTAGACGGAACCACGGCTGTCGCCTTCAATCGCACGGATCCGGTGGCCCCCGCCAAGGCCGCGGTTAAGTGTTCCAAAGATCACAAGAAATTCACGATTAAGGGCGGTTTCTTTGAGTCGTTGCTTGACGCTGTGAACGTTGAGCAGCTTTCGAGGATGCCCTCCAAGGATGAGCTTCGGTCGAAGCTTCTCGCCACCATGCTTGCGGCGCCGCAGAACCTACTCCGGTTGATGATTGCTGCGCCTCAGCGGATGTTGCTGGTGCTCGAGTCGCGTAAACGGCAGCTCGAAGACGGTTAGGTAAACAGATAAGCAGAATATATAGCGTGTGGGCTGCTTTGCCCGTACCGAAGCAAAGTCGAAGGAGAAAAGAAAATGGCTGTCACCGAAGAGCAGGTTATCGACTATCTCAGCACCCTGACTGTCATGGACCTGTCGAATCTGGTCAAGACGCTCGAAGACAAGTGGGGCGTCGAGGCCGCACCGGTCGCAGTGGCGGGTCCCGCCATGGCCGCTGATGCGGGCGCCGCCGTCGAGGAGCAGACTGAGTTCGACGTCATGCTCACCATGGTTGGTGAGAAGAAGATCCAGGTCATCAAGGCCGTTCGCGAGGTCACGAGCCTCGGCCTCAAGGAGGCCAAGACCCTCGTAGATGGCGCCCCCAATGCGGTCAAGGAGGGCGTTGCCAAGGACGAGGCCGAAGAGGTCAAGAAGAAGCTCGAGGATGCGGGAGCAACTGTAGAGATCAAGTAGAAATCGTAGGGTCGGAGTTAAGAGCCTGCGTAGACTACTGAGAAATGGTCGTGAAACACCGCGTACAGAGCGGTATTCGGACGGATCCGTACTGAATTCGTCCGAATACCGCTTTTCTACGTTGGGGAGGTAGTGCCCCCATGGCATCGGTGATCCAGAAGAGTTTTCGGGTTCGGAAGAGCTTTTCACGACTCGACGAAGTCGTTGAGTTACCTAACCTGATCGATATTCAGAAGCGCTCCTACGTGCGTTTTCTCCAGCGGGAAGTCCCGTTGGACGAGCGCGAAGAGATCGGCCTGCAGGGCGTCTTTGGAAGCGTGTTCCCGATCAGTGACTTCAGCGGGACCTCCTCGCTGGAATTTGTCAGCTATCACTTGGACGAGCCCAAGTACGACGTGGACGAGTGCCGTCAGCGAGGCATGACCTTCGCGGCGCCCGTCAAGGTCGTCATCCGGCTGGTGATCTACGACACCAATGAAGAGACCGGTGAGCGCTCCATCCGCGATATGAAGGAGCAGGAGGTCTACTTCGGTGAGATCCCGTTGATGACCGCCAACGGCACCTTTATCATTAACGGTACCGAGCGTGTGGTGGTGAGCCAGCTACACCGCAGCCCGGGCGTGTTTTTTGACCACGACAAGGGCAAGACACACTCGTCGGGTAAGCTCCTGTACTCGGCGCGGGTGATCCCCTACCGCGGCTCCTGGTTGGACTTCGAGTTCGACCCCAAGGACTTGGTGTACGTGCGCATCGATCGGCGGCGCAAGCTCTTTGCCACGGTGCTGCTCCGTGCGTTGGGCTACGGCGCGCGGGATCTTCTGAACTACTTCTATCACAACGAGACCATCTATCTGGATGGCGCCAAGAAGATTCACAAGAGCGTCGAGTACGATCTGCTGCCCGGCCAGCGGGCCACCCGGGACATCCGTCACCCGGAGAGCAAAGAGATCATCGTCCGCAAGAACCGCAAGTTCACCAAGGCGGCCATCAAGAAGCTCAAGGCTTCGGGGCGCGATCGTCTCCCCGTGGAGCCGGCCGATGTCATCGGCAAGGTGTCGGCCGAGGACGTGGTGGATCCCGCCACGGGCGAGGTGTTGCTTGAGTGCAACGAGGACATCACCGAGTCTAAGCTGGACCTGCTGCGCGAGAAGAAGGTCGACGAGTTCCAGGTGTTGTTCATCGACAACCTGAACGTGGGTTCCTACCTGCGTGACACGCTGCTCGCTGATAAGATCACCACCACCGAGGAAGCGGTGATGGAGATCTACCGGCGGCTGCGTCCCGGGGATCCGCCCACGGCTGATACGGCCAACAACTTCTTCAATAACCTGTTTTTCAATGCCGAGCGCTACGACCTGTCCAAGGTTGGGCGGCTTAAGCTCAACTACAAGTTCAAGGTGGACGAGCCCCTCGAGAACACCGTGCTCACCAAGCGCGACATCCTCGAGACAGTACGGGTGCTCATCGGCCTCAAGAACGGCCACGGCTCCATCGACGACATCGATCACCTGGGCAACCGCCGGGTGCGCGCCGTGGGTGAGCTGCTGGAGAACCAGTACCGCATCGGGCTGGTCCGCATGGAGCGGGCCATCAAGGAGCGCATGAGCATGTCTCAAGAGATTGAGACGCTCATGCCCCACGATCTGATCAACGCCAAGCCGGTGAGCGCGGTGGTCAAAGAGTACTTCGGGTCTTCCCAGCTCAGCCAGTTCATGGACCAGACGAATCCCCTGTCGGAGGTCACCCATAAGCGGCGTCTTTCGGCCCTGGGGCCAGGCGGCCTCACCCGGGAGCGGGCGGGGTTCGAGGTGCGCGACGTACACACCACGCACTACGGCCGCATCTGTCCCATCGAGACGCCGGAGGGGCCGAACATCGGCCTCATCGCCTCGCTGTCCACCTACGCCCGGGTCAACGACTTCGGCTTCATCGAGACCCCCTACCGCACGGTCACCAAGGGCCGCGTGATCGAAGAGGTCCGCCACTATTCGGCCCTCGAGGAGGAGGACAACTACATCGCCCAGGCCACCGTGCCCATCAGTAAGAAGGGCACCATCTTGATCGACGACGTGGAGGCGCGGCTCAACGGTGATTTCGTGATGGTCAAGCCCGATCAGATCGGTCTCATGGACGTGTCGCCGAACCAGCTCGTGTCCGTGGCCGCCGCGCTGATCCCCTTCCTGGAAAACGACGACGCCAACCGCGCGCTCATGGGTTCGAACATGCAGCGGCAGGCGGTGCCCCTGGTGCGCACCCGATCCCCCCTGGTGGGCACGGGCATGGAGAAGATCGTCGCCCGGGACTCCGGCGTGACGGGAGTGGCCCGACGCCATGGCATCGTGGAGTCGGTGGACGCCGGTCGCATCGTCATCCGCCCCGACGAAAAGGGCGCGGACTTCGACGTCACCGAGGTCAAGCCGGACATCTACAACCTGGTCAAGTTCCAGCGTTCCAATCAAAACACCTGCATCAACCAAAAGCCCATCGTGAGCGTGGGTGAGCGGGTCAACCCCGGGGACGTCATCGCAGACGGCCCCGCCACGGAGCTCGGAGAGCTGGCCTTGGGCCAGAACGTCCTGGTGGCCTTCATGCCCTGGGGCGGATACAACTTCGAGGACTCCATCCTCGTGTCTGAGCGGCTCGTGTCCGAGGACGTGTTCACCTCGATTCATATCGAGGAGTTCGAGTGCGTCGCCAGGGACACCAAGCTGGGCAAGGAGGAGGTTACCCGGGACATCCCCAACGTGGGCGAGGAGGCCTTGAAGGACCTCGACGAGTCGGGCATCGTGCGCATCGGCGCCGAGGTCAAGTCCGGCGAGGTCCTGGTGGGCAAGATCACCCCCAAGGGTGAGACCCAGCTCAGTCCTGAGGAGAAGCTGCTTCGGGCCATCTTTGGCGAGAAGGCCGGCGACGTGCGGGACTCCTCATTGCGGGTGCCCCCCGGAGTGCAGGGCATCGTTATTGACGCCAAGGTCTTTACCCGCAAGGGCGCCGACCGCGACGAGCGGGCCAAGGACATCGAGGACACCGAGCGCGAGAAGCTCTTAAACGATGAGCGCACCGAGAAGAAGATCGTAAGCCAGAGCCACTACGGCCGCATGCGAAAGATGCTGCTGGGCAAGACCCTCGCGTCCCGGCTCACCGACGAGCGGGGCAAGGTGTTGGTGAAGAAGGGCGAGAAGCTTGACGCCGAGACCCTCGAGGATGTACCGGCGCGCTACTGGCCGGCTGTCCAGACGACTACCGGTGACCCCCGCGCCTCGGACAAGATCGAGCAGCTCATGAACCAGCTCGAGGAGGAGCTCAGGAGCATCGAGGCCCACTATCAGGAGAAGATCGCCAAGCTGAGCCGCGGCGACGAGCTGCCTCCAGGCGTGATCAAGATGGTCAAGGTCTACGTGGCCATCAAGCGCAAGCTGGCTGTGGGCGACAAGATGGCAGGGCGCCATGGCAACAAGGGCGTCATCAGCCGGATCCTGCCCTCCGAGGACATGCCCTATCTGCCCGATGGCTCACCGGTGGACATCGTGCTCAACCCCCTGGGCGTGCCTTCGCGCATGAACGTCGGACAGATCCTGGAGGTCCATCTGGGCTGGGCCGCCTACGAGGTGGGCCGCCAAATGGAGGCTTATCTCCAGACCCATTGGAGTCCGGACGTGCTGCGTCGGCAGCTCAAGAAGGTCTACAACACCGGACCTGCCCACGAGTTCATCGACAAGCTGTCCGATGACGACACCGGACGCATGGCGGCCCGTCTCAAGGGCGGCCTGCACACAGCGACCCCGGTGTTTAACGGTGCCACGGAAACCGACATCAAGGATCTGCTGGAGATGTCCGGCCTCTCGACCTCGGGCCAGACCGTCCTGCTGGACGGCCGCTCGGGTGAGCCCTTCGATCAGGATGTCACCGTGGGCATCATGTATGTGCTCAAGCTCCACCACCTGGTGGACGACAAGATCCACGCCCGATCCATCGGACCCTACTCCCTGGTCACCCAGCAGCCTCTTGGCGGCAAGGCGCAGTTTGGCGGGCAGCGGCTCGGAGAGATGGAGGTCTGGGCCATGGAGGCTTACGGCGCCGCCTTCAGTCTGCAGGAGTTCCTCACGGTCAAGAGCGATGACGTGGTGGGCCGGACCCGGATGTACGAGTCCATCGTCAAGGGAGACCACTCCCTCGAGGCCGGCCTCCCGGAGTCCTTTAACGTGCTGATCAAGGAGCTCCAGAGCCTCTGCCTCAGCGTGGATCTCATCGAGGACACGCCAGATACCCAACCGGCCGCTGCGGCCACGGGTGCCCCGGCGGGCGCGATGCTCTTTTAAAGAACCGATTTCGTTCCGCCCCTAAGGCGGTCGTAAGGACAGGTTGGTCATGAAAGATATCTTCAGCTTTTTCGAGAAGCCGAAAGATCCACTGAGCTTCAATGCTATTCGCATCTCCCTGGCGTCCCCCGATGCCATCCGCGAGTGGTCCCACGGCGAGGTGAAAAAACCTGAGACCATCAACTACCGGACCTTCAAGCCGGAGCGGGACGGCCTCTTCTGCGCCAAGATCTTTGGACCGGTCAAGGACTACGAGTGCAACTGCGGCAAGTACAAGCGCATGAAGCACCGGGGCGTGGTGTGCGAGAAGTGCGGCGTGGAGGTCATCCCCTCTAAGGTGCGGCGCGAGCGCATGGGCCATATCAGCCTGGCGACCCCCGTGGCGCACATCTGGTTCTTGAAGAGCCTGCCTTCACGCATCGGCAACCTGCTCGACATCCCGCTCAAGCCCCTGGAGCGGATCCTCTACTGTGAGGCCTACATCGTCATTGATCCGGGTACGACGCCGCTCAACAAGGGCGACATCCTCACCGAGGATCAGTACATGGCGTACCTCGATGAGCTCGGCGACGAGGACTTCGAGGCCGGCATGGGTGGCGACGCCATCCACAAGCTTTTGGGCGAGCTGGACATCGAGGCGCTGAGCATCGAGCTCCGCCAGGAGATGAAGGAGTCCAAGAGCGAGGCCAAGCGTAAGAAGATCTCCAAGCGACTCAAGGTGGTCAACGCCTTCCGGGAGTCGGGCAACCGTCCCCAGTGGATGATGCTCGAGGTGGTGCCGGTGATCCCGCCGGACCTGCGGCCCCTGGTGCCCCTGGATGGCGGCCGGTTCGCCACGTCGGACTTAAACGATCTGTACCGCCGGGTGATCAACCGGAACAACCGCCTCAAGCGGCTGCAGGAGCTCAACGCTCCGGACATCATCATCCGCAATGAGAAGCGCATGCTTCAAGAGGCGGTGGACGCACTGTTCGACAACGGTCGTCGGGGCAAGATCATCACCGGCCCCAACAAGCGTCCCTTGAAGTCCCTGTCGGACATGCTCAAGGGGAAGCAGGGGCGGTTCCGCCAGAACCTGCTCGGCAAGCGCGTGGACTACTCGGGCCGGTCGGTCATCGTGGTGGGCCCCGAGCTGAAGCTGCACCAGTGCGGCCTGCCCAAGAAGATGGCCCTCGAGCTGTTCAAGCCCTTCATCTACAACAAGCTGGAGGAGCGGGGGCTGGTTACGACCATCAAGAGCGCCAAGAAGATGGTCGAGAAGGAGAAGGGGGATGTCTGGGACATCCTGGAAGAGGTGATCAAGGAGCATCCGGTACTGCTCAATCGTGCGCCGACCCTGCATCGTCTTGGGATCCAGGCCTTCGAGCCGAAGCTCGTGGAGGGCAAGGCCATCCAGCTTCATCCGCTGGTGTGCGCGGCCTTCAACGCCGACTTCGACGGCGACCAGATGGCGGTGCATGTGCCCCTGTGCGTGGAGGCCCAGATGGAGGCCCGCGTGCTCATGATGTCCACCAACAACATCTTGAGCCCCGCCCACGGCAAGCCCATCATCGTCCCCACCCAGGACATCGTTCTGGGGCTTTATTACATGTCCCGCCAGCGCCCCTTCGCTAAGGGGGAGTGGTTGGAAGGGCGCAAGGGAGCCGACCGGTTCACCGGCGTCTTCTCCAGCCCGGCCGAGGTGCGCATGGCCTATGACCACGGGTCCATCGGCCTCCAGGCCGCGGCTCTGGTGCGTATCGCTGGCGAGATGGTCCAGACCACTGTGGGCCGGGTGCTCTTGTACGAGATCGTGCCCAACGAGCTGCCCTACAAGCTGGTTAATCGTGTCATGAGCAAGAAGCAGCTCGCCGAGCTCATCGACGCCTGCTATCGCGCCTGCGGACAGAAAAAGACCATCCTACTGGCGGATCGGCTGCGGACCCTGGGCTACACGCACGCCACCATGGCGGGGATCTCCATCTGCCTGGACGACCTGCACATCCCCGACGCGAAGCAGCCGCTGCTCGACGAGGCCGTCTCCGAGGTCAAGGAGGTGGAGGAGCAGTACACCGAGGGTCTCATCACCGATGGTGAGCGCTACAACAAGGTCGTGGACATCTGGGCCCAGTGCGCTGAGCACGTGGCCGAAGAGATGATGAACGAGATCGGCACCGAGGAGCTGGTCGGGCCCGATGGGAAGGAGACCGTCACCACCCCGAGCATGAACCCGATCTACATCATGGCCGACTCCGGCGCTCGTGGATCCAAGCAGCAGATGAAGCAGCTCGCCGGAATGCGTGGTCTCATGGCCAAGCCCTCCGGCGAGATCATCGAGACGCCCATCACCACCAACTTCCGGGAGGGGCTGAACGTACTGCAGTACTTCATCTCCACCCATGGCGCCCGCAAGGGGTTGGCGGACACGGCACTCAAGACCGCCAACTCCGGGTACCTGACCCGGCGGCTGGTGGATGTGGCCCAGGACGCCACCATCACGGAGTACAACTGCGGCACCCTGGAGGGCATTGAGATGACGGCCCTGGTGGAGGGTGGCGAGATCATCGAGAAGCTCGGCGACCGGATCCTCGGCCGCATCGCTATTGAGGACATTCGCCATCCGTATACGGATGAGATCCTCGTCCGCACCGATGAGGAGATCAACGAGGACCGCGTGCGGATCCTTGAGGCGGCCGGTATCGACCGCGTGAAAATCCGCTCGGTGCTCACCTGCCAGGCCAAGCGCGGAATCTGCATCCAGTGCTACGGGCGTGACCTGGCGCGCGGCTACCTCGTCAACATCGGCGAGGCCGTGGGCGTCATCGCGGCCCAGTCCATTGGCGAGCCCGGCACCCAGCTGACCATGCGGACCTTCCACATCGGCGGCATCGGCCAGGTCTCCCGGGCGGCCTCCACCCTGGAGTGCCAGTACGAGGGGACCATCCGGCTGGAGAACGCCGAGACGGTGACGGGGCGCGACGGCCACCTGGTGGTCATGAACCGCCACGGCGAGATCATCGTACAGGACGACTCCGGGCGGCAGAGGGAGCGTTACCAGCTCACCTACGGCGCCAAGCTCACCGTACAGGAGGGCGAACGGGTCGAGCCCAGGACCCTGCTCTCCGAGTGGGATCCCTTCTCCCTCCCCATCCTCACTGAGGTTCCCGGGGTAGTGAAGTTCGGCGACCTCATCGAGGGCGTCACCATGAAGGAGCAGCTCGACGAGGTCACGGGCTTGTCCCGTAAGGTGATCATCGAGTCGCGGGACGTCGACACGCGTCCGCGGATCTCCGTCAAGGATCCCAAGGGCAAGACCCTCAAGCTGCCTGGCACAGAGGCCATGGCGCGGTATTTCTTGCCGGTGGGCGCCAACATCTTCGTGACGGAGTCTGACGAGGTCATGGCCGGTGATGTCATCGCCAAGATCCCCCGTGAGACCACCAAGACCAAGGACATCACCGGCGGTCTGCCGCGGGTGGCCGAGCTCTTCGAGGCGCGCAAGCCCAAGGAGCACGCTGTCATCAGTGAGATCGATGGCGTGGTGCAGTTCGGCAAGGATACCAAGGGCAAGCGCAAGGTCGTCATCAAGCCTGAGGTGGGCGAGCCCAAGGAGTATTTGATCGCCAAGGGCAAGCACATCGCGGTGCGCGAGGGCGACCGGGTCAAGGCCGGCGAGCGGCTCATGGACGGCGCTGAGAACCCGCATGACATCATCAAGGTCCTCGGGGAGAAGGCCCTGGCCAAGTACCTGGTGGACGAGGTGCAGGAGGTGTATCGGCTCCAGGGCGTGCGCATCAACGACAAGCACATCGAGACCATCGTCCGGCAGATGCTGCGGCGGGTGCGGGTGGCGGACGTGGGCGACACCAACTTCCTGGTGGACGAGCAGGTGGAGCGGCAGAACTTCCAGCGGGAGAATGATCGCATTATGGCCGATGGTGGCATGCCCGCCGTGGGCGAGCCGCTGCTGCTCGGCATCACGAAGGCGTCGCTCTCCACCGAGAGCTTCATCTCCGCGTCCTCCTTCCAGGAGACCACGAAGGTGCTCACCGAGGCCTCCATTTGGGGCAAGGTGGACTACCTACGCGGACTGAAGGAGAACGTGATCATGGGGCGTCTGATCCCGGCCGGTACGGGCCTGGCTCCCTATCAGAAGCTCTCCCTCGATGTGGAGGCGCTCGAGGTGCCCTACGAGGACCTGCCGTCTGAGGACGGTCATGGGAGCGAGGAGAAGTCCGTGTAGCTTCAATCTGGCGGTTCTCTTGGATTGAATGTGAAGCCCTTGACCCCCGTCGAAACCACCGTGCGATATACCAAGACCATAGCCATCCTTATTGCCCTTGCGGGTACCGGACTTGCCCTGGCACCAGAGGCCCGTGCTCGCAAGGGCCCCAGGATCAGCTACTTCGATCGGCTGAAGCTGGCCAACTGGAAGCACGTCACACGGGTGGATAAGTCCTCTAAGTTCTGGAAGCCCACGGGCATGTTGCTCATCGCCGCCAAACCCTCTGAGGTCATGGATACCTTCATGGACTGCAAGCGCATCGACGGCTACATGCCGAAGGTGAAGAGCTGCCGGGTGGTGCGAAAACGTGGAAAGAACAAGATCTGGGCGGTGGTGATCCTGTCTTTGCCGTGGCCGGTAGCCAACGCCTGGGTGGCGGTGAGGTACGACTGGAGCCGGGGGGCCAACGGCGGCTACAAGCTTTCCTGGGTGCGGCATCGTGGTTCCATGAAGAGCTACTGGGGGCGACTGAATCTATACTCCTGGGGAAAGAACTGGACCCTGGCCGTCACCACCATGCAGGCCATTCCGGACCTGCATGTCAGCCGATCCAAGTTGAATAATGGAATCGTTTGGGGATCCGAGCAGATGCTACACCACCTGCGGGCGGAGGTAGATCGGCGAGCCAGAAAAGGCACCCTGAAATCATATAACCCCTGAGGAATTAAGGGCTTGACGCCGACCGGGTGGTTTGCTAGAAGCTTCCCGAGATGCGGCGTAACGCCCCATACCACGTGTGGCGTGGTTGTCCTCCTGATGGTAGGTGGGGGTTGAAAGCTCCGTTGATTCGTTTCATAATCGGTATGCTCTGGCGGCATAGCCAAGTGGTAAGGCAGAGGTCTGCAAAACCTCCATTCATCGGTTCAAATCCGATTGCCGCCTTGCGAAAAGAGTACAGCTCGGCGACCCGTGAGGTTGGCCGGGCTGTTTTCTTTTTGGTTCCGGCTCCAAAGTGCGCTAAGTGAATCAATACGTAGCTCATTAGGTCAAAATGGCTGATCGCACGCAGCGAGAGGACATCCAATGCACCGACGATTTGCAGTGATTCTGAGCCTCGCCGTGGTCACGGCGGGCCTCTCCTTTTCCGAACCGGCCCGCGGTGCTCCCGCCCAATGGAACTTCACTGACATGAAGCCAGCCGTGGGGCCCTGGGGCACCAAGGTGCGTCTACGGGGCTATGGCTTCGACAGGCGCACCGTGAAGGTCTACTTCAACGGCCACATTGTGAAGCCCATTTCCGTGACCAAGCGGGCCATCGTGGTGAAGGTACCTGTGAGCTCGCAGTCGGGCTGGTTCGAGGTACATCAGGCGGGGAAGCAGCTTCGATCGCCCATGAGGTTCAAGATCAAGAACAAGCCCATGGTGACGGCGATGTTGCCCACCAGCGGCCCGCCCGGGATCTGGGTCACCGTCAAGGGCGTGCATTTCCACGGAAACGTCCGATTCTGGATCGGCCGGAGTCGAGTGCGTCGCCAGCATGTGAACTCGACCACCTACAAGCTGTTGATTCACAAGAGCCTCAAGTCTGGGCGGCTATTCTGGGCCCCTGCCAAGCGGAAGCTCCGCACCCGATTTGTCTTCAAGCTCGCCAACTACCCTGTGCTCCAGAGCTTCTCTCCGCGGAAGGGCTATTTCGGGGACCGCGTGACCTTGAAGGGAGTGTCCTTCTGTCCGCGGGCCAAGGTGTACCTGGATGGTCAGGCGGTACCGGTGGTCCACCGGAGGGGCAACAGGCAGGTCGTAGTCAAGTTGCGCAAGGGAATGCGAACGGGGCGCTTCGAGGTGGAGTGCTTCGGCAAGCGGGTCACCCACGCCGACGAGTTTCTGGTGGAACCGCCCTTTGCCGAGATCCGGGGGATCTCCCCGGCCGCCGGTCCTGCCCGTCGTTGGATCACCGTGGTGGGGGTGGGGTTCACTCCCAAGTCTCGCTTCTGGCTGGGCAACCGCACCCTGCGTAAAAAGTTCGTCTCCTCCCGGGAGGTGAAGGTCTTCATCCCGGCGGGTGCGCGCATGGCGAAGATTTACTTCCAGAGCTTTGGCAAGCGTTTCATGTCCTCCTTCCGCTACAGGATCTATCGGCCACCGGTGATCACCGGCTTCCGACCTGCCGCGGCCTGGTTTGGTCAGTACGTCACCCTCCAGGGGCGGAACTTCTGTCCCATGGTGAAGGTGTGGCTGGGGGGACGGCGTCTTCCGGTGATCCGGCGCGAGAGCAACAGCCGCCTGGTGGTGCAGGTGCCCCGGGGAGCCACGGCGGCCAAGTTTACCGTTCGCTGTCTGAAGTGGCGTGCCTCCTCCCCACGAAAGCTTCGACTCCAGGCACCCAAGGCCGGAGTGAGCGGGGTAACGCCGCGCATGGGCCCGCCGGGATCGCAGCTGATCGTCACCGGGTTCAACCTGCGTCCGGCGGACAAGTTTTTCCTGGGCCGGGTGCGGCTACCGGCGGCCTACGAGAACGCCACGCGGGTGTCGCTGACCCTCCCTCGGAACGCGAAGACCGGGCAGCTTGTTCACGAGAGCTTTGGGCGACGAACCCGCACTCGCTTCCGCATCGTCGTGGGGTGGCCCAAGCCCACGCTGCGGGGGTTTGGGCCCAAGGTGGCCTGGTTCAACGAGGTGGTTACCCTCAAGGGGAACAAGATTTGCGATGGCCCCATCGTGCGGCTGGGCGGTAAGGTGGTGCCGGTGGTCAACTCCACGAGCAGATCCATCGAGATCACCGTTCCTCGCGGCAGCAAGGGCGGCGTGTTTGTAGTCAAGTGCCACAACCACAAGGTGCGGGTCGCGGGGCGATTGCGCATTGTGGCGCCCTTCGCGCAGATCACCTCCATCTACCCCAAGGCCGGACCCTGGGGCACGTGGATCACCTTGACCGGCAGGAACTTCCGTAAGGGCGACCGGTTCTGGCTGGGGAACATGCCCTTCACCCAGGTGCGCCGAATGAGCGGCGTAGAGGTGCGCGTGAAGGTGCCGAGGCGGGCGTCCACGGGCAAGATCGTCGTCTTGTCTCGAGGGCGTCGGTCGGTGACGAATCATCGGTTCAAGCTCTCCTTCGCCACCCCGGTCATCTCCCGCCTCACGCCCCGTCGAGGCTGGTGGGGAGACTACATCACCATCCGCGGCAAGAACTTTTGCAAAAAGCCCGTGGTGCGGTTCGGCAAGCGGGTAAGTTACGACCTGTTGCGCATGGACCGGACCACCATCAAGGCGCGGGTGCCCAAGCGGGCTTATTCGGGCAAGGTGGAGGTGCGGTGCTTCGGCAAGGTCGGCCGGTCGGCCACGGCCTTCAAGGTCGTCAAGCCCAAGGCGCGCATCGTGGACGTGTTTCCGGACCGGGGGCCTCCCAAGAAGTGGATCACCATCACCGGGAGAAACCTGGACCGGATCCAGAAGATGTGGGTGAACCACCGTCGATACGGGCGCGTGGAGTTGGTGCTCAAGAAGATCTCCAAGAGCAAGCTCCAGGCCTACATCCCGTCGGGCTGCAAGGGCGGGGCCCTGGAGATCATGGTCTTCAAGCGCCGGAGCACCACGAGCTTCGCCTACATCGTCCCGCGCAAATACCGCTAAACAGCGCCACCTTGGAGGCGATCCTGCGCGGGATCCTGCGTCCTCGGCTGCGGTGCGTGCTCACGTACTGAAGTACGCTCCGCTCGCTCCTCGCCTCGTCCTTGGCTACCGCTTGTCTCACCCCCAATGTAGCGCTGTTTTTGTTCGCTAGTGGGGAACTCCTGGTAATAATCCACGTATCCGGGGGGATTACTGGTTGTTATGCTCGTTGTATGGGCAAAGATTGTCTGATATGTATCCTGGCAGAGCCCCTTTCGGGCCGAGGAGAACACAGATGAGAACATTTGCAATTGGGTGTGCTGCGGTGCTGTTGCTGGCCGGAGCGGTCGGCTGCAAGAAAAAGCCCGCGGAGAAGAAGGCGGATCCCGCCGGTGAGATGCAGGCCGCGGACATGAAGGCTGGGGGTGACGTCACGGCTGACAAGCGTCCCGTCGCCGATCCGGACAAGCGTCCCGTCGCCGACGTGGAGCCCAAGCTCCCCGTGGACAAAGAGGCCGTGCCCGAGGGTGTGCTCTCTGGAGTGAAGGGGGCCGTAGAGGTCCGTCGGGCCGGCGAGTCGGAGTTCAAGGCCGCGGCCGATGACACCAAGGTTTTCGCGAAGGACTCTGTGCGCGCGGGCAAGGATGGCGAGGCGACGTTGGCCCTGTGGGACAACTCCTCGGTGGAGCTCACCCCTGAGTCGGCGATCACCCTCAACACCTCGGCGGCCATCAAGAACCCGTCGCCGTCGGTCACCGTCATGGCGGGTGCGGCTCGGTTTGATATCAATGAGCGCACCGAGGGCCAGGGCGCATTCTCCATCTACACGCCCAGCGCGGCCGTGGCCGTGCAGGGCACCGTGTTGGCAGTGGGTGTGTCCCTTTCGGGCAACGTCCGGGTGGCCGTGGAAGAGGGCAAGGTTGCCGTGACCGCGGTGGCCAAGATGGACGCCAAGCCCTTGTTGCTGCCGGCTGGCAAAGTGGTGATCGTGCCTGCGGGCAAGGTGACTGCGCCTGCGGCGGTGTACTCCCCCGAGAAGGCGGGCTGGGATGAATGGCTCGAGGCCGAGGGGCAGGCCGCGGTGAAGAAGGCCGCTGACATCGCCAAAATGCACTCGGGCGCTGTGGAGCAGCTCAACAACGACGCCAACACCCTCGAGACCGCCGAGGACAAGGAGAGCAAGGCGAGCGAGGAACTGGAGAACCAGGTCACCGCCGCCGAGAAGGCCAACAAGCCCGCCGAGTACAAGAAGCTCCAGCCCAAACTGGCGGTGCACCTGAATACCCAGGCGGCTGTGCGGCAACAGCTTCGGCTCACCCACGGTCGACGCTACGCCCACGCCTACCTGCTGGGCCTGCTGGCCGGGCGCATCGAGGGCGGGGTCTACAAGACCAAGCCCGACGTGAGGGCCGCGGTGCTCAAGGACTACGAGCGCGTCGCCAAGCGGCGGGCCAAGTGGCGGATGCGGCGATACAAGCGCCGGCTCCGGCAGCGGAAGCGGGTCCGCCGGCATCGCCGGGCCTACTACCTCCACAGTGCCGAGGGGCGGATCCTGGCTCCCAAGCTCAAGGTTGAGGTTCCCAAGTTCTACGCCAAGCTTCGGCTGCGTCGGAGGCTACGGCGCCAGCGTATCGTCATCGAGGGTTTTAAGCGTCCTGTGTACCGGCGCCCCATGTACCGTGGCAAGCGGCGTAAGCTTGAGGGGAACTTCGTGCGGCGGCGCAACAAGAACTGGTTCCAGAACAAAAAGTGGCAGGAGCGTCGGGCCAAGCGCTGGAAGCGCGCCGCGACCAAGCGAAAAGTCTGGAAAAAGTACTCCCTGAAGCGTCGCGCTCGTTGGGCCAAGCGCCCCTCCTACCGGAAAAAAATGCGCCAGATGCGTCGTCGTTGGCGTCGTGGTATGCGCCCGGGCATGCACCCCCGCGGCCTGCGCGGTATGCACCCCCGCGGTGTGCGCGTGATGGGTCCGCATGGCCTGCGTGGCATGCACCCCCGTGGCGTGCGCGTCATGGGCCGTCGCGACGTGCGCGTCATGGGGGGTCCGCGCGGTGTGCGCGGCATGCGTTTCGGCAAGCGCTTACGCAGCATGCACATGCGCGGTCACATGGGCGTGCGCGGCATGCGCGTGCGTCGCCACATGCGTCGGCGCGGCATGGGCATGGGCATGTAGCTTCTCCCCCCTCCCTCCCTGGCACCGTAGCCATGCACTCTTGGACAGGGTGAAGCTTCGGTGCTATCTTTCCGTCCAACATACACGCCCGGTGCACCGAAGGTCATTTTTGTGGCCTTGCGTACAAAGCGTGGGCTCGATCCAGGTTTTCTTGGAAGCGCGGCAAGGTATTGTCGTTATTTGCGTAAACTCTGGGGCGTGAGCCGCGTTTGAAAAACACGATGTACAGAGGTCATAAGGAGAAGTCGATGCGTTTGACACGACCACTAGCAGTAGTTTTTGCGGGCGCTTTGTTATTAAGCAGCGCCTGGTCCTCGGCGGCGGAGGCCGCTCCGGCCAAGACGAAGCAGATCGCGGCCGCGTTCAAGAAGGCCAGAACCCTCTATCGCCAGGGCAAGTACCAGGAGGCCATCCGGGCCTTCGACGAGGTCAAGGACCTCAAGTACCATCCCATCCTGGACTACGGAATTGCCAACTGTTACTCGGCGTTGCGCGACTACAACAAGGGCATCTACTACCTTGAGAAGTACATCAAGAACCATTCCAAGCACTCCATGAGCCCCAAGCATCCGTCGGTGGCGGACGTACGGACGAAGATCGGCAGCTGGAAGCAGCTGGCGGCCTCAGCCGGGACCACGCCGGGTGGTGATCCCAGACCTGTGCCGGGCTCGGGCACCTCGGGTGGTACCGTCCCGCCCCCGCCTGGGGGCACGACCCCGGGTGCAGGGACTCCGGGCGCTATGGCTGGGGATCCCCTGCCCGGTCCCGATCCCTATGCTGTGCCGCCTCCTCCCGGTGGCGGCACCACCGGTGGTGTGTATGGCGGCGGTGGTGGCGGCGCTCCGCCCCCGCCCCAAGGCATCAAAAGTCGGGGCGGCCCGCACCGTCGCAGCCTGATTTTGTCGGTGGACTTTGGACCGTCGGCCTTCGCCTCGGCCGACGGATACGTATCTGACACGGCGACGGGCTTCGGTGGATACTTCACGGCCCTGTGGCGTATCTTCCCCTTCTTCGCCATCGGCGTTCATGGTGGGGTTTCGGTGGTGGGTTCCAACGCCGACTATTACGACTCCGGAGCCCTCCTTTGGGCTGTAGGTGTGGTGGAGGCTCGTGGTTTCATCCCCTTGGGCCGGCTGGATGTCTGGGGTAGCTTTGGCGTTGGCTATGGCTCCATCTCGCAGAACTATACCGACATGAGCGGCTACGACACGAACCTCTCGATCTCGGGTCCCGCCATCTCGGCGGGTATGGGCGTGGACTACTTCTTCAGCCGGATCTTCTCCATGGGCGTCCTGGGCCGTATCTACAAGCTGGTCCCCACTTCGTATTGTGATGGAGACATCTGCGGCGACATTCCCGCTGGCGAGAACACCGGCATCGCCTGGTACGTGGGCGTGTCGGGCACCTACCATTTCCCCCTGAGCTTCCGTCGCCGTAGCCGGTAGCGCCTCCCTTCTTTCCCAGATCCCATCTCGTACAATATTGTTGGCCTGCACCGGTAGTTCCGCTGGCGGGCAGACCGTCCTTGCAGGCTTCTACCGGTATACGCTCCTCAGGGGCCTACCAGGGAGATGGAGAAGGAGATGGGGTTGCGGGTTTTTAGGATTTTGGTCCAGCTCGCTTTGCGTAGGGCTGATTGGATGCAGGTTTTGGTGGAAGACGGTAGGGTGCCGAAGTGCTTGAGGATCGTGATTCGCGTCGGGCCGTGGCGGCCGGATACGATTCCCACCCGTAGGCCGCGGAGATCGGCGAGCTTGGGTGTGGTGTTCGAGCCCAGGCAACTTCGTAGGGCGACGTGGGATCGGGTGAGCGTCGCTGCGAGCTCCTTGAGGTCCGCGGCGCCCTTTTGCAGGCTCACATCCTTCGGGGTAAACGGGGCTTTCCGCAGCAGGGATACCCGGCGTTCGATGACAAAGTTCCAAGGGCTCCGGGGTGAGACGGAGACGAATTTTTTCCACCACCGCAGAGCCTCTCCCCGCTGCCGTAAAGAGAAGGCCCTCAGGGCCCGGTAGTACAGGTGGTCATGGCTTGGCAGCCAGATGATGTCCTTGCCGCTGAGCGACGCTCCCGTGGGATCCAGGCGGTTGGCCCGCTGGAGCTGGCGGTCCGCCGAGCGCAGCTTGCCGGCGCGGTCCAGGGCCACGGCCAGGGCGAAGTGCAACACCAGCTGGCCTGGGTTGGCAACCAGGGAGGTCTGGTAGTGCCCGACGGCCTCCTTGAGCCGGCCCAGGGCCATGTAGTTGTCAGCCATGTTCCAGTTGAGCACCGCGCGGGTAACCCAGCGGCTCGGGGTGACCTTTCGGTACTCGACGACGCCCTCGCTGATGCGGCCCGACATGGAGAGACACAGCCCCAGCCGAAAGGAGGTGAGGTGTATTTTGTGCTTGGAGTTTAGCTTACGGGCCGTACGAAGGGCGTCGACGCAGGGTTTGTAGTTGCCCGCGTAGGAGTGCACCGTGCCCAGGTTGAACCAGAGGCCCGAGGCGTAGGGCCGGATCCGGATGGCCTGGTTGAGCACGGCCACGGCTTGTTTGTAGCGCCCCCGGCTGGCGTGCTGTTTTGCCGTCTCCGCCAGCTTTTCGGTGCGCTGGTAGCGCTTATACAGCACCCGATCCCATAGCTTCAGGTGACGCTTGCTCCCCTTCCACTTGCGCGCGGCCGCTGGCGTGGGCAGAAATAGCAGCGCCAGGAGAATCAGGAGTACCCGGGTAGGGCTTGCTTTCATGGGCCTGGCTCCAGTTGAAATACCGCGACAATTCTAGCACGCTTCGCACCGGGCAGTCGGCGGTTTTGCAGTCGGCGGATCACACACCGCTGCAGCGCTCGATCGCGTACCTGGCGTGGGGACCAGCCGATTCGCACCGAGGTGATGCGCTGCTTTTTCAGGGTCAAATACAGGGGCAGCCGGCCCTGGGGCAGGGTCTTGACCTGTTTGGCCCGGCGGCGATAGCACGCACCCAGGGGGGCCATGAGCCCGGCCACCGTGGAGCCCAGGAGCTGGGGGCGCGTGGTCATCAGGTAGACCCGGGGCTTCCACCTCGCCATGAGCCGTTTGAGTCGGGCCTGGTGGAGGATCACCCGCTTCTTCCAACGGGACTGGGGGCGGGCTTGCAGGTACCGCACCCACTGGTCCGCGGCGTCTCGGATCCGCCCCTGGCCTTCGTAGGCCAGCGCCAGGTAGTAGTGCACATCACCGGTGGGCACGAAGAAGACGGCCGGGCCCGCCAGGCCGCGGAGGTTGGGGTCCAGCATGAGAGCCTGGTTCCGAGCCTGGTCCGAGGCGGCGGTCAAGCCTCGGCGGTCGTAGGCGATCATCAGGCCCCACCAGGCGGCGTTGTTGCCCCTGGGCCGCAGCCGAATGGACGTACGGTACATGGCCACGGCCTGTCGGACCTTGCCCAGGGCCATGAGGGACTCGGCGCAGTTGGACGCCATGATGGATCGGGTGGTGAGGTGGAAGGACGCCGGCATGCCCTTGCGGTACACGGCCACGGACTCGGCGTAGCGCCGCTTCTTGGCGTAGAGGATGCCCAGCTCGAAGGCCATGGACGAGGTGTCCCAGTGGTCGGGTTGCTGCTTCCAGACCCGCTTCCAGGCCCCCATGGTGAGCTGGTGGCGGCCCAGGACCAGGGACGCATATCCGTACCAGTACCAGAATCGGGTCTCTTTGGGATTTCGTGTGGCCAGCAGCCCGAGCAGGGCGTGGCCCACCCGCACCGATGCCCGGTTGATCACCTTGGTGCGTATTCCACCCGACAGCCCCTGGCGAATGAGCTTCATGGCCCGATTGAACCGCACCTCGCGTTTCTTTGTTTTTGTCGGCGCCTCCCGTTTCCAGAAGTCCCCGATCGTGGGCTGACGCTCGCCCGGCACGGGGCGACCCAGGGGCGCTCCGGCGGCCTCCACCCCGAATCCCAGCATCGTCGCCATGATGGCGGTCAGCAGGATCGGGATTTGTCGGGTGGCTGGCATGGTGGTTTCGGGCGACGCCCAAGTGCGGCCGCCGCGACTTAGTATAGCGGGAGAATCGGTGTTGAGCACGCCAGGGGCCACGGGGTCAGGGTCACGATCAGCCCCAGGGCCACTGCCAACCAGTGCGCCTGTCTCATGGATTCTCCTCCTTGCCCGTCGTCCGCTCGGGGAACCGCGTCTCGAGTAGCCCCACGAACACGTCCACCACCCGTGGGTCGAACTGACTGCCCCGGTGCCGGTTCAGCTCGGCGACAGCCGTGGCCCGGTCCAGTGCCGGCCGGTAGGGGCGGTCCGAAGTCATGGCGTCGTAGGAGTCCGCCACGCAGACGATGCGCGCCGCCAGCGGGATGTCCTCCCCGGCGATCCGGTCGGGGTAGCCCTCGCCGTCGTATCGCTCGTGGTGGTGTTTGACCACGACCTGCACCTGGGTCAAAAATTTGATGGGCCCCAGGATCGTGTCGCCGAAGATGGGGTGGTGCTCGATGACCTTCCGGTCCTCAGACGACAGGGCGGTGGGTTTGTTCAGGATGGTGTCGCTGATGCCGATCTTGCCGATGTCGTGCAGGAGCCCGGCGTGTTCGATGATTTGCTGCTCATCGGACGACAGGTCCATGGCCTCGGCGATGGCCAGGGCGTAGCGGGTCACCCGCTCGGAGTGGCCGCGAGTGTAGGCGTCCCGCGCCTCCAATGCCTCGGCCAGGGCGCGGATGGTCTCGTAGTAGGTGCGCTGGGTGTGATCGAAGAGGCGGGAGTTCTCAATGGCGATGGCCGCCTGGCCGGCTAGGGTGGTCAGCATGCGCTGCTCCTCTTTGTTGAACTCTCCCCGCTCCTTGCCCAGCTCGAAGAAGCCGATGGTGCGATCCCCGATGGTCAGGGGCGTCGTCAGATGGGTGCCGCCCGCGCCGTCGTCGGACATCTGTGCCACCGGGGGCTTTCCGCCGGCGGCCCTGGAGCGCAGCTCCTCGGACTCCTCGTCCAGCAGTCGGATGGCGCTGGACGAGGCGTTGATGATCACCCGCGTCATGTTCACGATGGTCTCCAGGGTCTCGTTGAGATCCAGGCTGGAGGTGATGGTCTGGGACGCCTCGTACAGGGTGCGCAGCTCCCGCACGCGTTTTTGCAGGTCCTCGTTGGTCCGGCTGATCTGCTCGGCGTAGGCGCTCAGCTCGACGTTCATGCGCTTGATCTCGACCACGTTGTCCGACAGCACCCGGTTGGCTCGCTCCAGCTCGGCGAACTGGCGCGCATTGCGGATGGCCACGGCCACATCCGAGGCGAAGATCTGGAAGAGATCGAGATCCTCCTGGTCGAAGGCTGCCGCCTGGTGGGCCTCGGCGTCGAGCACGCCGATGACGTCTCCGTTGACCGTAAGTGGCGCCGCCATTTCGCAGCGTCCGCCGGCCATGCCGTCGATGTAGCGCTCGTCGTCGGTGACGTCCGCCACCACCTCCCCTTTGCCTGACGCGAGCACCGCGCCGGTGATGCCCTTGCCGAGGGGGAAGACCAGGCCGTCCACGTCCCTGCCGTAGCCCACGCCGGCGGTGACCACCAGCCCCTGCTTTTCTTCGTCGGCCAGCAGCACGGCGCAGCTATCAAAGGACAGCGCCTCGCGAGCCAGCTCCAGGATCCGGCGGAGCAGGTGGCCCTGGTCGAGGGAGGAGCGAACAGCCTTGCCCGCCTGACGAACCAGGGACTGTCGCTGGATCTGCCGCTCCAGATCGGCGGTTCGGTCGGCGAGCTGCTGGTGGAGTCGGGCGTTGTTCACCGCGATGGCGGCGTGGCTGGCAAAGGCGGAGAGCAGGTCCAGGTCCGCCACGCAGAGGTCCAGCCGCTGTTGACTCTCGGCGTCCAACACGCCGATGACTTCGCTGTTGACTCGCAGGGGTACCGCCACCTCGGACACGGCGCCGCGCACGCCGGCTACGTAGCCGGCGGCGGCGGCCACGTCATTGACCAGCACGGGTTTGTGCTCGGCGAAGGCGCGCCCGGTGACCCCCTCGCCAGACCTTCCCCGGAAGGTTTTGACCACCTCGGGGTCGTAGCCCCGGTGCCCGGCGGATGACCAGCGCCCCGGTATCGGGCTCTGCCAGCAGGACGGCGCAGGCGTCGAAGCCGAACACCTGCCCGGTGAGCTCCAGTATGTGGTCGAGCAGTGCGTCGGGATCCATGATGGACGTCATGGCCCGGGCTGCGTCGTTGAGCAGAGACAGTCTCTTGATCACGTCAGCCACCAAAGTTCCTCCGGTGGTTCGATCTTACCGAGTCCTTCGGCGGCGTACAACATTCCCCGGTCAGAATTCGTACGGTTTCCCTCGCTCAGTGGACCCACGGCTTGGCAGGTCGTCCCGAAGTGCTTACTCTCTTTGGGACACCGATGAACGGAGCAACCGGGAGCAAAATCTATGGCATTCGTCTCCGAGTACGGCATGTTTCTTCTCAAGGCGTTGACGCTGCTGTTCGCCCTGTTGGTGGTACTCCGGGTGGTGGTGCGGGCCACCAGTCGGGATCCGGCGCCCGGGGAGGGGACCCTGCGGGTCAAGAAGCTCAACCGCGAGTACCAGAAGCTGGGCGATCGCATTCGGTCGCGCATTCTGTCCAAGAGCGAGCGTAAGAGGCTGCTCAAGGCCCGCAAGGCAGAGCTCAAGGCCGAGGAGCGAGGCGGTGAGCAGGCCGCGAACAATGCGGCGAACATAACCACGGGCAACACCATGGACAAAACCACGGACGAGGCCTCCCGCCTGTACGTGCTGCAGTTCGACGGGGACATCCGCGCCTCTGCGGTCCAGAGTCTTCGCCAGGAGATCACCGCGGTGCTGGCCGTGGCCGAGCCTGGCGACGAGGTGCTCTTGCGCCTTGATTCGGGCGGCGGGGTCGTCCACTCCTATGGCCTGGCCGCCTCCCAGCTAGACCGCCTGAAGCAGCGCGACATCCGGCTCACCGTGGCGGTGGACCGAATCGCCGCCAGCGGCGGTTACATGATGGCCTGCGTGGCGGACCGGATCCTGGCCGCGCCCTTCGCCGTGGTGGGTTCCATCGGCGTGGTGGCTACGATCCCCAACGTGAACCGACTCTTGAAGAAGCACGACGTGGACGTGGAGCTCATCACCGCCGGAGAGTTCAAGCGTACCCTCACGGTGGTGGGGGAGAACACCGACGAGGATCGCGCCAAGTTCACCGAGCAGATCGAAGAGGCCCACGGGCTGTTCAAGGACTTCGTGGCCCGGTACCGACCGCAGCTCGACATGGCCAAGGTGGCTACGGGAGAGCACTGGTACGCCACCCGGGGCGCTGAGCTGGGGTTGGTGGACGATCTGGGCACGAGCGACGATTTCCTCCTCGCCGCGGTCAATGAGCGTCCCGTGTATGAGGTGCGTTTCGAGCCCCACCGCACCGTGGGCAACCGCCTGGCGTCCTTTGTAGACACCTCCGTTCGCCAGGGCCTCGCTGCCGGCTGGCAAGCCTCCCGGGACGCCCGCTACGGCATTTGACCGTTATGCTGAGCCGTCGCATAGGTCGCCCGATGTCCCTGAGCCTGGCCGGAACGTTGTCGGCGGGTGTGCTCCTGGCAGCGGGAGGCTGCCGTCGCGGACCGGTGGACAGCCCGCCCCGGGCCAACCGCATGCGCGCCGGACACGCGCCCACTCCCTTCTCCGCTGCCCAGATCCGCAAGAGCTGCCAGCCGGGTGTGTGGCGGCTGTATCGCGTCACCGCCCAGGGTCGACCGCCGAGCTATCGCATCCTGCGATTTGAGCGGGCCAACGAAGCGGGGGTGATCGTTTCGTCGGCCATGACTGACCTGAAGGGCGTCTCCTTCGGGGAGCAGCGTCGTGTCCGAAGCCTGTGGAAAGGGCTCCAGTCCCACGCCTCCTTTCGGGCGCGAGTCACCACCATTCGTACCCAGCGCCGCACGACGCCCGCCGGCACCTTCGAGTGCTGGCGCTACGATGTCACCGATCGCGTCCGGGGTCGCCCAGAGGTCAAGCACCTCTGGTTCGCCAAAAAGCTGCCCGGTCCCCCGGTGGATCTCATCCGACGCATCGACGGCAAGATCGTACTGCGCATGACCCTCATCTCCACAGGCCGCTCGGGCCCCGCCCCGCGCCCCGCGTCCCGTCCCGGTGATCATTAGCGTAGACGTTCGTGCCTGTGGCGGCTGCTACTTTTTGGGGGTCCATTCGGCGATGGCTTCGGGTTTCACCAGGCAGCGGCCCTTGCAGATCCAGCGTAGGTCGTGGTTGTAGGTCCAGCGTAGGTACGCCGAGCCGCCGCCGCCCTGGGTGGTGACCAGGAAGTCGGGCGTGAGGTGGGAGAAGGCGTCGGCGCGTTTGGCCTCGCTCTTTTTGTCGCCCCGGGAGGGGTCCACCGGGAGCCAGCCGAAGCGGGGGAGGTAGATCTCCACCCAGCGGTGGAACACGTCGTCCCAGGCGGCGGCGTCCTTGCGAAGTACCACCGAGCCCACGTAGCGCGCGGGGATGCCCGCGGCGCGGCACATGGCGATGAAGGCGAAGCTGTATTCCGAGCAGGAGCCCGAGCCCCGTTTCAGAACGCGGGGCGCGACGTTCCAGCCGCCCGAGAGCTTGTAGAAGATGTGCTTGTGAATGTAGCGGTAGATGCGACGGGCCATCCAGTAGGGGTTCTTCTCCCGGCCCACGGCTTTTTTTACACTCCGCCGGATCACCGCGTGCTTGATCCGGTACTTGGCACCGTCGGCCAGGTAGCGGCGCCGGATCTTGTGGGGGATCTGGTGGAGTTGACCGATCTTGTGAGGCCAGGGGAAGTAGCGTACGTCGAAGAGCCGGGCGGTGGTCTTCCAGCCCACGGTGACGGTGTGGCCGCCTCCCCGGACGTTGGTGAAGCGGTGGTGGGCCACCCGCTGGCCCCAGCGGTCGGTGACTTTGCGGACGGTGACCTTGCCGCCGCCCTTGCGAAAGAGGGTGAGCCGACTCGTGAGGTCGAACGTGGGATGCTTGGCGGGGAGGGCCAGGTACATGTCCAGGCGGCTCAGTGGAGACGGGCCGTAGTTGCGTACCTGGACGGTGTATTCCACCTGTTGGTGGCGTCGGGCGGTGCGGCGCCAGCGCACGCCGTCGTCGCGGACGATGCGAGTGAGGCGATCGGACTGGTAGTCCGCCACCCACAGGTGCTTGCCGTCGAAGGTCACGCCGGTGATGTGCTTGCCCGGGGTCGGGATCGCGAAGATCACCTCGCCGCGGTTGGGGTCCACCAGGTAGATTTTGTCCGCCAGGCGGTCGGCGACCCACAGGTACCGGCCGTCGTAGGTCAGCCCGTCCACAGATCGTCCGGGGCGCTCGATGGTCCGGATGGTGGTGCCGTCGGAGGGGTCCACCAGGCGCAGTTTCTTGCTCTTGCGGCCCGCCAGCCACAGGTGCTTGCCCGTCCAGGCCAGGGCCACGGGGCTGCGTACGGGGGACTCCAGGGTGACGTGCGTGTGGCCCGTGGATGGATGGATGCCGTAGATGCGACCGGTGCCCATGTCCACGTGCCAGAGCCAACGGCGTCCGGCGGTGAGCCCCGCGGGGCGGTGGCCCGGTGACTTCAGGCGCCGGAGCACCCGGCCGGTTTTGGGGTCTACGGCCGTGAGGGTGTCGGTCTTGTGGTCGGCCACCCAGAGCTGCCCTTTCATCCACGTCAGCCCGGTGGGACAGGTCCCCGGCGCCGACAGGGAGCCCAGGACCTTACCGGGCGTAGCGTGGACGTCCGCTCCACCGAGATGCGCGTCGCCCACGCCGCCCACACCGCCCGCTCCCGCCCAGACCAACGCCGTCACGAATATCCACACGATTCGCCGCATGACAGACCTCCTGAGATGATGTGCGCTCTTTATACCACCGGCGGATTGCCAGGAGGAATGGTGGACGGAAGGACCCTGGTGTTCTCACTGATACAGGGCACTGGCGCAGGTGGAAAATAATTCCAGGTCAGCGTAGTGTTCTGTTCTGTATTGCTCTGGAGTGCCCATGAGACTTTTTCTGTTCCGCCACGGCGAGGTCAACCGATCCGACCTGTTCTTCGGCCAGTTTGACAATCCCCTTAGTGAGTTTGGGGAGAGCCAGTCCGACGCCATCGCCGCCTTTGTAAGTGAGCTGGACATCGCGGCTGTGTACACCTCGGATCTCGGCCGGTCGGCTGACGCTGGGCGCCGCATCGCCAAGCGCATCGGCCTGCCCCACAAGGGTGAGCTGCGCCTGCGGGAGATCCATCTGGGCTGGGCCGACGGTATGGTCTGCGAGGAGGCCTTCGAGCGGGAGCCCGAGCTCCGCGAGGCCAAGCACGAGTGGCTGATGCACCGCCCGCTCACGCCCGGTGGAGAGACCATCGGCGAGGTGGCCGAGCGGGTGCGCGAGGTGCGGGAGGAGTTGCTGACCAAGCACGCGGGTCGAAAGGTGATCGTCGTGGCCCACAACACGCCGAACCGAATCCTGCTGGGGGACGCCTTGGGGTTGCCCATGGACAAGGTCTTTTCCTTCCGCCAGGACTTTGGCTGCGCCAACGTCATCGAGTACGGGGAGTCCAAGGCGCGGGTGGCGCTGCTCAACGCGGATCCGAAGGCCTACGGATCCGGAACAATCCGATAGGCAAATGCATTCGGCAGTGGTAGTGATCAGTTTGCCTTATGGCGCGGCCGTCCGGCCGCGGACTCTGGGCGAACATCTCCGAGGTGACCGCGATGCCCATGTATGAGTTTCAGTGTCCCAAGTGCAATCTCGTGTTCGAGGATCTGGTGAAGAACGCCAAGGAGAAGGTTCCCTGTCCCGACTGTGGCCACAAGAAGGTGGAGCGGCTGCTCAGTCGGGTGGCCTTCAGTGTGGGGGGTACGTTCACCGCGTCTACCGGGAGCAGCGAGTGCGGTTCCTGCTCCTCTTCACCATCGAGTTGCTCGGGCTGCTCGCACGGATAGTACTATGGCGCTTCGCGACATCGTCATCTTCCCCGATCCTCGCCTGCGGGAGATCTCCCAGCCCGTGGAGACCATCGACGAAGAGATCCGGACGCTGGTCTCGGACATGCAGGAGACCATGTACTACAACGAGGGCGCGGGTCTGGCCGCCGTGCAGGTGGGCGCCCATCGGTGTATCTTCATCGCGGACCCGGTGTTGGCCGGGGGCACCCGTGAGGATCCCACGCTGGTGTACATCAACCCCGAGATCCTCGACTCCGAGGGCGATCAGGTGGGCGATGAGGGCTGCTTGAGCTTCCCGGGCATCTTTGTACCCGTTCCCCGCCCATCGAAGGTCACCATCCGCGCCATGGGTATGGACGGTGAGACCTTCGAGCAGACCGGCGAGGGGATCCTGGCCCGGGCCTTTTTGCACGAGACCGAGCACTTGAATGGCCAGCTGCTCATCGACAAGGTGGGGCGGCTCAAGGCCCAGTTCATTAAGCGCAAGCTCAAGCGCGCGGCTGACAAAAAATAGGGAGTCCACCGACGATGCTGACGCGACCCGAGGCGCTGGAGTTGCTGGCCCATGCGGGGCGTGCGCCCGCCGAACACCACCACGCGTTGGAGTCCGAGGCCCATGAGGTCGGGTTGTCGAAGTAGTATGGTTTCACCGGACTCCACGGTTCCCCGGTCGCAAGCGGTTCTGCTCCAAAACCTGGTCTGTGGCTACGACGGCGCGGCTGTGGTGTCGGCCACCTCCCTGGAGGTTGCCCAGGGCGAGATCCTGGTGGTGGCCGGGCGCAGCGGGTGCGGCAAGTCCACGGTCATGCGGACCATCGCCGGTCTGTTGGTGCCCGTGGACGGTTCGGTGGAGGTGCTCGGCCTGGATCTGTGGACCGCGGATCTGCCCGAGAGACGGCCTGTGCTCCGGCGCATGGGGATGATGTTCCAGGGTGGGGCCCTGCTGGGCTCCATGACCGTGGCCGAGAACCTGCTGCTGCCCGTAGAGGAGTACTTCGGGCGGTTGCCCGATGAGGTGGGGGCGCGGCTGGTGGACGCCAAGCTGGCCCAGGTGGGCCTCGGCGGCACCGGAGAGCTCAGCCCGGCGGCGCTGTCGGGCGGCATGCGCAAGCGGGTGGCGTTGGCCCGGGCGCTGATGCTCGATCCGGACCTGCTTCTGTGCGACGAGCCCACCTCCGGCCTGGATCCGGTGGTGGCCGCGGGGATCGATGAGTTGATCCTGGAGCTCCGAGAGCGGCTGGACATGGCGATGATCGTCATCAGCCATGATCTGGATTCCATCCGCCGCATCGCCGATCGGGTACTGCTGCTGCACGACGGCGAGCCCGTGGCCCTGGGCACCGTGGCCGAGCTGGAGCAGGCAACCTTGCCGGAGATTCGGGCCTTTTTCCACCGGGAGGCTCCGGCCGAAGGTCTCGGCGGCCACACCCTGAGCACCCGCTTGCGCCAGGGAACGCCCTAATTCGCTCCTGGGGGGTTGGCCTGGTATAATACAACCACCACGGTGGTCTCATTGGTCAAACCCACCGACATTGAGCGTTTCGGATGCTGACTCGCACACAAAAAGTCCGCCTGGGACTGTTTTTGCTCATGGGCCTGGTGCTCATTGGCGGGGGCGTGGCTCTGTTGGCTGGGCTCAGCCTGTTCCGCAAGTACGACACCTACGACGTCGAGTTCAAGGATTCCGTTTCGGGGCTGAATCCCGGGGCCAAGGTGTCGTTGCGAGGGGTGCGGGTGGGACGAGTACAGTCCATCGAGATCGATCCCAAGCGGTTCGATATCGTGCGGGTGGGCATCGCCCTGAACAAGGGTACGCCCATTCCCAAGGACTCCAAAGCCATCCTGGCGAGCCACGGCATCACCGGGATCAAGTACATCGAGATCCAGTCGGGCTCCTCCAAGGAGCTATTGAAGCCGGGGGCCACCCTGGCCACGGGTAAGAGCCAGCTTCAGCAGATCACGGGCAAGGCCACCGACATCGCCATCATGACCGAGAAGCTGGTGCGGAACCTGCTCACGGTGACCAAGAAGGAGAACCGCGCCGAGCTCATGGGGTTGGTGACCAGCGCGCGCATGTTCCTGGACTCGGGCAGGCTGGCCTTGGAGGCCATCACCCTGCTGGTCACAGACGCCCGTCCGGCCCTCAAGCGCACCCTGCGCAACTTCGAGCGCTCCTCGTACACCTTGCGGAGGTCTGTGCGGCACGTCGACGACGTGGTGGTGGAGACGGGGCGCCAGCTCCGGGCTACGCTGATCACCGGCCGGGGCGCCATCGAGGACGCGCGAGGGCTGCTGGGCAAGCGTGGGCGGCTGGCCAAGACCCTGAGTAAACTGGAGCGGTCCATGGGCAACGTGGAGAAACGCCTTTTGTCCAAGGACGTCACGGCCTCCATCTCCCAGGCGAGGCGCTCCCTCCTCGCGCTGCAGTTGCTGCTCACCGACATGCGGTCGTCGGTGGGGCACATCAAGGGCAACATCAAGCCCATCGCCAAGGCCATGCGTAACGCCGCTGAGCACCTGGAAGAGTTTTCCCGGACCATCCGGGAGAATCCCGCGGCGCTGCTCCGACCGAGCACCCTGCGGGGGCGGAAGCTACCGAAATGAAGAAGCTGCTGACAGTTGTACTATTCGGCGCCTTGGCTTCGGGCTGTTTCGGGAGTAGTAAGCCGCCCACCATGCAGTACTTCTGGGTCCCCCTGTGGCAGCAGGTACAGCCGTCTGGGGGCGAGCCCCTCCCGGTGGTGATCCAGGTGGAAGGGCTGGACGTGGATCCGGGCTATGACCACCTGCGCATCGTCTACCGCATCTCTCCGGTGCAGTTGCGCCACTACCGCTTTCGGCAGTGGGTGACCAAACCCGGACGGCTGCTCACCGCGGCCGTGCAGCGATACCTGCGGGTGACCCACCGCTTTCGGTTGGTCACCGTGGCCCCGCAGCCGCTGCCCAATTACATTCTGCGCGGTCGGATCATGGCCCTGGAGCAGGTGGAGGAGGGAGCGAAGCGCGAGCGGTGGTCGGCCCGGGTGGCGCTCCACTTGCGGCTACACCGCGCCTCGGACAACAAGGTGGTCTGGCGCATGCGTTTCGACCGCAAGCAGCGGGTGAAGACCAGGACCCCCGAGGCGGTGGTCTCTGTGTTGACGCAGATGATTCGCGCCGAGCTGAACCGGGAGCTGGTCAGCATCACAGGCGCCATTCGTACCGACCTGGCCAAGAAGTAAGCCTAACACCACAGGGCCAAGGCTAAGGCTAGGGCTCGATACCTGGTTTAGAGAAACCAATTGTGATCGTTGTCTTGGCAGGGGTATAGTTGGAAGGGCCGATAGGTTTGTTGGCGCATTGCGCCCCTTGTAGTTGGAGAGATTCATGAAACGGTCGAGAATGTATGTTGATTTCGGGTTGCTTCTCGTTGTGCTGATGGTTGTCGCCCTGGCGTGGGGCGGCTGCGGGCCGGTGGATCCGAACTTTGGGGGTAACCAGAACACCTCCGATCAGGTGGACGACGACGGAGACGGATTTTCCGAGACCGCCGGGGACTGTGACGACAACGATCCCAGCATCCATCCCAACGCCGTGGAGGTGGTCGACGGCGTGGACAACAACTGCGATGGCCTCATCGATGACGATCTGGACGGAGACGGCTTCGGAATGGTCAACGGTGACTGTAACGACGGGGATCCGGCCATCAATCCCATGGCCCGCGAGGACTGCTACGACAACATTGACAATAACTGCAACGGGCTCATTGACGCCGAGGAGACCGACCAGGACGGCGACGGCTTCGGTCCCTGTGACGTCCACCCGGACTGCAACGACAACAACATCCTCATCGGCCCGGCCTCCATCGAGGATCCCACCGACGGCATTGATAACGACTGCGATGGCGGCATTGACGAGGAGGAGGTGGGTTGCGACTGTGGTGGCGAGCCTGGGGGAGAGCCCATGGAGCAGCAGATGCTCAAGGCCATGGGGCTGTGCAATTCGGCCATCATCCAGAGCGCCACGTTGAGCGGTGACCCCGTCGCCTATGGCGTCTACGACACCTGGGGGGCCATCGTGCCGCGGCTGTCCACCCAACCTGACGACGGCCTGCCCACCCAGAACTGCAAGTGGGCTTATCTGTCCTCCGGAGTGGCCTTAGACCCCGATCCCCAGGGGAGCTGGGACTCGGATCTCGGCATCTCGGAGGCGGACCCGGCGCCCACGTCCGGTCAGGACGGCGCCGATATTCACGACCTGACCCAGTTCATCGTTACGCTCAGGGTGCCCATCAATGTGACGGGCTTCAGCTTCGATTTCATCTTCTTCTCTTCGGAGTATCCCGAGTGGGTCTGCTCGCAGTTCAATGACACCTTCTACGCGCTGGTGGACAACGAGCCCCAGCTCAACGGGGGTCAGCGGACCAACATCAGCTTCGACAATCAGCAAAACGAGATCACCGTGAACAACGGCTTCTTCGAGCCCGCACCCACCTGGTCGGTGTCGATCACCGGTACGGGGTACGAGTTGTCCGAGTCCATGCCCATGTGTGGTCTCGGCGATGGGGTCCCGGGCTGCACGGTCCCCAACCCCTGTCCGGCGTTCCAGGGATCGACCACGGGCTGGCTGCGGACCACCTCGCCGCTGTCCCCCGGCGAGGACGTCACCCTCACCTTCTCGGTGCATGACGAAGGGGACGGCGTTCTGGATTCCGCGGTGGTCATCGACAACTTCCGCTGGCAGACCGTGCCCATCGACGGCCCCGGCACTGTCAAGTAACCTCAAGGGGTCCCCAAAGCCCCAAAGCCCCAAAGTCCCAAAGCCCCAAAGTCCTGCTACACCAGGTCCCAATAATTGAGTTGACTCGGGTGAACCGTCACCCGTACCATTGCGCTTTCGTGAACCCGGAGAGGCTGATATGACAAACGAAGAACTCATCGAACTGTTTGGCGGTTGGGTCAACTCCCTGCCCGAGGACACCAGGGCCCTGCAGGCCGCAGTGGACGCCGAGGGGACGTCTCGGGAGGCGAAGCTGATCCTGGTCGGCGGGCTGGCCTATCTGCTCCGCAAGATCGACATCGTGCCTGACTACCTCACGGGGGTCGGCGTGGTGGACGACGTCTTTGTGCTGCGCATCGCCTCGGCGGAGGCGAACCTGGGGGCGGACGCTCCGGACGTACAGGCGCTCGGAGACTCTCTGGGCCCGGTGAAGGACTACCTGGGGGACCTGTATCCCGGGCTGGTGGACTACGTGAAGGGGCTGCCCGACGATCCGGTCCGTGGTCGCACGGCGGACAAGGTCCTCGACGACGGCGAGACCTACAAGCAGTTCACACGCGAGCTGGGTGACGAGCTCGACTCCTTCGCGCCCAAGCCCATTACTGACGGGGACCGCGCGCTGCGGGAGATCAAATCCTTCATCAAGGCCAAGATCGAGAAATAGCCGCAGGCGGTAGCCGCTATCGGTATCGGTTGGGGGCCATAGTCCTTAGGAGAAAATATGCTGTTGTACCGCTGTTGGGTGGCTGCGGGCATCGCGGCCTTGTTCGTGATCAGTGGCTGTGGACCCAAGACCGATTCGCAAACGCCCAGGAACACCGCCCGGCCGGGTCCGGGTGGCACCGCGCCGCCAGAGCGTCGACGGGCGGTGACCGGCAAGGACGGCGTCACTATCGAGACGCTGCGTGCCGCCATCAAGAAGGACCCCAGCAAGGCTCGGCTGCAGTTCGAGCTGGCTTTTTTGCTGCATAAGTCCGGAAAGCTGGACGAGGCGATCAACTACTACCGGAACGCCGCGGCCATCGACCACGCCTACTTTCAGCCGCGGTTCAACCTGGGGCGGCTGTACATGGCGCGTAAGAACTTCGCCGAGGCGGCCAAGTGGTTCGGGCGGGCGGCGGAGGTAAAGCCGGATCACTTCGAGTGCCAGTACAATCACGCGCTGACCCTGATCCATACCAAGCAGTACGAGGCGGCGGAGAAGGCCCTGGTCGAGGCGGTGAAGATCGGCAAGATGCCCGGGCGGGTGCACACCCTGCGGGCGGTGGTCTCCCTGCGGCGAGGCCAGCCCGATCTGGCCCTGAAGTCCTACCGCGCGGCGGTCAAAGCCGGCCACGCCACGGCCGAGGTGTGGGCGCGCATCGGGTACCTGCTCATGCGAAAGAAGAAGAGCTCCGCGGCCGCCGCCGCTCTGAAAAAAGCATTGGCCGCCGATCCCAACCACGGGTTGGCGCTGGCCAACCTGGGCGGGATGTTCATGCGCAAGGGCAAGGTCAAACAGGCCCTGCCGTACCTTCGGCGCGCTGCCAAGGTGGTCAAAAAGGGCGTGGGCGTGCGGGTAAATCTGGGGCTCGCCCTGTTGCGGCTCAAGAAGTTCCGCCAGTCCCTCCAGCCCCTCAAGGAGGCCTACGCCCTTAAGCCGGAGCTCGGGCTGCTGCAGATCTCCTACGGCGTGTCCCTGCTGTTTGACGGCAAGACGAAACGGGGCACCAAGCTCATCGTCAAAGCGGTGCGGGCCAAGCGATCCATGGCCGGTCTGCTGGGAGGCTACGTCGGGCCGTTGGTGAAGAACAAGAAGCTGGATGGCGCCATCGAGGTGCTCAAGGCGATCCTCCTGGGCGAGCCGAATAACCGCGTGGCGAAGAAAAACCTGCTTATTCTACTGAGGCGACGCGGCGACTAGGGACCCCCTCCCTAGCCATTTCACGAAAACCAGTGAAACAAGGTCAGCCCGGAGGGTGACTCACTGGGCGTTTAGCGATACACTGAGCCCATGCGGGCCAAGTCCTTTCTCATGCTGTTTTTCGGGGTGGTGGTCGTCCTGTCCATGACCTTGGACGCCGACGCACGGCGTAGGCGCCGGCGGCGTATCACCGGGACGCTGATGATCGAGTCCACCACCAAGGGCGCCAAGATTTTTATTGATGGCGACGAGGTGGGCTCCGTCCCCATGGGGAATGCCATCCGGCTCATGCCCGGTCAGCACACGGTCAAGGTGACCAAGCCGGGTCACACCCAGTACATGGAGACCATCCGGGTCCGCCGCGGACGGCGGGTACGGCTGGAGGTGGACCTGCTGCCCATCGCCGGAGTGGTGACCCTGCTCACGAGCCCCGGCGGCTCCCGGGTGTATCTGGACGGCAAGTTCGTGGGCAAGACGCCCTTGCGGGGCTTGGAGATCAAGGCGGGCAAGCACACGATGCGTATTGCCCACATCGGGTTTTACGACGCCATCCGGAAGTTCCAGATCGTGGCGGGGATTCAGCGCAAGATCATTGTGCAGCTCAAGTCCCTGCCCGACGACATCAACCCGTTGATTCCCAAGGTGCCGCCGAAAAAATGGTACGAGAAGTGGTGGGTATGGGCCTCGGCCGTCGGTGGCCTGGTGGCCCTGGTGACCGCCATAGCCGTGCCCGTCGCCATGGCCAGCAGAGACGTCATCGAAGAGTTCAATCCCGACCGGATTTTTACGGTTCCCTAGCGGGGACGCTGAGCGAGCGGCATAACGGCACCTCGGCTATTTCTTCGGATTGGCGGCGGTGATGCACTTGCTGAGCTTGGTGCGGGAGCAGCCTCGGACCGCGAGGATGCACTTGGCGAAGCGGAGGTAGAAGACCGAGGAGTGGGTGAGGATCTTCTTGGAGATGTCGCAGCGGCGCTGTGTGGTGGCGCGGACCACCTTGCCCTTGGAGCAGGTGGAGAATTTACGGGCGTAGGCCTTGCAGTTCACACGCAGCAGTTCCGGAGGGATGGACTTGACCGCGGTGAACTGCCCCTTGCTCTCGAGCTTCTCCCAGCGCGGCTTGGTGAGGATGACCGACAGGGCGTCGATGCGGATTCCGAACTTGTAGCCGAGGCGGCGCGCCATCATGATGCGTTTGGGCGTGCGCGTGGAGGGATCGAAGAAGGTGGAGCTCGACCGGGAGGTGTAGCTGCCGGCGTGTACGCCGATGACCTTACCGGCGTCGTTGAAAAGCGGGCTCCCCGAGGCGCCGCCCATGGACAGGGCCGAGTGCTGCAGTAGTTGGCTTTGCGCGAAGGTCCCCATGGAGGCGTCGTAACGGGTCATGCGACCGATGCGACCATGCACCAGGGTGGCGATGGGCTTGCGCGGATCCGCCAGCCTCCCCGGGAAGCCGAAGGAGAACATCAGGCTTCCACGCTGCACCTGTTTGAGCTCCTCGCCCGAGGCGATCTGCACGAGGCTGGGCAGGTCCTTGTCCACCTGCACCAGCCCCACGTCCGGGGTGAGGCGCAGGAAGGTCCGGTGGTACCCGGCGTGCTTCATGGTGGACACCACCTTGGCCTTGAAGGACGGGTTCTCGTTCTGTACGGCGTAAAAGTAGCTGCCCCGGCTCGCGCCCTGGCGCAGGGCCACCACGCAGTGGGCGTTGGTGGCCAACATGCGCTTGGCCACGGCGAAGGCGGTGCAGGTGGCGTACCGTGGGACGTCCAGCGTTCCGTAGGCGAGCAGGTACAGGTTGCCGCGGTTCATTCTGGAGATCTGCGGCCCCTTGTCTTTGGCCATGGCCTTGATCTTCTCGTTCTCGGCTCGCAGCTTGGTCAGGGCGTCATCGTGGTCCTTTTGGCGTTTGTCGGCCTCGGCCCGCAGTTTCTCCATCTGGGCTTTGGTCTGGGCCTTGGACGTGGCCAGGGCCTTTTGGTGCGCCTTGTTCTCCGTGTCGAGCTTTTGGGTCAGGTCGTCCTTCTGCTTCTGCATTTTTTTGCGCTGGCCGACAAACAACCAGGCGCCGGCCGCCAGACCGCCAACGAGCAGAACGCCCAGCAGGACGATGACGGCGAAGAGCCCCTTGTTTTTGGATCGCACCTCTTTGTCTACGATGGTGCGGAAGAACTCCGTGGACCGTGGCTTGGCCTCGCGCCTGCTCGAGGATTGGCGCTCCTTGGAGATGGCGTCCTCTACGATGAGCGCCACGGTGCGCGCGCCGACTTTGTGCTCCGGGTCCGCCTCGGGGGTGACCGGTTGCACGGGCGCCGCTGCGACGGGCGCCGCTGCTGGGGCGATGGGCGCAGCCGCGGTGGGGCTGGGCTGGACGGCCGCAACGGGACTCGGAGTGGGGACCACCGCCCCGGGCGCGGCCACTTCCTCCAGATAGAAGCGGAGCAAGGGTCCCCCCGCGCCGAGCTCCACCTCGGAGCCGTGGACGAGGGTGCAGGTGGTGACGGGTGCCCCGTTCACGAAGGAGCCGTTGGAGCTGCCCAGGTCGAGGTAGGTGATGGATCCGTCGACCCCGAGGCGCACCTCCGCGTGGCGAGTGGAGGCCAGGATGTCCTGGTGGGCGTCCAACACCACGTCGGCTCCTGGGTCCCGGCCGATGGAGATGACGGTCTGGTTTGGGAAGGTCAATCGCTGACCAGTCCGGGCTCCCCGCGCGATGTCCACTGTGAGCTGCATGGCATTTCCCTTCGGTGCTGGTCAGGATGCCACAGCGGCAGGGGGTCAGTCGACTGCGCGTGTTGAGTCACCAAGCTTCCCAATGACGAACAGACACACCCCGGAGATCACCAGGCTGGCGGGGAACATCCACAGAGGTAAGCCCAGGTCGGTGGACTCGGCGGCCTTCTTGGCCACCTCGGGCGTGATGTCGCTGGCGAGGATCATCAGGAACTGTACCCCGTTGTAGGCGGCGTGCAGGAGGATCGCCGGGATGAGGGAGCCGGTCTTGGTGGTTACCCAGCACAGGGCCATGGACACCATGAACAGGGCGAGAAAGCCCGTGGCGTTCATGTGCACCGCCGCGAAGATGAAAGAGACCGCCAGGGCGCCCAGGCCGAGGCCGTGTCGTCGCTCGATGCCCCGGTACCCCAGGCCGCGGAAGAGCAATTCCTCGCCCACGGGCGCGGCTACTACCAAGGTGAGGCCCAGCAGGGTGAGGGCCAACACGCCGGGATCCTTGGCCATGACGGTGATGATGACGTTGTCCCCTCGGGGAACCACCCGGGCCACCAGGCTCTCGAGCAGCAGCGCCAGAGGTACCAGCGCCAGGCCCAACACGCCGGCCAGGACCGAGACCGAGAGTCCCGGCCAGCGGAGCCGGAAGGTGTCGGGGGTCAGAATTTTTTTGACCCTGGCGGTCACCAGGGCCACGGCCGGCCAGGTCAAGGAGGCGAGGAGGAGGACGCCCATGAAGGCGGCCACGGGCAGTTGGCTTATGACGTCCTGGGCGTTTGCCGGCGTGACGTTCGGGCGTCCGATTGCCAGCAGCACCATCACCGCTCCAGCGCCCACGACGATCTGGCCGAAGAAGCCTATGAGCACCAGCAGACTGAACCACAGCACTCCAGGGAAGGGCGGAGATGGCGGAGGTACATATCCGGCCTGGGGCCAATAGGCCTGAGGCGGCACTGCCGAATAGGGTTGCTGGGAGCTGGGGCCTCCGTAGGGCAGCGCGCCCCCGCCGTAGCCCGACCCGGGCTCGGGCCCGGACGATGCATTCTGGGGCCCGGGACCGTAGGGATTATAGGGTGCCGCCCAGCTGTCTTCAGGGGGCGGGAACTGTGCCGGCTGGTACGCTACTGGCGCGTGGTGCCCCACCACCGGTACCGCCGGTGACGGCTCCACATGGGGCGTCGGCGGCTCTACAGTAGGCGCCGGTGGCTCCGAGGGCGGTGCTCCGGTGGCGACAGCATCGTCGGGCGTAGCATTGTCGGATGCGTTGGATGCGTTGGATGCGTCGGGTGGAACGAACGGGCTGCGCCCAAGGGGCTTATCAGGGGGCTTCTCAGGAGGCGTGTCGCCGGGGTCATTGGTCATGGCGAGCATACTGAAGCACACAACCTCCACCGGGGCAAGCGGAGGCAATGGTAGCCAAAGGAGTCTTTCCGAATTACTGTTTTTGGTAGACGCGGGACAGGGGTACGCCTTCGGCGCGCTCTTCGTGGACCACCCGGTAGCCGGGCGGGTGGCGCCAGCGGCGGGCTTTTTGATCCCAGAGGCTCCGTAGCCCTTCGCCGGCGTAGAGCAGGAAGTCGGGCAGCGGACGGGTCCCGGGGCGGGTGGTCTTCACGTCCGGGTGGAGCACTACGGTGTGGCGGGCGGGTACGTCCATGCCCACCAGCGCCGGGGGTTTGGCGTGGCGGTGGAGGTAACGAACAGACCCGGCCAGACCTTCGCCCCACCAGCTCCATTCGAAGCGTCGCTGCTCCAGGGCGGCTCGGCCCCCGCCGCTCGGGGCGTTGTAGAAGTCGAGGTAGTACGGGTGTATCCGGTGCGCCGCCCAGGCGGTGGGTCCGGCCAAGGCCACGGCGGCGAGGAAGGCTGCGAGCCATGGTCCCGGACGCCAGTTACGCCACGCCCGCCAACCCGACGTCAATGTGTCGGCGAGCCATACCGCGCCCGCGGCGGACGCCAGGAGTAGAGGAATCACGATGGGGAGCACGTAGCGGATGCCGTCCCGGTGGAAGGGCACCAGGGGTGTGGCCGCCAGGGGCGCCAGGATCCACAGGGCCAGAGCCCCCTCGGCCCGGCCGCGGTGCCAACCCAGCCGAGCTCCGAACAGGGCCAGACCACCGAGCACCGCCGTGGGCGTGGTGACCAATGCGTACAGAGGGAAGTATCCCCAGGAGGTGCGGATCTGTCGTCCCCAGAAGTACTCTTTCTGCACCACATCCGGGTGCCAATAGGTGAGCAACTCTCCCAGGTGGCGGGCTGGGCTAGACCACAACCGGGGCCAAACGAACAGGAATATGGCTCCAGCCACCAGCGGCATGAGCACCAGGGTCACGGGTAGGGGCCGGGACTTGCGGAGGCGAGGGAGGGCGATCCAGACCGCGAGGGCGGCTACGAAGAACCACGCGGTGAGGTTCACCAGGCGGCAACCCACCAGCAGGCCGCCGAAAATCGCAGTGGCGATGAGGGTGCCGGAGGCGGGACCGTCGGCCAGCAAGACCCGGATCATGAGGTAGCAGGTGAGCGTGTACAGCAGCACCGAGGGGGACTCGTGTCCGGCCACCTGCGCATGGGCCAGGAGGGTGGGCAGCGCCAGGGCCACCGCGGCGGCCACACCGCCCACCCGGCGATCTCCGAAGAGGTCTCGCCCAGCCAGGTAGGTCACCGGCACCACCAGCGCGCCCACCACCGCCGAGACCGCGCGGGCGTTGTTCAGATGCTCGCCGAACAGGGAGCCGAACCCCACCAGGTAGCGCGTAACCGGCGGATGCTCCAGGTTCCACTGCCAGGAGTTGGGGCGGAAGTCGGCGGCGAGGAGGTTTAGCCACTGGTTCCGTCCGGCGCTGAAGTACACGTCCTCGTCCCAGGTCTGGCCGGCGTCGCCCAGGCCCCAGAGGCGGGCGGTCAGGGCGACGGCGAAGAGCCCCACCAAGGCAGCGACCTCCATGCGCGCCTCGGGGTTGGACCGCAGGGTCCGGAGCCAGGAGCGCAGGGGATCCCGTGCCCAGAACCCGACGAGCAGCGCCAGCACCGACAGAAGCCCCAGGGCCACCCAACGATCCCGGGGGGCCGGGCCGGCGTGTCCCGGTGATTTGGGCCTCGGTCCCTGGGGCCGGACCATGGCTGGCTCCACGTACTCGACGACACCGCGTCGTCCGGGGGGCAGCCAGAACAGGCGGATGGAGCCCGTCCCCTGGGGAAGCTGGGCCTCGAGCCTGAGCCGGTGCCAGCCGCGGTCCAGGAGTCGCTGTTCTTTGTGGATACGTCGGGGGTGTACCCGATGCCCGTGCTCGGTGGTGATGGGACCGCTCCGGGCCCGGATGACCCGGGTCCTTCCTTCGTCCAGGGTGAGCCGGGCCTGTCCGCGCAGGCCCAGGGCCAAGACGAAGTGGCCGCGATGGGGGAAATAGATCCAGCCGTCGTAGCGCACGGACCGGGCCGCGGTCGGCCAATGAGGCCCCTCCCGAGCGTCCAGGTCCACCGTGGGGCGGATCGTCCTGACCAGGGGCCGGCGGTCTTCCCCCGGTTTCGGGGTGGCCCACAGGGTCATGGTGAGGCCTCCGTCGCTGCTGCGCGCGCAGCCCCGGGCTGCCACCAGGCCCGCCACAAGGGCCATGGCCACGGCCAAGGCCGCCAGATTCGCTACCACCCGTCGCCACCTGATTTTCGACGCACCGTCGGTCATGATTGAATTTGTAAGCCGGACCGGAGGCCCGATGCAAGGTGTGGATCATTGACCGCCCACTAGCTGGGGCGGTACAACCTACAAATGAAGAAGCATCGCGCCCAGAACAAGAAGAAGCACCGCGTTCTCATCGCCGATGACGAGCAGAACATCCGCCGAGTGCTCGAGGCCATTCTCAAGCGCGCGGGGTTTCTGCCCACGGCCGTGGGCGATGGTGAGGAGGCCCTCGCGGCCCTCGAGGACGGCGGCGAGCCCTTCGCCTGTCTGGTGACGGATCTGAAGATGCCCAAGCTCGACGGAATGGAGCTGCTCCGCCGCGTGGCCGAGGAGCATCCGGACCTGCCCGTGGTGATGATCACGGCCCACGGCTCGGTGAACTCGGCGGTGGAGGCGGTGAAGCTGGGGGCCTTCGACTACATCGAGAAGCCCTTTGAGGATGTGGCCATTCGCGAGGTGGTGCGCAAGGCCGTCTTGCATTGGGAGAAGGCGGGAGAGCACGCCCAGGTGGCCTCGGGCATCGAAAAGGGGCGCTACGGGCTCATCGGCACCGGGGCCAGTATGATGGAGATTTTTTCGGTCATCGAGCGGGTGGCGCACTCTCCGTCCACGGTGCTCATCACCGGAGAGTCGGGAACGGGCAAGGAGCTGGTGGCCAAGGCTTTGCATCAGGAGTCGGGGCTGAGCGACAGCGCTTTCATTAAGATCAACTGCGCCGCCATTCCCGAGGGACTCATCGAGAGCGAGCTCTTTGGGCACGAGAAGGGCGCCTTCACCGGCGCGGTATCCTCAAAGCCCGGTCGGTTCGAGCTGGCCGACGGGGGCACCCTGCTATTGGACGAGATCGGGGAGATCCCGGGTCCCATGCAGGTGAAGCTGCTGCGGGCGCTGCAGGAGAGCGAATTCGAGCGGGTAGGCGGCATCAAGACCATGAAGGTGGACGTGCGGCTCATTGCGGCCACCAACGCCGATCTGGCCAAGGAGACCGAGCGCGGGAACTTCCGCGAGGATCTCTACTACCGCCTGGCCGTGGTGCCCATCCGCATTCCCCCCCTCCGAGAGCGTCAGGAGGACATTCCGCTGTTGGTGGAGCATTTCCTGGTGCGGTTCAACGAGAAGCTGGGCAAGCAGGTGGAGTCCATGGCTCCCGAGGCCATGGCGCGGCTCATCAGCTACTCCTGGCCGGGCAACATCCGAGAGCTGGAGAACTTGATGGAGCGGACCCTGCTGTTTTGCGATCACCCGGTGATCCGCGTGGAGGATCTGCCCTCGGATCTCACCAGGGAGGGAGGTTTGACCAGTGATCCCTCCGCCGGAGTCCCCTCCTGTATCACCACCTCAGAGGTTCCGATGTCGACCGAATTGGCGGGCCAGCCCGCGGGGAACGCCGCCGAGAGCCCCAGCCAACCGGCGGCGGCTTCCCTCAAGGCGGCCGTGAAGGCCGAGACTGTACGGGTGGAGCGGGAGATGATCGTGCGGGCCCTCGAGGAGACCGGCGGCAACGTCACCCGGGCCGCCAAGCTCCTGCAGATCAGCCGCAAGAGCCTGCAAATTAAGATGAAGGAGCTGGGTTTGCGGCGGGTGGATGACCCCTCCCGCGCTGATCCGGGGACCAGTGATTCCGACTGATACCGTCCGACGCGACCCCCTTTTTGCCCCCTGACCCGCGGGTCGGGGCCCAAGCCCTTTGAGGAAGGGATCCTTGCACGACTTGACACCGTTTTCGGCCTGTTGATACCCTCCGGGTTATTCGCCGACGTCCGATGCCGTGTCACCCGAGGGTGGCACGGGTCTGGAGGTGGGGCGGGATTTTGTTAGAGGAGAGATAGGTGCCCATGAAATTTGAGCGTTCCATCATCTTCGGAGCTCTGGTGCTCGCCCTGGTCTTCGCCACGCCTGACCGGGCGCACGGTGCCGACATTAACGAGGTGACCACCGGCTTTACGAAGAACAATAAGTACGACTTCCGACTGAAGGCCAACTACGACGCGGTCTTCAAGCGCACGGCGCTCAATCGGGAGTATATGGGCAACGCCGGCATCGACGTGGTCAAGGATCTCGTCTTTAACCAGGTGACGCATCGGTTGAACCTCCGGGCGGAGTTTGCCCTGTACAAGGATCTGGGCATCTACATCGGGTTGCCCCTCATTTTGAGTCAGCGGTCCAAGTACAGCTTTGCCTCGGGAGACCGGTACCACGGCTACTCCGGGGAGCAGGACTGTCGGCTTGCGCACCCCTCCAACCCCTGGGTCTGCAACCCCGACGGAGTGAACGCGAACAACTCCCGGTTCGTCCAGGATGGGCTGGCGTCGGGGCTCTCCGGATTCGGCTACAATGACTCCCTGGGCAATGCCATCCCCGGAGACGGCGATGTGAGCGCAATCGACAGTGTCAGAGTGCCCCCGGACTACCAGGTGGCCAACGGCGCCGCGGGTCCGCGTACCCTGTGGGAAGGGCCCGGACGCAGCGGCTTGGACCAACTCCACCTGGGTGTGCACGGCCTGATCTTCAGCCAGAAGCGGCACCCGTCCTTTCCGGACTGGCGCTTCGGCGTGGAGTTCCGCTTGGCCGTGGGCAAGGTCAAGGACTTCGAGCGCGACGCCGCCGGGGACACCCTCTGCGGCGCGGCCTCGCTCAATCGTTGGAACTGTCGTCCCACGCTGAACAAGGCCGTGGGCCGGGGTGTCCACGAGATCCGGTTCTTCACCACGGCGTCCAAGTTCTCCCAGCTTTGGAAGGGCGGCGGCATCGACTCCTTCATTCATATCTACTTCCAGATGCCCATCGCCTATTCGAGCGACTCCTTCTACGCGGACAAGTACGACTTCTCCGGCTCCTTTGGCGAGGAGAGCAAGTCCCCCCTCATGAAGGCGCCCATGAAGGGCGGCATCTTTTTGGGCGGAGAGTTCATCCTGTTCACCGACAAGGTCAAGGGCCACAAGATCTCGGTGGAGCTCACCGGCATGATCGAGGGGCACTTCGAGGGGAAGGACTACACCGAGGCCTACGAGCTTCTCGCCGGCGCCCCCGGGCTGAATCTGTATTGCGACGCCCCGGGGGGCAATGGCTCTTCGAATTCGTCCTACGACCAGTTCTGTCAGAACGCCGCGTTGCGGGACCGACTCTTTTACTACCCCGGCGTCTCCACGGTGGAGAACTTCGTGCGCTTCGGCCTGCGCATGGGGGTTCACGCCCAGATCACCAAGTACGCGAAGCTCTCCATGGTGTACTCCCTGGTGCACGAGCAGGAGCATTTTCTGACCACCGACGACGCCGGCGTGGACAACGTCAACCCCAACGGGGTGATCGACGTGGCCACGGCGGAGCTCAACCCCTGGCATCGGCCGACCATCAATCAGGCGGGGCATCGGATCCGGGCGCAGGAGACCCTGATCCACCAGCTGAGCGTTGGCCTCAAGTTGATGTTTTAGCTCACAGGACGCGGGGAATGGCTGAGATCGAAGTAGGCACTCTGCCGGATCGGCTCGACGATGATGAGGTCGAGCTGGTGCTTGAAAAGACCCGGAAGCAGCTCGGTAACCCGGCCTTCGAGCTACCCGAAGGAGATCCGGGCGCCGCGGGAAACGTGGGCGAGGACATTGACGAGGTCGTGTTTGCGGAGTTCGTGGATCGGCTGGAGGTCGCGGACATGGGCTGTGAGTACTACCTGCCCGTGTCCTTTGAAGGCAAGATTGACTGTGGGGACTACTGCGTGGGCTCAGTGTTCACTTTGGTCGCGGTCCTTGAGGAGATGATGGACGAGCTCGACATCGAGGACGTGGACGACGACCTGGATGAGGAGCTGGACGAGGACGACTACGCCAGCGACCTGGAGAGGCTGCAGGTCCAGCAACGCCTGCTTTGGCGCATTTTCTACGACGCGGCCAGCGAGGCCATCGACACCGAGCTTTGCCTGTTTGTGGTGAGTTGAGTTGAGTTGAGTTGAGTTGAGCTGAGCTGAGCTGAGCCCAGCTGCGCAGCGCTGATCTGGCGAGAAGGGATCCCCCAATGCGATTGTGGTGTGGGCTGGCGATGGCGCTCCTGTTGTGTCCGGCGACGGCCCGGGCCGAGGTCCCGGTGCTCGTGGAGCATCACGCCATGCACTCCTCTCCCCGGTCGGCGCGGGTCCTGGCGCGGTTGGCCACCGTTCTCGGACCGAAGGTGCGACAGGGTCCGGCCATGGTGACCGCGGTCCGGCGGGTGCTGGGGCGACCTGCCCAGCCCCTACCGGCGGCGAGGCTGAGCCAGTTGGTGACGGCGGTGAAGGTGGGCGCTGAGCACAGCTATGCCGGGGACTGGACGCGGGCCGTGACCACCCTGCAGTCGGCCCGCCAGGGGCTCATGGGGGATGTGCTCTCCCTGGCGCGTCAGCGCACGTTGCTGCGGGCCCTGCAGCGGGCGCGGTTACTGCTGGTCAGGTGCTATTTGCGGTTGAAGCAGCCCCGACGGGCGTGGTCCATGATGGAGGAGGGGCTGCGCACCCAGCCGGATCTGAGCCCTTCCGGGGCGCTCTACGGCCCAGCGCTCCAGCGCCTTTACTACCGGGTCAAGGCCCAGCTGGACCTCCAAAAAGGGCGGCTCCAGGTGACCACTACCCCTCCTGGGGCGTTGATTTTTTTAAACGGCCGGTCCATTGGATTTTCTCCGGTGACGGTGGACGGCCTCTATCGGGGCACCTACGACGTGCTCGTGGTCAAAGGTAAGCAGCACAGCCGTATCCGACGGTTCTCCGTGGCCTCCACCGGGGCTCACCTGCGGCTGGATCTGGGCCTCGACCGGTCCCTGCGGTTGTCCACCCAGGTGGGGCTGCGGGTGGGCGACGGGGCGCGGGGGCGGGCCGCGGTCCTCCGGTACGCTCGTTCCCTGGGCGGTCAGCTAGGCGTAGACAAGGTCCTGTTGGTGGGGGTGCGGACGCTGGGTTCGAGCCGGGTTCTTCACGGGAGGTTGGTGGACTGTACGGGCGGGGTTGTGGTGCGGGCGGCCACCGTCTTGGTGACCCAGGACGCTCTCGACGCCAGGGTCCTTGGCGAGTTGGGACGATATCTGCTCGAAGGGGGGACGCCGGGTCGGGGCGTGCGTCGGGCGAAGATCGCTCCCCCCGTCCGGCGAGCCCGCCGCCGCGTTCCGGTGGCCTCCCCGAAACCCGGACCATGGCGCCGCCGAGCCTCCATGACCGCCTTCGGCGTGGCGGGATGGATCCTGCTGGGCAGCGGCTTGATCACCGCCGGGACCGGCGGAGTACTTTGGGGAATCGACGACCACACCCGCCTCGGCGCGGCCCGGGAGGCCGATCGTTACGACACCGATGGGGCCGGCACCGTGGTCCTCGGCGTGGGGCTGGGCGTGGCGGCCCTGGGCGCCGTGCTGCTCATCGTAGACGCGGCGGGGCGACGGCAGCGAAAACCAGCGCCCCGCCGGACCCGCTTTCAGCCCCTGGTGGCTCCCACCCGCGGTGGCTGGGCTCTGGGCCTCCGAGGCATCTTCTAAACCCTTCGGATTGTGCGCCGCTCCCAGACCCGTCGTGTACCAGAATCCGATCCGCTGGAAATCAGCGTTGTTCTCGCGTGGTTCAGGGCAGGTTCAGGAGGATGTTGACCGCGGCTTCGAGCTCGGGGTCGATGCCGTCGCGGAGCTCCGTTGGCGTGGGGATGACCTCTACGTCGGGCACGACGCCGATGCCATGGAAGGTGGAGTGGTCCACGTGTTGCACCTCCATTCCCGTGAAGGAGAAGGTGAACCCCCCCGGGAGATTGAGGCCGGTGATGTTGCCGTTGGAGGCACCGCTCTGCCGGCCCACCACCGCCTCGAACCGATCGGCGTCCATGAGCATGATGCTGAAGTTCTCCGCCGCGGAGACGGAGCGGGGCCCGATGAGGAGCACCACCGGACCGTGGTAATGGGGGTTGAGCTGCGGCTCGAAGGTGAAGTGGGATTCGTCGATTGTGAAATCGTCTGGGCCGACGTAGCCCGGTACACGAAACCACATGGATCCGATGGTGCTGTCCACGAGACGCGCGGCCATCTCGTAGTGGTCAATCCCGGGATAGCCCCGCAGGTCCAGCACCATCCCCGAGGCTCCTGAGGCCTCGACGAGGGCCTGACGCATCTGGGTCTCGCCGGCCAGTACCTCGCTGTCTAGATTCAGATAGTAGAGGTTGGGGGCCCCCACCTCGGTGAGGTATCCAGCCGCGCGCGGCTCCCGCAGATACGGGACGTTGCTGCAGCTTCCCGGAGTGATTGTGACGGTTCGGGTCAGTCCGTCGGGATCGCGAACCTCCAACGTGCGCGACCCGTACATGTAGACGAGCTTGAATAGAAGGATGTTGCGGGCGTGGAAGCCGTCTGCCGCCGCGCCGATGATCGGCCACCAACGCGCCAGCCAATCAGCGCTCGCCTCCCCGTCGATGCTCGTGATCGTGTCCCCCGCGGCCAGGTCCACCGTCTCCGAGCGTCCCACCACGATTTCGTCGTCAAGGTGCTCGAAGAGCACGGGCATGCAGCCCACTAAGGGAGCATCAGGGGCGGTGTCCGAGGCGTACATGTGACTGTCCCGAATGGTCTCTCCGAACCGCCACAGCCAGTGATAGGCGTCCATACGGGTGAAGCTCCCAGCGCCATCCACCACGGCGATCAGCTCGGCGAGGCGCTCGTCAATGGTGTCTCCCACCACGTGGAAATAGGGGAAAAACAGCCGCAGTGCCCCGTGCGCCGAAAGCAGAGCGGCCCGTATGGCACCCGGGGTAACCGCCGGTGGATGGGCCTTCCCGAATGGAGCCTCCGGGGGCAGCAGCTCGGGTCGTTCGGTGGCACCCACGGTCATGGTGCCAGGGAAACCGGCTGCCGACAGGCGCGGCAGGAAGGTCGTCGGGTCCACATGCCGTTCATCGGCCGGCACCACGTCGAACATTCGGATGGGTAACTTGTACAGCGAGCGCACGTGCACCACGGCGCCATGGGTATCGTTGACGCCGTACCAACGCGCCTCGGCCACGTGAGTGAGCACGTCCTCGCCGATGATCCAGGCTCGCGAGGCAGCTCGCAGCGTGATGGCCAGCTCCGCCGCGGCGGGTGCCATCACCGGCCCGGTGAGTAGCGCCAGGGGGAGGTCTGCGCTGCCCTCGGCGGCCAGGTCGGGTGGTTGTCTCCTGACGGCATTCCCGGTGTAGACGCTGAAGTCGGAGAATAGCTCGTCGATCAACCCCTGCTGCTGGCGTAGCCCATGATCCAATCGCGGCACGGGTGTTGCCAACGCCGGTGCTATGGCTGCTTCCAGGGCCTCCCAGAGGCCGGGTACGTTGGGGAGCTCCCGCAGGTCGACGGCCACGGCGTTGGTGCCCGGAGGCAAGGTGACCGGACCCGTGCCCGGCGTGATCAGCGCGACGTCACCCACCAGCTCCACCGACGCGGGCTGCAGCGTCACGTCGGTGACCTCCAGCGCGCAGACCGATTCCAGCGCATCCGCGAAGGCCGTGAGCGACGCCGGCGTCCACGGATCCTGTCGATCCAATGCGGCGGCCAGGGCTTCGCCTACGACGACGTAGGGGATTGTTGCACCGTCGGCCGACTCCGTTCCGAAAAACCGCGCAGCGGCGTGCACGGCGGACAACCCCTCCGGGATCGATGTCTCCGCGGCCGGGCCCGGGGCAACGCGATCACACCAGTCCGTCGACGGTGTCGGAGGCACGGTGTCGGCATCCGCGGACGCGTCTAAGGCGGCGTCCACTCCGCCATCGTCCACCGACTTTCCCGGATCGTCGCCACACGCCGTCAAAATGGTGGCAGTAGCGACAACCATGAACGTCGCCATCCATCCCTGCTCCCAAATCCCAAACGGTCTTACGTGCGTTGTCATCGGTCATCTCTCCAATAAGGAATGCCACCTGAAAGGATCCCAAACCCTATGTCACTCAAAGTGGGAGTGCAAGTACCACGTTGTGTTCATCCCAAAGTGTCGAAAGAAGGTGCTGTATGGAGAACTACGCCTACATTTGGGGTCATTCGGACCCGCTCCTTGACCCGTGCGCGGGGGTGGGCCACACTCTGGCAAATGCGGTTTTTCCTTGGAACAATGGTCGCCTTGGTCCTGGTGGCGGGCGGCTGTCCTGATCTGTGGGCCCGAGCCCCGCGGCCCGGCATCCAGCTCATCGAGGGGTCGGCTCGTATCGTTCGGGGCCGGGTGCGGCGAGCCCGTGGCGCGGCTACCCACCGAGCCCTGCTCGAGGCGGTTTGGCGGCGGGTACTACCGCGATTGGCCAGCAACAAGGGGCACAAGCGGCTCAAGCGGCTCCTGTCGCGTCGGGTGCGTCGGCTCATTAAGCGCTACCGTACCCGGAAGGTCACGCGTGCGAAGCGTAAGCTCACTGTGCTGTTGGCCGTGACCGTGGACGAGACCGCTCTGGGGGCCCGGCTGGTCGCCCTCAAGGTGCGCTTGCTGCGGCCTGGGGTGCTGGTGCTCGCCCACTGCGAGGCAGGCTCCATGGCGAAGGCGCTCACTGGCGCCCTGGGGTCCATGTCCATCCGAACGGTGACCGGTCCGTGGTCCGACCAGCAGCGGGCGGCCATGGTAAAAACCGCCCGTGCTCGGCCCGCCGCGCTACTTCCCTGGGCGCGAAAGGTCCACGCGGTGGCCGTGGTGTTGGCCCGGTGCGAGACCACTGTGCTCAGCAAGATCACGGCCGCCGGTGTGACCGGGGTTCGCACCAAGGTGGTGGCGGTGGCCTATGCCCTCGGGAAGCGTGGCCGGGGCCGTGTGACGGTCCGCCGTTTGCTGCGACTCGAGCAGTCTGGCCTGGCCCACCACTCCGACACGAAGAAGGCGGGGGGGGCGGCTCTGACGCAGGGACTCGGCACCCTGGCCCGGCGGCTGGGCCGGCTGCTACCGCCGCGTCTCCCCACGGGGTTGACCCGGACGGTGCTGGTGCGCCTCCGAGGACCCCTGGGTTTGGCCACTCTGCTGAAGCTCACCCGACAGATCCGGTTGCAGCTTCCAGGCGTCCACGCGGTAAAAACCCGACGGTTCGGGCGCGGTGTCACCTGGCTCGCCGTGCAGACCCTCTACGACCCTAGCCGTCTCCAACAGATCCTGACCACTGTCCGTCCGCCTCAGGGGTGGCTCCTGCGGGTGGGCAAGGGCCCGAAGCCCGGAACCGTGGACATCAGGACGGAGCTCACAGAGGAATCAGAATGAACCGTCGCCCGCAGCATCGTATCCGGCCAAACCGCGTCCGGCCAAACCGTGTCCGGCCAAACCGTGTCCCCCTGGTCCGAGTCTGGCTGGTTGTCGTCGGGCTGGCTTTGGGCCTCGGAGGATTTGCCGGTTGCAACTGGATGACGTCCGGGGGGCCCAAGCAGCTTCGACAGGGGATTCTCGTCAAGTGCAACCATCCCAAGGCGACCCTCTACATCGACGAGCGCATCGTGGGGACCCTGAGCCGGCCCAAGGGGCTGCGGGTGGGGTTGAGTCCGGGGACCTACCGGGTGGTGGTGCGGCTGCCGGGCTACTTCACGCGGTACGTTAACGTGAAGGTGCGATCCGACGAGTATCAGAAGATGAACGTGGTGCTTCGTCGGGAGCTGGATTGATCTGACTATTTCCGGGAGTTGTTTCCGCCGTTGAGCTGTTCGCTTCGCCCGCGTGAAGGAGCTTCACTCTGCCGCTCCAGCAGGACGCTGAGAGAGCGGCTGCCGTGAACTCCTCCACGCGAGCTTCGCTCTCTGTGAACCTTGATCGTGTGGGCCCGGCAATAAATATCCCCCCGGATTTGCCGGGGGATATTTATTGCCGGGGCAAAGGGCGGATTTCGAGCTGGGCGATGAGCGCTTCTACTGTCTCGGGCGATCCGGCGACGATGGGAGCGTCTCCGAGGCGATCTTCGTACAGTGCCTGCCAGTCCACGGGGGCGCCGGCGGTGGTGCGGAGTACGCCGCCGGCTCGCTCGAGCAGGGCGGCGGCGGCGGCGATGTCCCAGATGTGGGCCCGGCCGACAACGGCGCCGTGCAGGGCTCCGCTGGCCACCAGGCTCACGTGGTGGGCCGTGGAGCCCAGCGACCGCAGCTTGCCGCGAAATCCCGGCAGGTTCGCCCAGCGGCCGAACCCGCTGGGCACCGCGAGCTGGGTGAAGGTATCGAAGGGCTGGTGGGGACGTACGGCCAGTGGAGCGCCGTTGAGCCGGGCGGGGCCCGTGGCGTCCACCGCATACATCCAACCGTCGGGGCCGCCCAATAGGGGCATGTAGACCACCCCGGCCGCGGGACGATGCTCGGTGAGCAGGCCCACGGAGACTCCCCACAGGGGCAACCCCGAGGCGAAGGAGGTTGTGCCGTCCAGGGGGTCCACCGCGGCGACGAACTGCGCGGACGCGGGGGACGAGAGGCCGGGATTCGGTGGGGCCGTGTCCTCCTCGGCCAGGAGGTAGAGCTGTTGGGCGCTGGGCTCCAATGCACGCATTTGGTCCAGGATGAGCCGCTGCATGGCTCCATCGGCTTCGGTGACCAGGGTACCGTCGGGCTTGCACTTGGCCTGGACCCGGCCGAAGTGACGCACGCCCAGCTTGCCCGCCTCCCGAGCGATGCGGGTGAGGTCTTTGAGGGGTATGGGGAGATTCATCATGGCACAGCCTAATTTGAGGCTGCGGGCCGCCGCGGGCAAGGGGAAAGAAAGACTATGGACCGCGCCCCGGCGTCGGAGGTAGGCTACCGGGAGCTACGGAGGGCACCATGGACATCTACGCCGCGATTCAGAAGATCGAGAAATTCCTGGAGACCTACCCGGACGAGCACGGGGACGAGCCGGCGGTCTGGGCGCCCACGGAGTCGAAGCTTCTCCCGTCCGGGGACGACAACGATGCCATCAAGATCTGGTTCAACTTCGGGCCGGGCGTGGATGAGAAGCACATTACTCGGCTGCTGGAGCAGTTCGAGGAGGCCGTGACCCAGGATCACCCGGAGATCAAGCGTTACAGCCTGGAGCTCCGCGGAGATGCATTCTGACTGGCTTTAGCGTCCGCCGCAAAATAACTAGATCGCCCAGAACGCCGCTGCATCCCGGCTCGCTTCGTTGCTTCTCGTTGCATATCAATAAGTATGCGCCTCGGCGCGCCTTGCGAGCCGAGCGCTTCGGCGCTCTGAATCGAGTATTTATTTTCCGGCGGACGCTTAGAGCTACTTCATCAGATCGGGATTCAGGTAGCTCAAGTACCGCTTGAGTATCACGGGGATTTGGGGATCGATCTTTCCCTTGATGGTCAGGGTCGTGCGCTGATTGCGTTGCGACGTGAGCAGGCGGGCCGGTTTGAGACCGGCCAGGGCCGCGACGAGGCCGGCGGTGTGGGTCTTGCCGCCCAGGGCTGCGAGGTGAGCGGCGATGAAGCCTCGCACCGCGTGGGCGCCTCTCATCCGGTTGATGATGAGACGAGCGGCGGGTACGGCGGCCGCCCGGGCTACCCGGCAGGCCTGTCGGGCCACGGTTCCGATGGACGCCGCCTGACGGCTGCGTTGTCGCATGGCCGTGGCCAGGGCGCGCGCTCGCTTGGCCCGTGCCCGGACCTGTGCACCTTCCGGTTTGCGTCCCAGCTTGTCATAGAACAGCCCCAGCGCCAGGTGGTACCGTTCGTTTCCCGGGCTCAGGGCGGTAGCGGCGCGGTAGGATTGCTCCGCCTTTTTGTACTGTCTAAGTCGGTCCAGGGAGCGGGCCAGGCCATAGCGGGCCGAGGCCAGCCCGCGGTTTCGCCGCAGCGCGTACTGATAGAGCCGTTGGGCCCGGCTGTATCCTCCGGCGTCCCAGAGCAGATCTGCCAGGCGGCTCAGGTTCAGGCCGTTTCGGGGGTTCGCTTTCACCGCCCGCTCCAGTTCGGCGCGGGCCTGGGTGGGTCGCCCCAGGGCGATGAGGATCTCGGCACGGGTAGAGCGGAGGTCCGTGGCGCCGGGCACCAGGGCCAGTCCACGGTCCAGGAGCTGCAGGGCCACCGGGAGGTTGGCGTCCACCATGGCCAGGCGCGCCCTCCGCAGAAGCAAGCCCGCGCTCTGCTGGAGGAGCTTCTGGGCTCGCTGGTAGTACAGCTTCGCCTGGTGGAACCGGCGGGTCATCATCATGAGGTTCCCGGCGGTGAACAGGATTGACGCCTGGTGGGGGTAGCGGCGTAGGATGTACAAGATCGCCTGGGTCAGGCCGACCATGGGATCGGGGTAGAGCGCCGGGTCGAGCAGCTCGCACTGCTTTTTTGCCAGCTTGGCCAGCGACGCCCGGGCCAACGCCATCTGTCCGGACTTCTTGGCCATCAGAACTCGCAGCATCAGGAAGTGGGGGCGGTCTCCACCCAGGGTCAGGGCGCGCCCGAGCCCCTTGCGGGCCTGGACGGTGCGGCCCGCTCGCAGAGCCACCACGGCGGTCCAGTAGTGGCCCTCCACGTAGGAGCCGCCCAGCCGCAACGCCTGGTCCAGATCTTTTTGGGCGCCACGGAGGTCGCCCCGCATCAAGCGACACAGCCCCGAGGCCGTGGCTAGGGCCGGCGTGTCCCGCGTTCGCCGCAGACTCCTCAGGGTAAGAATTGCCCGGGAGGTGCGCCCCTTGGCCGCGAAGGAGGCCGCCTGGAGAACCTGGCCCCAGCGCTTGCCTTGGGGGGAGCGGGCGTCGGCGTTGGTGGATTCTACCGTCAGCAGCGCCGTCAGCAGTGCCGCACATAAGAAGATCCGCGTCATCTACGATCCGATCATGACGAGAAAGCGTACCGCGCGGGCCTCGAAGCCGTAGGCCACGTCGACCCCGATGGATCCCATGGACAGGGGCTTGATATGGATGCGGAGTCCCGTGCCGATGCCGTTGTTCCACAGGGTCCGGCTCTTGGGCCCCGCCGCGTGGGGCAGGTAGTAACGCCGCAGGCCGTCTCGTTCCTCCATCCGCGTCTCCTCCCTGCCGCCAGCACGGTAGAAGATCCACGCGCTGTCGTAGAAGGCCACCGCCCGGAACATGAACCAGCCCAGGGTGAACATGTGCAGCTTGTACTGCGCCCTGAACCGGGTCATGGTGTCGCCCGCCAGTTGTTGGGAGATGTAGCCCCGCAGGTCCGCGCCGCCCGTGCGCAGCTCTCGGAAGTAGGGTGCGTTGTGCGTGGCGGCCTGCTCGGCGAAGATCGTCAGGTTGTGCCGTGCGCCGAAGTCGCGGCTCTTGGCGAAGTTGAAGCTGTGTTCGTACCGCAGAAACCAGGTGACGTAGTTAAATTCCCCGCCGAGGTTTTTGGACGCGATGTTGATCTGCCACTGAAGGTCGAAGCCGCGTCGCATGCCGTAGATGGTCTGACTGCGGACGATGCCCGCCTTGAGCTGGATTTGAGCGTCGCGCTTCCAGTTCCAGAACCTGCCTCGCTGATCAATGCTGTCGACCCACTGGCCATTGTCATTCAGGATGGCCATGGGCCCGACGTAGTAGGAGCGACCCAGGGCCATGGGGTCCAGGGTCAGGCTGGACTCAGGGCAGCGCTGGAGGGTGACTTGGGTGGAAGGGCTGGCGCGTTGGCATCGGGGTACGCCGAAGTCCACCAGGCCGAACTGGTATTGGATACTGGTGTTCACCCAGTTGTACCAGAAGTAGCCCAGGGCCAACCCCGTCATGAACTGCTGGAAGGTCTGGGTGCGGAGCAGGGTGCCGTTTCGGATGCCTTCGGGACTGGGATCGTACTCTTTGAGGTTGAAGCGCTGGTAGTCCACCTTGATGGCCCAGGTGACCGGAGAATACAGGATGTTCGGATCCCGGTACTGAACGGTCAGGCGCTGGGCTTCATTGTTGTAGCCCGCGAAGATGCGCAGCAGCTTGCCTGAACCCAGGAGGTTCTTTTCCTTGAACAGGAAAGAGCCGCCATAGTTGCCGTCCGAATAGCTGAAAGAGGGCGAGACGATCCAGGTGATTCGCTCCTCCATGGTGATAAACAGGATCACCGCTCCGGGTTTGGTCTTGTGTAGCTCCCAGTTTATCGTCACCGACTTGCAGAAGGGGGACGCCAACAGGTTCCGGCGAATGAGGTCGCGGATCTTCAGGGTGAACGGATTGCCCAGCGGCACCCGAGCGTGCAGGAGTACCATGCCCCGGGTGGTCTTTTTGTTGCCCAGGACTCGGACCCCGGCGATGGTGAAGCCGATACCGGGGGCTTTGTTGGGGTCCATCTGGGTGGCGCGGACACGGGGACGCCAGGGCGTCACCTGACGGTCCGGTATCGGGCCCGGTCGGGGCGGTCCCCCCACCCGGCGTGCGGGGGTGTTTGCGCCTCGCGGTTGGCCCCAGGGCATGAGTCTGCGGCGGCGTGGAGGAGCCTTTGCCCTAGGGGGAGTCTTGCCGGGTTTCCTGGGCCGCGCCTTGTCTGGCTTTTGGGGTCGTGCCTTGTCAGGCTTCTTGGGCCGCGCCTTGTCAGGCTTCTTGGGCCGCGCCTTGTCGGGTTTCTTGGGCCGCGCCTTGTCGGGTTTCTTGGGATCGGGGCGTTTCCGGGGCCGCTTTCGCGGGGTTCCGTAGACGCGTGAGGTAGTGGGTTGGGCCAACAGCTCGCCTGGCAGAACCAGTACCACTCCCAGCATTATGGATAGGCAAATACGAAACATGGTGAAAGGATATCCCCCTCCCTTGAGCCGGTCAATGTACAAGCCGATGGGAGGGGATCAGGGGCGGGGCCTGGTCTTGGGCGTGGGTGCGTGCATGTGGCCCCGGTGGCCTTGGCCCTGGCCGCTGCCCGGAGCCATCTCCCCCGGACGCAGCCCTTGCCCCGGCCGCCGCAGACGCATCTTCTTGAGCTGCTGGAGCTGTTTTCGGATCTCTTTGAGCGGGTCGACGCCTTTGCCACCGGGACCGGTTATGTCGGCGTCAGCCATCTTCACGAAGCACTGGCCGAACCTTTCGCAGGTGCGCATTCGATAGCAGCGGTCCATGTCCGTTTGCTGCTTGCGGGACTTGATGGCGTACCGCTCGCAGAGCAGCTCCAGGTTCGAAAAGGCCCGCTTCACCTGCTGGCCCACCTGCCGCAGATAGGCCTCGCGCTGCCCCCCTTTGAGCCCGAGCTTGTCGGCCTTGATGCGATTGATGGCGGGTGCGCAGGATTTCACCCGGCCGAAAAAATGCTTGCAGGCCTCGTGCGGTTTGAGGGACGCCAGCTCTTTGGGTTTCGGCGGCGTCTTTTTCTTGCAGCCACCGAGGGGAGAGACCGAACAAAGGACCGCGACCACGGAGACGATTCGATACCACGACATGGGACCCAGGCTAGCCGAAAGCCTCGCCCCACACAACCGTCGCCCCGGCCCAGGGTGCCCCGTAACTCGAGGGGCGTATTGACGTGGGTGGTTCCCTACGGCAGCATCGGGTTTGGGTGGAATTTGCGGGCTTGTTATGATGGTGCTGAATGATCCGCTGATCGGTCGTGTGATCCAGGATACCTGGAAGGTGGAGGAGTTCGTGGCGCGGGGGTCCATGGGGGCGGTGTATCGCGCGGTGAACACGAAGATCGGCACGTATGTGGCCGTGAAGGTGCTCAACCCCGAGTTCCTGCACGACGCGGAGATCCGCGAGCGGTTCCGGCGGGAGGCCACTGTGTCTTCGCGGTGCGACAGCGCTCACCTGGTGCGTGTGCTCGACTTTTCCACCGAGGCCGATGGCTACGTCGCCCTGATCATGGAGTGGTTGCACGGTGAGACCTTGGCGGCGTTTTTGAAGCGACGGGGTTCGCTGGCGGTGGAGGAGGTGGTGACCCTGATCACCCAGGTGGGAGAGGGGCTTGCCGAGGCCCACGCCGCGGGGATCATCCACCGGGATCTCAAGCCCGGGAATATCTACCTGGCCGAGTCGGGGCACGGCCCGCTGGTGGTGCCCAAGATCCTCGACTTCGGCATCTCCAAGATCGTCGAGGAGGGCGGTGATCTCACGGGTACCGCCACCATGATGGGTACGCCTCACTACATGCCCGTGGAGCAGTTCGACTCCAGCAGGGATGTGGATCAGCGCGCGGATATCTATGCCCTGGGTGTGATCTGCTACGAGTTGCTGGCCGGCCGGCGACCCTTCGCGGGCTCATCGCCGATGCAGATCCTGAACAAGATCACTTCCCAGGACCCGCCGCCCTTGCCCGAGGAGGTGCCGGCCCCGGTGGTGGCCGTGGTCATGAAGGCCATGTCCCGGGAGGCCGCGAATCGATACTTCCAGGTGGAGGACTTCGTCGAAGCCTTCACGGATGCTGCCGAGGGGGCGGGTCTGGCTCCGGGAGAGTCTTCCTCCACCACGGGGGTGTTCGAAGTCGACGGCGATCTCCAGGTGAAAAAGCCCCGCCGTACGGTCTGGCAGCGATGGCGGGGGGGGCGACTTTGGCAGCGGTGGTCTCGGTGGCAGCGGTGGCTGATCCCGGTTGCGGGGGGAGCGGTCCTGGTGGCAGTGGTGCTCACCGTGGCGCTGTGTGGCCGGTCGGGGGAGCGGGTGGGGATTGACCACCCGAAGTCTCCGTCGTCGCCCCGGGCGAAGACTTGGCGACTGGTGCGGACGCTGCTGCCCCGTAACGGCGCGGCCCGGGATCTTGCCCTCGACGGCGCGGGCCGGTTGGTGGCCGGGGTGTCGGCGCGCGGAGACGTGCGGGTGTGGCGTCTGGCTGATGGCAAGGTCCTGACCACCTTTGGACAGGGAGTGCGGGCTGTGGCCCTGGCGTCCGACGGGCGACTGTTGGCCGTCGGGGACGACGCGGGAAGGGTCACTTTGCAGCCCATGACCGGTTCGGCGGATCGCACCATCGAAGCCCACGCCCAGCCCCTTCGGGCTCTGGCTTTTTCTGGGGATGGGAACCGGCTTCTAAGCGGAGACGCCGGTGGGCAGGCCCGGGTGTGGGATCTGGTCAGCGGGCGGTCCGTGGCGACCTTCGCGGGGGTCTCTCCCGTGGCGGCCGTGGCGCTTTCGGGGGACGGTGGCCTGGCGGTGATTGGCTACGCCGATGGGCGGGTGAGCTGCTGGGATGTGAATGGGCAGACCCTACGCGTGCGGTTGGCCGCTCACGTGGGGGGGGGGACCGGGCTGGCGCTTCACCCCGCAGGTACGCTGATGGTCAGTGGTGGTGCCGACGGGTTGGCCCGGGTGTGGCGGCTGCCGGGCTCGGCTCCCGAAAAGGAGCTGCGCGGTCACCGGGGCCGCGTGGTGGCGGTGGCTCTGTCCGAGGACGGTCGACGCGTGCTCACCGGCGGGGCGGATCGGACGGTGCGGCTGTGGGACGTGCGCACGGGCAAGGTCCTCGGTCGGCAGGACCTGCCTGGTCCGGTGTCCAGACTGGCTCTGGCGCGGTCCGGTCGGCTACGGTTGGTGGCGGGTCCCACGCTGGGAGTTCGCGTCTTCGGACCACCGCGGTAGCACTTTTTGCGCGCGTGAAACAACACTAGAAGTTGTGCGCAACCTCCAGGCCGATGGTGTACCGGTCGCCGAGGGGAGCCCAATCGCCAAAGCCGATTTTGGCGCCCACGGAGAAGGCCCAGTGCTCGAGGCGATAGCGCATGCCGGGGTTGATTGCAAAGTGAGCGAGGCCCGGGTAGAGCGTGGCGTCGGACTGTCCGGGGAAGCGAAAGAAGCCGGCCACCTCGCAGAGAATCTCAAAGGCTCCCTTGCCCGGAAGCTGCCAGGGCAGTCGGACGACCTGGTGCAGGTGCAGGGCTTGGAAAAACGGGTGGTGGGCGCCGTCGGGCACGATCCCCATGAAGAAGGGCGTGTAGGCCAGCCACGCGGAGTACCATTTCCCCGCCACCAGGCCGAAGCTGGCGCCCAGCTCCACGACGGCCCAGGCCATGTCGTTCACCCCGTCTCCCAGGGCGTCTCGCAGGGGCGGCCGCGGGTGGCGTTGCCGGCTGAGCACCGAGGTGGCGGTGGGCAGGGTGAAGCGCAGATAGGCCGAGAGCTGGGTGGATAGGGCTTTGGTGCCGGGCATCCACTTGCCGCGCTCGGTGGTGGAGTCGCCGATGAGGTAGCGCGCGTAGATCCGGGTCGCGCCCAGGTCCAGGCGGGTCTCGTGCTCGGAGATGGCCGGAGGGATGACGACGTGATCGTCCAGCAGCTCCAGCACCGCCAGGGATCCGCCCACGGCCAGCCCGCCCGTGCGTGGGATCAGGTATTCACCGCCCAGGATCACGCCGCCCCGGTTGGAGGTGGTGTGGCCCCAGCCCAGGGTCTCGGTGGAGCCCAACTGGAAGGCGACGGCGGTCCACAGGCGCGAGCGGGGCGCGTCGGCGGGGGGCGAAAGGAGCAGCGCGCCCGTGTGCAGGTGCAGGGGTGGCGCGGGCGCCTTCAGGGGCTCGGCGGGCGCCGCGGTCACCGGGGCGGCGACAGACAGAATCAACAGCGGCGCGAAGGCCGGGACCAGTACCACGACCCGGAATAACGTTCCGGATTTTCGGCGAGGGCCGAGCGCCGAGGGCAAGGCGCGACGAGGGCGCGTACCGGGAGTACTCAACTGAGGAGCAACGCAGCCATCGGCGTTCGGAGCCGTCGAAACCCGGAACAGATTTCCGGATCGTGGTACCAGGGCCCGAAACAGGGAACGCAGTCGCATGGAGTCCTCAATCAGCGGTGTTGGGGCCGATGGTGTTTCTCAGGTAGTTTCCGCGGCCCGTGGGCCACAGCAGGCAGTTCTCGGCGGAGCCGGGCACGGTGTACACGTCGAGGCCGTGGTCGATGGTCAGCACCAGGATCTCCAGGTTTCCGTCGCCGTCCAGGTCCGCCACCGTGGGCGCCGCAGCGCCGCCGATGCCGTTGCCTGACCCCGGGTTCTGGTTCGGCAGGGCGATGTCGTGCAGCTTTGCGCCCGCCGCTGACAGGACCACCAGGTGGCCGTCCCCGTCGTCTTCGCCAAAGGTGGAGAAGATCAGCTCCGGGCGCCCGTCTCCGGACAGATCCGCCACTACCACCTCCGAGGCGTAGAGGAGATCCTTGCCCCGGCTGTAGTCGTAGCGCCACAGCAGCTCAGCGTCGGCGGTGAAGCAGTACACGTACCCGTCGTTGATGGGCGCCACCAGCTCGGGGCGGTCGTCTCCGGCCAGGTTCACGATGGTGGTGGCGGGGACCCCTCCCGGTGGATACCAGTCGTCGTCCTGGAAGGGGTGCTCCGTTAGGGGCGTGTGTTCCCAGCCCGGGTGCCGCCGCATGGAGCGGTTTCCCGTGGCTGCGTGATCGCCGTCGAAGACGAAGAAGGCGTAGTGGTAGGTGTGGTAGGGCTCGTCCATCTCGGCGTTGGCCACGCCGATGATCTCGTTGAGTCCGTCGCCGTCCAGATCCGCCACCGCCGGGGGCGAGGCGGTCCACTGGGCCCACATGGTCCAGCCCGGGTGGGGCCACTCGCCCTCGTGGTCGTGGTAGTGGCGATCCTCCACGTCGGGATCGATCCACCGGATGAAAGTGCCCCAGTCCATGGGGTCGCCGTCGTAGTCGCCACTCCGACGGGTGTAGAAGGTGTCGGCCTGGACCGAGACACCGTCGTGGTGGAAGGCGATCATCTCGTGGGTGTCGTTGGTGACGATGACCTCCAGCTCGGGGTCGTCGTCGATGTTGCCCGCCGCCACGTTCAGCCCGAAGCAGCCGTAGCCGTGGTGACCATAGTCGTTCTGATCGCCTCCCGGTCCGGTGTCCTGGTTGTACCGGGGCCAGGCCTGCCACTCGGTGAGCCCCGCGGGCTGGTAGTCGTTTCCGTCCGCGTCCAAGACAAACACCCGGGGCGCTTCGCCGCCGTTGTAGTCGCCGGTCTCGGTGGTGGCGGCGATGATCTCCACGCGTCCATCCAGATCCAGGTCCGCCGCGGCGAGGGAGCGGACCTCGGGTTCGTTGCAGCAGGTGATGTAGGGCCACCCCGCCTTGAGTTGCAGGCTGTCTCCGAGCCACTCGTAGGCGGCGATGTAGCCCTGGCCCGAGCCCACCACTACCTCGATGATGCCGTCCCCGTCCAGGTCTGTCACTACGTGGGGCGCGTAGACCCGACCCTGGTGGTTGTCCCCGCTGGGAACCTCATCGAGCAGGTTGCCCTGGGCATCCCACACGGCGATGTCATAGAAGGCGGCGACGATCTCGAGCTGCCCATCCCCGGTGAGGTCCACTGCCGCTGGCGAGGCGAACCACCCCGTGTTGCCAATGGACAGGTTTCGCACGAACAGCGGCTTGGCCACGGTGGTAGACCCCGACGCCGCCGGCGTACAGACCTGCGACGTGGTCTCCTCCACGCATCCGAAAAGCCCAATCGCCCCGAAACCCAAACCCAAAACCACAGCCAGAGTGATGGTCCTGCACAGTTTCATCTTCAACACCCCCAGATCTGGCGCCATATTATCACAAGGGGAGAGGGGACGTAGTTAACTTGTTAACTTGTTTCGGCATGTTATCCTGAAATAGCCAACTGATTTCAAGTATGTCTGGCGGTTTGGGGGGGTATTGCCTCCATCGTCTCGTGCAGGGGTGTCATTGTAGTTTGGGGGGGTATTGCTTCCATCATCTAATACAGGGGTGTCATTGTAGATAACCAACTGAAACCAATCGTCTTTTTTGTGAAAAAGCTGCTTGGAAAGTTAACAAGTTAACTACGTCCCCCTTCCTCTCTCTTGACGCTCCTTGATGGGCCTTCCATAATCCGTTGCTATGTCCGATGCGGTGTCTATTGTAGTTTTTGTTTCCGGTGGCGGTAGCAACATGGAGGCTATTTGTGCGGCGGCCTCGGCGGGGCTGGTGGGTGTGCGGGTGGTGGCGGTGGTGTCTGATGAGCCTGATGCGTCGGGACTGGCGCGGGCGGCCCGGCGGGGGATCCCAACGTTGGTCGTGGACCGGCGGAAGTTTGCGTCGCGCGGTGACCACGAGAGGGCCATTTTGGAGGCGCTCGAGCCCTATGCGCCGCGCATGGCCGTGTTGGCGGGGTACATGCGGATCATCACGCCCGTGCTGCTGGCCCACTTCGGTGGCGAGGGTCGGCTGGGCGTGGTCAATGTGCACCCGGCGGACACCCGGGCGTACCAGGGGGTGCATGGCTATGAGTTCGCCTTCGGATTGACGAACCAAGGGGAGCGGCTCGCCGAGACCTTCATCACGGTGCACTTCGTGGACGAGGGTATGGACACCGGGCCGGTGATCGCGCGGGTTCCGGTGGTCGTGCATCCTGACGACACCTTGGACGAGCTCAAGGAGCGCGGGTTGGCCGTGGAACACCAGCTTCTGCCGCGCATGGTGGATCGGGTGGCCCGGGGGATCGTACGTCTCGAGAACAATCAGGTACTGCTTCGTAAGCAGCCGTAACGTAGCGCTGCGGGACTTCGTCCCCGGCCAGGAGGACCCCATGGCACTGAACATCGTAGAGCAGGTGGACGACCTGGTGAAGATCCAGCACGTCCTGGTCAGCGTCTCGGACAAGTCCGGGCTCGCCGACCTCGCGGGGGGATTGGTGGCGATCAATCCGAAGATCCGATTCTTCTCCACGGGCGGCACCTACGCGCGGTTGGAGGAGATCCTTGGTGACGCCTCCGAGAATCATCTCACGCGGGTGAGTGACTACACGGGTCAGCCCGAGACGCAGGGTGGCCTGGTCAAAACTTTGGATTTCAAGATCTACCTGGGGCTGCTCACCGAGCGCTACAACCAGGCCCATCGCCAGGACCTCGCCCGTACGGCCGCGTTGCCCATCGATCTGGTGGTGGTGAACCTGTACCCCTTCGCCGAGACCATCGCCGCGGCCGACGTCACAGTGGAGGGTGCGCGGTCCAACATCGACATCGGCGGGCCGTGCATGATCCGCGCGGCGGCGAAGAACTACCTGCGCGTGGCTCCGGTGGTGGACCCCGCGGACTATGCGCCGCTGCTTGAGACCCTGGGCGCCCACGACGGCCAGCTCAACCTGGCCACCCGCTTTGGCCTGGCACGCAAGGCCTTCGCGCATACGGCGGCCTACGACAGCACCATCGCCGCCTATCTGGGCGACGCCCTGGACGGGGATATGCTGGGTTGCTACAAGCTGGAGAATCCGAGCTAGTGGACTAGTTCTACGAGCGCGTCTCAGATGCGCAGGAGAGACCCCATGGCGAACGACACCGATCTCAAGAAAGCCTACCGCACGGTCATGGACGACCACTTCCCCCCCCGCATGGAGATTGCCTTCGTGGACGGGGATCGACGCCAAGTCCTTGCTTACGACAAGGTGAGCTGGGTCATCGACGACGTGGAGAAGGGTCTGCGCTACGGAGAGAACCCCGGTCAGGAGGCCGCCCTGTACCGGCTGGTGGAGGGCAACCTGGTGGTGGGCGAGGTAGAGTTGCTCGGCCCCGAGCGTGGGCTGGTCACGGATCTGGAGCTGTTGCAGTCGGGCAAGCATCCCGGCAAGACCAACCTCACGGACGTGGACAACGCCCTGAACATTCTACGCTACCTGGCCGACAGGCCCGCGGCGGCCATCATGAAGCACAACAACCCCTGCGGCGCGGCCGTTCGGGATTCGCTGGAGGACGCCTACCGGGCGGCGAACCTGGCGGACCGGGTGGCGGCTTTTGGAGGGGCAGTCGCGTTTACCCGCCCCGTGGACAAGGCCACCGCCGAGGCTGTGGCCGAGAACTATCTCGAGGTGGTGGCCGCGCCGGACTTCGAGGAAGGGGTGTCCGAGATCCTGGCCCGACGTAAGAACCTGCGCATCGTACGGGTGGCCCGCATGGACCGCCTCGCTGACTATGCCAATGCCCGGGTGCCGGAGTTTAAGGCCCTCATGGACGGCGGCATCGTGGTGCAGACGTCCTTCAGCCTGCGGGCCCGTACCCCCGATGACCTGCTGCCTGCCACGAGCACTTACAAGGGAACGGAGCACACGGTGAAAAGGCAGCCCACCCAGGCCGAGCTCCGGGACCTGCTTTTTGGCTGGGCCGTGGAGGCGGGGGTTACCTCCAACTCGGTGCTCTACGTCAAAGACGGCGTCACCGTGGGCATAGGAACAGGCGAGCAGGACCGGGTGGGCGTGGCGCAGATCGCCCGGGACAAGGCCTACATCAAGCTGGCCGACCGGCTCAGCTTCGACCGGTTGGGCAAGTCCTACAACGAGCTCGGCGAGGCCGACGAAGACGCCAAGGCCGCCATCGACGGCGACGTAGCGCGGCAGAAGGGCGGCCTGCCCGGATCCTGCATGGTGTCCGACGCGTTCTTCCCCTTCCGGGACGGCATCGAGGTGGGGCTGCTCGAGGGCGTGTCCGCGGTGATCCAGCCTGGCGGATCCATGAACGACTGGCAGTCCATTGAGGCCTGCAACGAGGCGGGCGCTGCCATGGTGTTCACCGGACAGCGCAGCTTCAAGCATTAGTCCCTCGACCCGGAAGTTTGTTCCGGGTTGAGGAACTGAAACGGGCGCTCGGGCGCTCGGGCCTCGGGCCCGAAGTCGTGGTATCCTCTCGTAGGAGGCTTCCGCTTGTCCCGAAACAACTGGTTTGAGATCTCCAACGAAGGGTGGCGGCGTATGAACGCCGGGCGGCCCTTGTCGTCGCTGCTCAAGGAGGCCATCCAGAACTCCTTCGACGAGGACGTCGCTGAGGTTGCGGTGCAGATCGGGTCCGATGAGATTCTCATTGAGGACGACGCTCCCCAGGGCTTCTCCCACGAGAAGCTGGTCTACACCGTGTTTCTCACCGACAAGGAGGACGCCCCCACCAAGCGGGGTCGCAAGGGGCGCGGGCTCAAGGAGCTCATCTCGGCCATGGAGTCGGCCTCCGTAGAGACCATCGGCTCCACCATTCACTTCGACGACCGTGGGCGGCACGTCGTGGACAACGGCCGGCGACGCGGCACGCGCATTGTCCTGCGGCGGCGATCGGCGGTCGAGGACGTGGACGCGGCACTGCGGGAGCTGTCGCTCATCATTCCCCCCAGGGAAGTCACTCTGCGTATCAGCCAGCATCGCATCAAGCCGCCACGGCTCTACCTGAACCTCTGGGACTGCATGCTCGAGACGGTGGTCATCAGAAACGGCATAGAGCGGATCCTGGAGCGACCCACCCGGGTGGATCTCTACCACCCGAGGCCCGGTGAGATCCCGCATCTGTTTGAGATGGGCATCCCCGTCGAGCCCCTGAGCGTGCCGTGGCATGTGGATGTGCAGCAGCGTTTGCCCCTCGCCGACCACCGGGAGAGCGCCACCGAGCACTACAAGATGATCCTCAAGTCCTTGCTCCTCGAGAGCCTCATCGAACAGTGGTTGGATCGGCGGGCGCTGCGTTCGGAGTGGGTGGACGAGGTCTTGGGGCGACAGATGATCAGCGCGCGCGCCCTGGAGCAGTATGTGGCCCGGGTATTTCCCCCGGGCGCGCTGCTGGGGGGGACTGAGCGCATCAACGATCGGGCTCGGCAGCTCGGGGGCAGCGTCGTGGAGGCCGGCACCATGCCCCGGGGCGTCTTCGCGGCCCTGGTGCGGGTCATGGAGCCCGCCGAGGAGTTCGTGAAGCGGCGGGAGCGGGAGTTCAATGAAAAACCGGTGGAGCCCACCGCCGAGCAGCGGACGTTCGGTCTCTTCGTGCGTTGGCTCGGCGATCGGCTCCTGGGGCGCAGGCTGCAGATCTCCTTCGTGCACAAGGAACCTACCCTGGACGGGCTGGTGGAGGATGCCTCCTTTGACGCCGCGGGTGGGTCGTTGAAGTTCAACGTCATTGGTAAGGTGGACTTTGCCAACCCGCTGTCGCCCACCACCCTGGGGATCATATTCCACGAGTTGGCCCACAACTTCGTCACCGAGCACGATCACCGTTTCATTGAGCACCTCCAGAGCCTCGCCGGCCGAGCCGCGGCCCTACTCGCGGGCATGGACGCCGCCAGCATCGCCGGTATCTTCGAGGGGGAGTAGGCCGTGACCACAGACAAGCCAGAGGAAGACCGAACGCCGCCTCCCGACGCCGAACCGCCTCCCGACGCCGAGGCCGAACCGCTCCCGGAACCCGAAGGTGGCTTGCCTCCCGCGCCCGAGACCCAATCGCCTCTGGAGAACCCGCGCACCAAGCCCGAGTGGGGCCCGCCCGAGTGGGGCCCGCCCGAGTGGGGCCCGCCCGAGTGGGATCGCGTCGAATGGGAGAAGCCCGTGTGGGAGCACCCGGATTGGGAGCCTCCCGGCTGGGATCGTCCCACCTGGAAGAAGCTCACCTGAGTTGCCTTTTGGGTTTCTTCTGGTCGACGCAAAGTAACTCTATGGTTTTATTGGGGGGGGCGTTGGTCTGTATTAGCCCGGTAACGCCCTGGTCCAAGGCCGCGTGCACCGGGTCCCCATTGGGTTGACAAACCCCTGGGAATTGATAAATGCACAGCCAAAAGAAACATTGCGTAGTTCGTGGTCCATTGGCTACATTGGCCCGCGAAAACTCAGCACTTTTGTACGCGCCAGGCCGCCCGCGCACTGCTCGGATTCAGGAGACATTTCCATGCCGACCTCTGGAGACTACACATCCCGCGTCATCTTCGGCGTCTTGTTGTTGGGAGCCCTGGTGGGCTTCGCCTGGACTTTGATGGTCTACGTCAAGCGGATCATCAAGTGTCGCGAGGAGGAGGCGATCCCCAACCCCTTCGCCCGCCTGTTCGACTGGCGTGCCTACGCCGACGTCGTCCAGTACTGGTTGCTCCAGTGGCGGGTCAAGGATCCCCCCGGCGCCGGCTATAAGCACGTCCACACCAGCATCCACCACCTGGTTATCTTCTGGGGGTTTCTCGTCATTACCATGGGCACTACGGAGTACCTGATCCAGGGTCTGTGGCCGGCCTTCAGCTACGAGCGCTTCGCCGGGTCCACCCTGACCCTTACGTTCAAGTATGCCCTCGACATTACGAACCTGTTGGTGATCGGTGTCATCGGTTGGTCCGTCTTCCGGCGGGTGGTGCTCAAGCCGCGGCTCATTCCCATGAACTTCGACGCCGCGCTCATCCTGGGCATGATCCTGGCCCTGTGCTTCAGCCACTTCATGGCCCACGGCGCCCACTACGCCGCTAGCGTCAAGGCCGGTGACCCGGCCCTGGCTACGGTGTTCATGAAGGTCGCTGGCGCCATATACGCCGGCGGCTCCATGTCGTATCTGCACGCCCACGCGGGCGTAGCCTGGTGGGCCCATGTGCTCATCGTGCTGTTTTTCATGAACTACATTCCCTACTCCAAGCACGTCCACCTGGTGGGCGCGCTGCCCAACATCTTCTTCCGCAACCGCGGCCAGCTGGGCATCATGCCCAAAGTCGAGCTGGAGATGGAGGACGAGGACGACGAGGACGACGAGGCTGAGCCCAACTGGGGCGTGGAGCGGTACGAGCAGTTCTCCTGGAAGTCCATGCTCGACAACTACGCCTGCACCGAGTGTGCGCGTTGCACAAACTACTGCCCGGCTTACAACACGGACAAGCCCCTGTCTCCCATGAAGCTGGTGCACGACCTTCGCTACGCCAGCCGGGATCGCGGCGACCTGCTCAGCGCGCTGGAGGTGGCCCACGCCGCCGCGGACACCGAGGAGATCGCCGCGCTGGAGGAGAAGCTCGAGAACCTCAAGCCCCTGGTGGCCGAGGGCGCCGAGGATGACCCCTCCCTGGGGTACGTGGATACCGAGACCCTGTGGTCCTGCACCACCTGCGGTGCCTGTCAGGAGAACTGCCCGGTCTTCATCGAGCACCCCATGAAGATCCTCGAGATGCGCACGAATCTGGTCCTTGCCCAGGAGTCCATGCCCCAGGAGCTGGCCAACGCCTTCAAGGGTATAGAGCGCAACATGAACCCCTGGGGCATCGGCATGGACAGCCGCATGGACTGGATCGAAGAGGACACGCCGGTGCTCGACGAAGACGAGCCCATCGAGTTTGAGTATCTCTTCTTCGTGGGCTGCGCGGGGTCCTTCGACAACCGTAGCCAGAAGCAGAGCCACGCTCTGCTCAAGGTGATGAAGGCCGCCGGTGTGAAGGTCGCCATCGCCCCGGAGGAGGTGTGCTGCGGCGATCCCGGACGTCGTTCGGGCAACGAGTTCATCTTCCAGATGATGGCCGAGCAGAACATCGAGACCTTCAACACCTACGGCGTCAAGAAGATCGTCACCTTCTGCCCGCACTGCTTCCATACGCTCAAGAATGAGTACCCGCAGTTCGGCGGTGAGTACGAGGTGTTGCACCACTCCGAGGTCATCGCCGACCTCATCGCCGAGGGGCGCCTGGACCTGCCGAGATCCGGCGAGAGCCAGACGGTGGTCTACCACGACTCCTGCTACATGGGCCGGTGGAACAAGATCTACGACGAGCCCCGGGACGTGGTGAACGCCATCGGCGGCACCCGGCTCATCGAGCTGGACCGAAACGGGCAGCATTCCTTCTGTTGCGGCGCGGGCGGTGGGCGGTTCTGGATGGAGGAGGAGACCCCGCGGGTCAACGAGAACCGTGCGAAGGAGATCATCGACACCCTGCCCGCCGCCGGCGGTGTGGTGGCCCTGAACTGCCCCTTCTGCACCACCATGATTACAGACGGCCTCAAGGCCTTCGACGCGGACGAAAAGATCCAGGTGCTCGACATCGCCGAGATGGTGGCGGCCGCGCTGCCGGACGAAGAGACCGTCGAAGCTGACGAGTAGCTGTCCGCGCTATCGTCGCTGCCCGCGTTCCTCCTCACTAACGATTCCTAACCGATTTTTGCCCAGGTGGCCCAGAGCTGGGTCTGGAGCTCGTCCAGCCGGTGGTACTGCTTATCCAGGGGGCTGGCCGCGTCGGTGCCGCGCAGGGCCATGACACCGGCGTACAGCGCGAAGTAGAGTTGGGCCAGGTGGGTGTCGTGGTCGCTGACCGCGGCGGTATTGTCCATGATCTCCTGGGACACGGTGGCGCTGCGGCGGTCCCTTCCCTCGGCGAGGCTGTCCATGTGGTGTGCCACGGCCTGTCGCTGGTGCCGGTAGGCGTCGGCGGCCGGGTCGTCCCTGGCGGCCACTGCGTCGAGGTCCAAGCTCAGTTGGCGTAGGGCCCCGGTGTACTCGTCGGTCTCGGCCTGAAGCTGCAGTTGCTGCTGGGCCAGGAGGGTGAGCTCCTCGGACAGGGAGCGGCTCTGGCCCTCGATCTGTAGGACCTGCTCGAGCTGCTTCCCTAGTCCCACGCCCCGGAAGTCTGTTCCGGGTTTCGACGGATCCGAACGCCGATGACTTCGTTCCTCCTCGGTTGCGTACTCCCGGTACGCGCCCTCGTCGCGCCTTGCCCTCGACGCCCGGTCCTCGCCGAAAACCTGGAACGATTTTCCGGGGCGTGGAACTGACGGGGTGGACGGCTGGTCGCCGAGTCCGAAGGCCAGATCCTTGAGGATGTTGCGCAGGGCGGTGCGGATGGCCGCCGCCTCGGTGGCCAGGTGGACGGCTTCACCGAGCGCCTGCAGCCCCGCCGCTTCGGGCCGCACGGTTCCCGAGGTTGGGGCAGCACCGGTCGAGGGGCGCCGTACCGCCAACGAGTGCCAGGAGCCGTCGGTGGTGGGCCGCTGGGGCGTAGATCCGTTGGACTGAGAACCGCCCAGCTCATGAGTACCGCCGGCCAGGGATCCGCGGATCCGGAGCAGCTCCCCCAGGAGGTTCCCGCAGGTGGCGAAGCGCTCCTCGGGTTTTTTGGCCAGGCACTTGAGCACCAGCGCGTCGTAGGCGGGCGGTAGGGGCTGGGCCAGTTGTGATGACGGCGTAGGGGGCTCGGCGGAAATGTGTGCCTTGAGGATTTGTGTGTATTTTCCCGTGAAGGGCGGCGTCCCGGTGACCAGCTCGAAGGCGATGATGCCCAGGGAGTAGATGTCGGAGCGTCCGTCCACTTCAGCGTCCAGGGCCCGCTCCGGAGAGAGGTACTCCGGGGTGCCGAAGATCACGCCGCCCTGGGTGATCTGCCACTGGCTCAGCTCCGGGCCGATGAGCCGGGCGATGCCAAAGTCCACCAGCTTCACCACGTCCCGGCGGCCGTGGATGGTGCACAGCAGGATGTTGTCGGTTTTGAGGTCCCGGTGCACGATGTCCAGCTCGTGGCAGTAGTCCAGGGCGTCAGAGAGCTGGATGAGGATGTCCAGCGCCCGGTCCAGGGAGAGCCGCTTCTCGCGCTCGAGGAGCACGTCTATGCCCTCGCCTTCGAGGTGCTCCATGGCGATGTAGTAGGTGCCGTCATCGAGTTGGCCGTAGTCGGTGACGTTGACCACGCCCGGGTGGACGACCTTGCTCGCCGCCACGGCCTCCCGCAGGAACCGCGCCACGAAGTCGGCGTCGGCGGCCAGGGTCGGCTTGAGCAGCTTCAGCGCAAAGGTGCGCGGGAGCTTCACGTGGCGGGCCTTGTAGATGGTGCCCATGCCGCCTTCACCGATGAAGCCTTCGATGCGGAACCGTCCGGCCAATACCAGGCCTGGCTCGAGTCTTTCGTTGGACATGGTCGCCATTATAGTCCCTCGCCGACCAATGGCTTGTGATCTATTGCGCGGTCCCGAAGGAAGGCGTGGCCCCGGTGGTGGGGTATACTGGCCCAAGTGAGCTGCCCCATGCCCCATATGCTCTCCGGGACCCGCCTGTGGGCGCATTTGGTTCCGACGCTGCTGGTTGCTGCCTGCCAAACCACCGGCGCGGAGCCACCGCCCCGGCCCACCCGTGGAGGCGCTGCCAGGGTCGCGCTCCGACGCCCAGGCCCCTCCCCGCGACCGGGGTTGTTTTCAAGGGTGTCGCCGAGGGTGTCGCCTGCCGTGGTGCCGCCCACCCGGGGAGGGCGCGCCCGGTCCACGGGGCTCGCGGATCGGGGCGTGTTTTCGCGGTACGATAGCAAGATCTCGCTGCGGGTTCCGGGGCACATCGGTCGCAAGGGCAACGGTGTCCACATCGACAAAGAGCACCGTGTCCTGGTGCTGACACACCAAGGGGCGGCCGTGAAGGCCTACCCCGTTCGGTTCGGTTTCAACCCCAAGGGCGACAAGATCAAACAGGGCGATGGGCGTACGCCCGAGGGGCGGTACTTCATCAGTGAGGCCCTGCACCGCAACCTGGCGAAGCGGTACGGCGCTCGGTCTCTGCGGATCTCCTATCCCAACGTGGCCGACGGCCGTCGGGGCCTGGCGCGCAAGCTGATCAGCCCCGGTCAGCTTCGCCGCATCGAGCGAGCCATCGCACGCCGTCGAACGCCGCCGCAGAATACCCGCCTGGGCAGCTCCATCCGGATCCACGGCGGGGGCGTCTCACGCGATTGGACCCTGGGCTGTATCGCCATGCGCGACGCCGATGTCATCGAGCTGTACCGCCACGTGGGTCTGGGTACCCCCGTGGTGATCCGCGTCGGGACCACGGGGCTGGGGGACCGCGATGGGGACGCCATCCCTGACGCCGTGGACGTGGTGCTCGGAGCCAAGAAGCTCGTGTACAACCGCGCCCGATACAAGGGCAGCTATGTGCGGCTGCGCTACCCCATGGGGGACGTCAGCCCGAAGATTGGTGTGTGCACCGATGTCATCGTGCGCGCCATGCGCAACGCCGGGTTCGATCTCCAGCAGCTCATGCACCGCCACATCAGGACCCACCGCCGCCTCTATCGCTGGATCAAGCGTCCGGATCGCAACATTGACCACCGCCGTGTCCGCGACATGGTCGCCTACTTCAAGGTTCACTTCCGTCTCCTGGCGACGTCGGTCCGGCGTGTCACCCGTCACACGCTGCTCCCTGGCGACATCGTGTTCATGGACACGTTGCCCAAGCACGGCCCAGATCACGTGGGCATCATCTCGGACCGCCTGGGAAAAAGCGGCTATCCCCTCGTCATCAACAACTGGACCAACGGCTACCACACCTCGGAGATGGACCTGCTGTCCACCATCGCGGTCACTCACCACTTCCGGCTGGTCACGAAAAAGAAGCCTCGTAAGGCCCACCCCTAATCACTTGGTCGATTTCGTAAAGGGATGGATGACGCCAAGGATGGCCACGACTTTGTCGCCCGAGATCTCCGGCTTCAGCCAGACCATCATGGAGACCTGCTTGGCGGTGCGCCAGGGGAACGAGAGGATGCGCTGGGTCTGTTTGCGGTTGGTGATGGCCCGGTGCAGATCCTTGAGGATCTCGGGGCACACCCGGCCCAGGCGGGTGTCCTTGAGGTGCGCGCCGGTTACCGTCTCCACCGTCAGGTTCACAAAGGAGGCAAAGGCCTTGTTCGCTAGCACCAGGTTGCCTCGGGGATCGGTCAAAAACAGTGGCAGGGGGCAGTCCGCCACCAGGAGCTCGCTGTTTTTCACCCGGGCGGCCGTACCGCTGGTCCGCACCCGCTCCACGCGCTGCTTGCCCCGTCTCCGCCCGATGCCGAGCATATCCATCACCGTGCGCAGCTCGTAGATGAAGGCCCCCATGTCCTTCTGCCGCTTGCTCGGATCCTTCTGCAGGGCCTTGGTGACCAGCTCCTCCAGCCGGTCGTCCACCGGTCCCTTCGTGCGACCCGACAGGGGCTCGGGCTTCTTTTTGAGCTGGGCGATGAGCACCTCCTCCACGGTGCCGACAAAGGGCAGGGTGCCGGTGACCATCTCGTATAGGAGGACGCCGAAGGAGTAGATGTCCATGCTCGGTCGTGGGGACAACCGGTTGATGCGCTCGGGCGCCATGTAGGCCGGCGTGCCCCCCACCTCGGAGACGGGGATCCGACCGGAGCCGATCTTCTGACGGGACAGGCCGAAGTCCAGGAGCTTGACGAAGACGCGGCGACGCGCTTCGGCCGGTGGCTCGCACAAAAAGACGTTCTCGGACTTGATGTCGCAGTGCACCACGTCTCGGCTGTGGATGAACCTCACGGCCTCGGCCATCTGCAGGGCCACCTCGCAGGCGACGTTGGGGTGCAGCCGTCCATCCCTGCGCAGCCGGGCGTGGAGGGTCTCGCCCTTGAGATACTCCATCACGATGAAGGCGCCGTAGTTGTCGTCCACGCCAAAGTCGGTTAGCAGCACGATGTTCGGGTGATCCAGGGAGCTCGCCAGCCGGGCCTCCCGGTAGAACATCTCCCGTATCTTGGTGTCTTCCGACAGGGCGGTGTGGATGATCTTCAAGGCGAAGTGCTTGCCCAGCTCCAGGTGCTGGACCCGGAAGATCCGCGCCATGCCGCCTACGCCGATGCGCTCGAGCACCCGGTAGCGGCCTGCCACCACGGTCTGGTCCATGGGTGCCGACGACGGGGACCGCCCAGACGGGTCTAGCTTGTCGTAGAGTCGCATCTGCTCTGGAAGGGGATCGGAGGCGTTTTCTGTCCACACGTCTGTGATGCTTTCGGGTTTCGCCGCGCCTGTCTCCGCCGCGCCCGCCTCCCTTGTGGCCGGATTGCCCCGATGGACCCAAGACCCGTCGGTGAGCGAGAAGTCGTCGTCGGCGGTGGGGCTCATCTGCATGAGCGCCGGGGACATGTCCACCACCTTGGAGATCACCGCGGACTCAAAGTCGGAGCCGCGTTTGGCGCTTTGTTGGCGTCGACGGCCCGAGCGCGTGAGCAGATCCCGTGTGATGTGGGTCTGCCGCAGCTTCTGGGCCAGCGAGTCCGTCGAGGGTGTCCCCTCCGGGTACTCAGCAGTGAAATGAGTCCCAGCGTAGATCGATTCGTCATGGCCGTTGGCGCCATCGGGCTCCCGGGTGGGATCCGAGTGGTCGTCGGCCTCGAATCCATCAGGGGGGGGTATCTCCGGCGGGGAAAAGGAGACCGGGGGCTTGGGCAGCTCGGGGGTCTCGGGCTCCTGGTCGGGGGTGAGCACCCGCTCCGCCGTTGGGTCCAACTCCTCCTCGTGAGAGGCCTCCAGGTCAGCGAGATCCATGAGCCGGACGGGCTGGGTGGGGGAGTAGTCCGGGTCCGCGGCGTCCTCGAAGGAGGGAGCGGCGACGGTGTCGTCGCCCACCGGGGGAAGCGGACCCAGGGGGGGAGGGGCCCCTTTGTTAGAGTTGGAGCTCGACATATTTGCTCAGGCTGACCTAGTGCCCTGTATCAGTGATTCCTTCCGCAATTCGCGGCCCCTTTTGTCCGCTGGCTGCGTTGCTCCTCGGTTGTGTACTCCTGGTACACGCCCTCGTCGCGTCTTGCCAGCGAACGAAATTGTCTCGCGACTTATGAAACCTATCACTGATACCGGGCACTAGCACAGGCATCTTCTACTTGAAGCTGAGCACCTTGATTTTGAGGGCGCCCAGGGTGCCGATCCACTGGACGTCGTTGGGGCCGCCCATCTGGATGTGGGTGGCGTTGGCGGGGAGCTCGTTCCAGGAGGGATCGCTGGTGATCCAGCGCCCCACCCACACCTCCACCCAGGCGTGGTAGCCAAAGCCACCCATGTCGGGCACGTAGGTGACGCCGCCCACCTCCCGGGCGGGGAGCCCCACGGCGCGGCACAGGGCCACCATGAGCCGGGCGTGCTCTGTGCAGTCTCCGGCCCGGGCCCGGGCGATGGCCAGGGCCGAGTCCAGGTTGGTGGAGAGGCTCTTTCTCAAGTACCCGAACACGAACCGGTTGATCTTTCGGGCGGCCCCCAGGGCGCTCTTCTCACCCCCCACTGCCCGTTTGGCCAGGGCTCGGATGTCCTTGTGCTTTGTCTCTATGTTGTGGGTCGACTTGAGCTCGGCGGCGTACTTTTTGTTGGTCACCGGCAGGGTCATGGTCGGCAGGTTGGCCACCGACTCCCGGGTGATGGTAAGCACCGCCTGTTGGCCGCCCTTTTTCTCGAGCTTGTGTCGCTTGGTCTCGGTCAGGGAGGTGGGCAAGAACCCGTTCATCTGCAGCTTGAGCACAGAGACCTTCGCGGGCTTCTTGATCTTCGACTTGGCCTTGATCACCACGCCCAGCCCAAAGTCCCCGGCGTTGGGATCCACCCGTTTGGCCATTGCCTTCTCTTCCCGTCGGATACGGATGGTGCCCTGGAGCAGTCCGTCGAGCCAGTTGGCCTCGGCGTCCACCACGGTGACCCCGCGTAGGCGACGGTGCACCTCCATCATCTCCAGCTTGTGCAGGCGTACCTTCACGCCCCGCAAAGACCGTGTGGCCGTATTGAGTAGCTGGACGGCGCTGTCGCGCTCCGTACCGTCCTCGGGGTCGAACTCCACGTAGCGGTACCGCGCGCCTGGCTTGAGCTTTCCGTCGATCAGCAGCGTCGACACCGCGGTTTCGCCGGTGGCGAGGTTGGACTTGAGCGTCTTGAGGATCCTCTTTTCCTCGGGCTTGACGATGGCTCCGGCCTTGTAGGTGCGCCGCAGGAGCCAGCCGCCCGTCCTGCGCTCCACCCGGAGGGTCTTGTGTTGCTGGGCCCCTTTCATGACGTAGTCATACAGCAGCATCTCTCCGTTTTTGACGTCGAAGCGGGAAACGGACTTGGATTCCAACCGCACGGCGGTGGTGTAAAGCTGGGCCTGCATCACCATACGGGAGGTGCGCTCGAGCACCTCTTTTCCCTTCCACTTGACCACCCGGCAGCCCATCTCGGCGTAGCCCAGCTTCTTGCCCCGCAGATACAGACCGAACCAGTGGGTCTTGCAGTGCTTGCGCGCCAGGGTCACCACCCGGGAAACGGCCGCATTTACGTAGGGTGCCGCCTTGGCCTGGGCCACGGTCATGGACTTGACGCCCGGGGCGTTGGGGATCCGCAGGACATTGTCGGCCCCCGTCGTTTTGGGCGTGGGGCCCGGCCGCTGTTTGGGGCGCTTGGCGATGGGGGTCTGAACCGTCCCCATTCCCATTCCCTGGCCCTGCGCGCCCATGCTGTCGCCTGGCTTGCCGGGCTTGCGGGAGTTGCCGTCGGAGTCGCGCTGACAGGCCGCCCCGGCGAGGGTCATCGAAGCGGTGAGTACCAGGAGTTGGAGCGTCTTCATTTTTTGCCTTCCAAATATTGCGTACCGGCTTTGGCTTTTTTACCCTACCGGACAGAAGTCTGGTGAGTATATTGCATCTTCCGCCCCAAGGCCGCATCTTCTTCCGTACCGCTAGAAAGGTAGACCCCATGGCCGGTAAAGCAAAATGTCACGTATGCGATCAGCGCAAAGGCAAACGCCTGTGCCCCGCGCGGTCGGCGCCCATCTGTCCGGTGTGCTGCGCCCAGAACCGCGTGGTGAAGATCGACTGCCCCGCGACCTGCTCTTTTCTTGGGGCCGAGGGTTCCATGCTCCTGGCTGCCCGCTCAGGCGCTGACGCGCCCCTGCCCACCGCGGAGGATATCTCCGCCTTCGCCATGGAGTTGGTGGAGACAGGACCGCGCGGCCGCTTCATGGAAAATGTGGAACCCACGGCCGCCGGCGCCCTCCAACAGCTCTTCGAGTACGTGGATGAGCAGGACGAGGACGCCACCGTCCAAGGCGCCGTGTGGGAGTGGGTCATGTTCGGCGCCCAGGACAGCGACGGCCGGCCCCTGGTGGACCGCGTCATCGCGCGGCTGCCCCGCCCGCTCACCGAGGCCGAACGCTCCGCCCTGCGTGGACTGCACGACAGCCGCTACGGCCTGTTCACCATTGACGCTTTCGGGTCCAAGGACCTCGCTCAGGTCACTGACCTGCTCTCGAACGAGACCGGAACCGAGACCGGAACCGAGACTGGAACCGGAACCGAGACCGACGCTGCTACGGGATCCAAGTCCGGAGCCGGAACCCTGGAGCTGCACCTGGAGTCCATCCAGGACCACCACGAGGTGGGCAAGACCATCGCCTGCTTCGTCACCCGCACCCAGGCGGGCCTGGAGGTGGTGAGCGGTGCCTGGGAGCTCCCCACCGGCGCCGAGACCAGCCTCCCCATGCGACTGCGCGAGGTCCGCGACGAGTCGCCCCTCAAGGACGTGCCGCTCCCCGAGTTCCTCACCCGCCTCTCCATCTGCGTCCCCCTCCTCCTGTTCGAGCACTTCCGCGACCAGGAGTCCGGCGACCCCAACTTCCCTCCGCCCTCCTTCTGAGATCCCCTCCTTACCTGCGGGGCCCATGGACTTGTGGGGGCGGCTCGCCTAGTATGGGCGCCGGTGCGACTCGAGCGACTCGAGCGTCGACTTTGCCCAAATACTGATACCCCGCCAGGAGGCCATGGCCCGTGAGTGACAGCAGCAGCGACACCACCAGCGACATTGTGGATCTGAGCGTTCCAACCCTGGGGGAGCGCAGGGTGGATTCTCCCCTGAATCTCAACACCACCCAGGGTGATGAGATCGCGAACTTTGTGGAGGATGATCGGCGCCTGCTGATGGACGCCAGCCTGCGCAGCTTTCGGGAGCACTGTGAGGCCCGCACCGAGCCCGTCACCTTCGAGAAGGCCGGGCCCCGGTCGCGGATCTACTTCGATCCTTCCAAGGTGAAGGCGGCCATCGTCACTTGTGGTGGGCTGTGTCCCGGGCTCAACAATGTGATCCGGGGATTGGTGGCTCAGCTCTGGTATCGGTATGGGGTGCGGTCCATCTTTGGTATCCGGTACGGCTACCAGGGGTTCATCGCCAAGTACGGTCACTCGCTCGTGGAGCTGGATCCGGCCGCGGTCAGCGATATTCACGAGATGGGTGGCACCATGCTCGGCTCGTCCCGCGGGTCCCAGGACATCGAGGCCATCGTGGACTCCCTCGAGCGGATGAACGTGCGCATTCTGTTCACCGTGGGCGGGGACGGCACCCTGCGGGGCGCCCAGTCCCTCCATGAAGAGGTGACCCGCCGGGGTCTGAAGATCGCCGTGGTGGGCGTGCCCAAGACCATCGACAATGACATCCCCTATATCAGCCGCACTTTTGGGTACGACACGGCGGTGGACATGGCAACCCTGGCCATCCGCTCGGCGCACGTGGAGTCCCAGGGCGCACCCAACGGCGTGGGCGTGGTCAAGCTCATGGGGCGCCACTCAGGGTACATCGCCTGCAGCGCGGCCCTGGCCATGCGAGAGGTGAACGTGGTGCTCGTGCCCGAGCAGCGGTTCGATCTCGAGGGGGAGCACGGCATTTTGAGATTCCTGGAGCAGCGGTTGGAGCAACGAGGCCATGCCGTGGTGGTGGTGGCCGAGGGGGCGGGCCAGGAGATCTTCGAGGCCATGGGGGAACTCGACGCCTCGGGCAACGTTAAGCTCCAGAACATAGGCCGGTTCCTCTCGGACCGGATCAAGGCCCACTTCAAGGACCTGAAGCGGGAGATCAACCTCAAGTACATCGATCCCAGCTACATTATCCGTGCGGCGCCCGCCAATTCCAAGGACGCCATCTTCTGCGGCAACCTCGCCGAGCACGCCGCCCACGCCGGCATGGCGGGCAAGACCGGCATCGTGGTGGGGCTCTGGCACGACCAGTTCACCCACGTACCCCTGACCGCGGCCACCAATGGCCGGAAGGTCGTGGACCTGGAGGGCGAGCTCTGGCGCTCCACCCTCGAGTCCACGGGCCAACCCCCGATTCTGCACGGTTGACCCCGACGTCCGTCGGGTCGGGCGGAACCGCCCGAGATGTGCTACACACACAGGCAATATGATTGACGGGGCCGATGGTATGCGGCCCGGACAGGCTTTCTGCGCATGAGCATTCTCGGTTACGTTCTCGCCATCATCGCCTTGGGCTTTTTGATTGCCATCCACGAGGCGGGGCACATGATGGTGGCTCGCTGGAGCGGCATGCGGGTCCTGCGCTATTCGGTGGGCTTCGGCAAGGTGCTCTGGTCCAAGACCAAGGGCGAGACCACCTACCAACTCGCCCTGATCCCCTTCGGCGGGTTCGTGGAGATCGACGGCATGAACCCCGTCGAGGAGCGCGAGGACCCCGACGATCCACGCCTCTTTGACAACCGTTCGGTGTGGGCCCGCATCGCCGTCATCGCGGCGGGACCCGTGACCAACTTCCTGTTCGCCTTGATCTTCGCGGCACTACTCTTCGGCAGCCTGGGTCAGCCCAGGTACATCGCCAAGCCCGGCGTGACGCTCAAGAAGATCACCAAGGACAAGCCCGCCGAGCGAGCCGGCATCAAGTCCGGGGACGTGCTCACCCACGTGGATGGCTTTGCCATCGATGGCTTGGCCACCTACAAAGGCTGTTTGTCTCGCTGGAAGATCGGCTTTCGCCACGAGCCGAACGCCGAGAAGCGCGAGGCCCTCAAGCGACCCACCCTGGAGATTCTGCGGTCCGGCCAGAAGCAGTCCATCCGGCAGCCCCTGGACCCCAAGACCAATCTTATTGGCGTCGTTTTGGTGCGGCCCAAAAAGGGCGGGGGAGTCCGTGTTGAGAAGATCGCCCGGGAGCCGGCGATATCAGCCAAGGACGGGCTCCAGGTCGGTGACACAATCCTTGTGGCCAACGGGCGGCCCATCGCATCAGCCAGCGAGCTCAAGGACGTTTGCGAGCGGGCCTACGAGGGGTTCCGCTGGGCCGGCAAGGAGCGCAAGGTGGTGCGCTTCACCCTCCAGCGCGAGGGGGATACGGTGTACCGAGAGGTCGCGCCGAACAAGCACACCGGGAACATCGGCGTGCAGCTCACGGGGATCCGCGTGCTGACCTGGAAGCACAAGGGCGTCGGCGCCGATGTTTGGGCGGGTCTGACCTTCCCCGTGCGGCAATCGGGCAAGATGCTCGGTGGGCTCAAGAAGCTCTTCGGAGGCGACAAGAAGGTGCGGGAGGGCGCTTCGGGGCCCGTGGGCATTGTCGCGTACATGAAGCAGGAGATGGTGGCCGGGCCGGATCGGGCGCTGCTCATCGTGATCATCCTGTCGACGCTGCTGGGGTTGTTCAACCTGCTCCCCGTACCGGCCCTGGACGGGGGGAGGGTGGTGTTCCTGCTCATCGCCGCCATCACCCGTCGCCGGGTCAGTCCCGCGGTGGAGAACATGATTCATACCGTGAGCTTCTTTTTGTTGCTGGCGCTCATGGCCCTGCTCACCTACCGCGATATCCTGCGACTCTTCTCCTGACGGGAGGTTTGCCGGCCATGGTTCGCGCTCGAATCATCCGTCGCGGGCGGCTCGCGACCCTGGTTGTGCTCAGCATCAGTGTCTGTAGCTGCACCCGGCTGGCGCGGTGTGAGCTGGACAAGGTGCGATCGGCGGTGCTCGACTATGAGGCGAAGATGAAGCCTCTACGGACCGAGGAGCGCCAGCTCAAGCGGCGCATCGACGAGTTCGAGGGCAAGATCTTCACCAACCAGAAGGCCGGCGTGGATCTGCTCGAGGCGGTGCTTGTGCGGGCCACCGCGAGCTTTGCCAGCAAGCTGGCCAACCTCCAGGTACGCTCCCACCTGATTCGGCCCCACCACCTGCAGAAAGTGCGCGCCTATCAGGAGCTGTCGGTGGCGTACTCGCAGCTCATGGCTGCTTACCCCCGGGCCGACTTCGCCGCCATCCGGGTGGGTTTGAAAAAGCGAGAGCAAGCCATGCGTAGGCTCGCGGCCGCTGAGCTCAGGCTTGCGCGCATGATTCAGAAGTACAAGCGAAAACCCAGGTAGGCAGGTAGGCAGGTAGGCAGGTAGGCAGGTAGGCAGGTAGGCAGGTAGG